>NZ_CP109137.1:3955326-4263492 GCF_035918095.1 Streptomyces sp. NBC_01750
CGGCGCCCTGGCCCTCATCCGGCCACGGCAGGCTGAGCGGGCCGCCCTTGAAGGTGAACGTCGGCTCGGCGGAGAGCGCGAGCGACGGGTTCGGGAGCGGGCGTACAGCCTGTACGACCGCAAAGACGACCAGGAGCAGCAGAACCAGCGGCGTCCAGATCTTGATCCGCCGGAAGACCGTACGGACCGGGGTCTGCGGCGGGGGCGGGGTGTTCGTCAGCTCGGCGAGCAGATCGAGCGGCGGCAGCGGCGGCATGGGCTGCTGCTTGGTCCGCTCGGCCTCGGTGAGCGAGGCGGGTGCGGACGGGGTGGCTGCGGCCGGCGCGGCTGCCTGCGACTTGACCTCGGCGGGATTCCGTACGTCGTCGGCCCGCAGGGGCACGAAGGTGCTGGAGCGCGGGACATCGGCTTTGGGCTCGGGCTTGGAGGGCTCGGCCTTGGGCTCGGGCTTGGACCTGGGCGCCGGGGGCACCTTGAGCGCGGTGGTGGGCTGATCGACGGAGGGCCGCCGGGGCGCCTTGAAAACGGCGGTAGGCTGATCGACCGCGCGCTTGGGGGCGGCCTCTCCCGCGGCTGCGTCGCTCTTTGCATCCGCAGATTCCTTGCCCTTGGCGGGCGCTGTCCGGGCAGCGTCGTCGATACGGGTGCCGGTGCCCGACGGAGTCGACTCGGCGGACTCGCTCGAACCGTCCTCGTCGGCGTCCTGCCCCGCCGCCTCGGCTTCGCCGGCAGGTGCGGGAACGGCCGCCGGCTTCGCGGCCTCTGAGCCCGGGCCTTCGGCGTCCGCAGCGTCCAGCTCCGCCGTCGCGTCCAAACCGGGCCCGTCGCCGGAGTTCTCCTCGTCGTCCCGGCCCGACGGCGCCGAAGCGGCAGCGTCGTCGGACGACGCGGGTTGCGATGTCGGCTCGGCGTCCTCGGAGACCGAGCCCCCGACACCTCCGGACTCCGGCTCCGCGGACGTACCCGAACCCGATTCGCCGTCCGGGGTCTGCCCGGCGTCCTGATCCGACGGCACCGACGCCGCAGCCTCGTGGGCAGGCTCAGGCTCAGGCGCGGACCCCGGTTCCGCGGACTCGGACGTGTCGCCGTCCCGCGACTCCGACTCCGACTCCGCGTCCGCGGCTCCACCGTCGGCCTCGGAAGCCGGCCCTTCGGCGACCGCAGGCTCCGTCCCGGCGGACGCGCCCGGACCCGTTTCGTCGCCCGAAGGCCCCTCGTCGTCCTGACCCGACGACCCCGAGACGTCGGCCTCGTCCTCCTCCGGAGACTCGGCCTCGCCGGCGGCCGCGGACTTCCGCTCCGCAGAAACGCCGGAACCCGCACGGTCGCCTGAGAGCCCCTCAGGCGCATTGCCCGGCCCCCGAGCCGGAACCTCCGCCTCCGCGGCCTCAGAGGGGGCCTCCGTGGCCGCCGGCGCACCCTCGTCGTCCGCGCTCGCCACCCACGCCGCCACCGCGGCACGCAGCCTCGCGTCGTTCTCCACCGAGCCCGACTCCGTGCCCGGCTCTCCGCTCGTCGGCGCGGACGGCTCGGCCGGCGTCCTGAAGATCGCCGTCGGCTGGTCCGTGCCCGGCTCCCCGCTCGCCGGCGCGGACGGCTCGGCCGGCGTCCTGAAGATCGCCGTCGGCTGGTCCGCCCCGGAAGCCGCAGCCCCCGGGGAGGCCTGGCGGAACACGGTAAGCCGCGGGTCACGTTCACCCGAAGTCGTCTCCCCCGACGACTTCCTCTGCTCCGACTTGTCGGGGGACTCGCCCGCCACCGTGCCTCCATGAGTCATGCGTCATGCGCCATGCGTACGTCGTGTCGGGCGCCGTGAGGCGACAGCCCGTGTTGTCCGAACCATCTACCAGTGTCCTGTCTGAGAGGACAGCCCCCGCGCAAAGACGAGAACGACATACCTGCCGGTTCCCGTACGAAGTACCCAGGCGCTCTCGACAGACCAATGTGAGAGGGGTCACCCTGTCATTCATCCACGCGGGGAGGCATGGATGGGCAGGAGCCGCAGAACACTTCCGGAAGAGCTTCTGCTGCTCGCTCTGGACCCGACCACGGGTACCACAGCGCAGCCGCAGTCGCTCGACCTCGGCCTGGCCGGAGCCCAGCTAGTAGAGCTGGCTCTGGCAGGACGGATAGCCCCAGACGGGGATCGTATCGCCGTGGTGATGCCACGGCCGACAGGAGATCCGACTTTGGACTCCGCACTGGAGTTGCTGCGCCGACGCGGCAGTCCGGTGCGGGCGGTCCACTGGATTGGCGGACCCCGACTGGGGCTCCGCCAGATTTACCTCTCGCATCTGGAGCGGTGCGGCATGGTGCATGCCGTGGCGGGCCAGATGTGCGGAGTGCTGCCGACGACTCGCTACCAAGCGACGGAGACGGCGATCAGCCGGGACATCAGGGCCCGGCTGGACAGTGCGATCCGCACCGGTGTACCGCCGGACCCGCGGACCGCGGCGCTCGCTGCGCTGGCCCACGCGGTCGGACTCGGCAAGCACCTGTACCCCGGGAACGAAGGGCGTTCCTCGAGGTCCCGTCTGCGGGATCTCATCAGGCACGACCCCATGGGCGGACTCGTGGCGCACGCCGTGATGGACGTCCAGAACGGTGTGGCCGCTCAGCCTCGCCGCAACCCCGCCGCCCCGGGCGGCAGTCGCCAGCCGGCGGCCGTATCGATGCAACCGCACCGCGGGAGCATGGACCGCGTCGCCGCGCACTAACCGCACCACAAGCCGCACCGTACACAGGCACAGCCGCCGCATCGACGTCCCCAAGACCCGGTCCGGGAGCCGCACAAGACGCGCGGGGCAGCGAAAACGCTGCCCCGCGCGTTCGCGCGTGTAGCCATTTGCCAGCGCAGCCGCGACCATTGGTGGCAATCTGCTGAGCGGTAGATACGCACAGCTACGCAGCCGGAGGTGCAGTTTCCGTGGCGTCCAACGTCAACCCCACCGTCAGGCGACGCCGTTTGGGACAGGAGCTGCGCCGGCTCCGGGAACTCAAGGGCATGACGGCTGAAGAGGTGGCGGAGCGCCTGCTCGTCTCCCAGTCGAAGATCAGCCGCCTGGAGAACGGCCGCCGTTCGATCAGCCAGCGCGATGTCCGCGATCTGTGCGGCGTGTACGAGGTCGAGGACCACCGGATCGTCGACTCGCTGATGCAGATGGCCAAGGACTCCCGCCAGCAGGGCTGGTGGCACGCCTTCGGCGACATCCCGTACAGCGTCTACATCGGCCTGGAGACCGACGCGGCGAGCCTGCGGGTCTACGAGCCCCAGGTCGTCCCGGGGCTTCTGCAGACCCGGCAGTATGCCGAGGCCCTGATCGCCGGAGCCCTGCCCGAGAGCGGGACCACCGATATCGAGAAGCGGGTCAGCGTCCGGCTGCGCCGCCAGGAGAGGATCAACGAGGCCGAGCATCCGCTGCGCCTGTGGGTGGTGGTCGACGAGGCCGCGCTGCGCCGTCTCGTCGGCGACAAGCAGCTGATGCGCGAGCAGCTCGAGTATCTGGTGGAGCTGTCCCAGCTGCCGCATGTCACCGTGCAGGTGCTGCCCTTCGAGATGGGCGCCCATCCTGGCATCAACGGCCAGTACGCGATCCTCGAGTTCCCCGACGCCTCCGACTCGAGCGTCGTCTATATCGAGGGCGTGACCAGCGACTTGTATCTGGAGAAGGCCAACGACGTACAGAAGTACAGCGTCATGTACGAGCATCTGCGCGCGCAGGCCCTGAATGTGGATCAGACCCGGCAGTTCATCGCGGACATCGCCAAGGACTACGCCCGCTGAGCTTCCTGAACGGCTTCGCGAGGCGCTTCGGCGGCGAGGGGGACCGTACGGTACACCCCGCCACCTCGCGGCGGAAGAGTCCCATGGGATATGCCATCCGGTCGAGTGAATGGCCGCCTCGCACGCCCACCGTGGCGAGTAGCGTCGATCACGCCAGCAAGAACGTTGGCGCGAATCACACCACTTGCTGAAGCGGAGCAAACATGGGAATCACTCAGGGCGCCACGGAGACCTGGACGAAGTCCTCGTACTCCACGGGAAACGGCGCATGCGTAGAGGTCAAGTCCCCCGTTGTGCAGGCGATTGCCGTGCGGGACTCCAAGGTGCCCGCCGGCCCGACGATCACCTTCGTCCCCGAATCCTGGACCGCGTTCGTGAACGAAGTGGGCCAGGGCGCGTTCAATCTCGGCCGATAGCCGCGCCGAGGCGCACGCCGAGCAGGACAACACACCACAAAGCACTACAGACATGAGCCCTCTCGACTGGTCCGCCGTCCCGGCCGAGGGGGCTCGGCCATGCGCCACGGCGCGATTGCCCCACCGCGCGATTGCCTCAGCCCGGCTGCCTCAGCGCAGTTGATCGACATAGCGGTCGGTACCCGGGACCGTCGGTATGAACGGCGCCACCAACTCCACACGCCCCAGTCCCGATTCGGCGACCGCCGCGTCGAGACCGGCGAACGCCGACTCCCAGCGCTCCCTCGGGTCCTCCTCGAGGAACCACAGCAGCGTCAGCCGGGTGTCCACGCCCTCCACCTGCTTCACATAGGTCATCCGGTCGCCCGGCAGCGGCGTCGGCCGGAAGACGGTCACCATCGCCGCGGGAGAGCCCGCCAGCCGCTTCGGCAGATGCCTGGCACGCAGCCACTCCAGCAGCTCCACCCGCCGCTCGGGCCCGTCCGCGTCGATCACCTCGACCACCAGTCCGGCGTACGGGTGGTCCAGCGCGTGATAGTCGCGCGGCCCCGCCGCCCCGTCCCGGTAGACGGTCGCCTCATGGTCCTGGAAGGCCGTGAAGACATGCGTACGGTCCTGATGGACCCGCCCGTCGCGGTTCAGCCGCTTGTTGATGCCCACGGTCCACTTCATATGGTCCGCGTAGCGGCCGTCGGTGATCCAGTACGTGGAGATGTAGCAGCCCGCGGTGACCGGCTGGGCCACCGCCGATTTCTCCGGGTAGCGCAGCCGCTGGAGCTCCCTGGTGGCGACCCAGCGCCGGCCGGCGTACATCCAGGGCATCGCCATCGCGCCCGCGTAGTAGTGGTCGTCCTCGTACCAGCGGTTGTACGCGTACTCATGGCCGGGATGCGGTTCGACCATGGTGATCAGGGCGTGGCCGGGACGTACCCCGTACGGGCCGACGCCCGCCAGTTCCGCGTACACCTCGCTGCGCGTGCCTTCGTCGCGCGTGCCTTCGTCGCGCGTGATTTCGCCGCGCGTGTCTTCGCTCACGATGTCCGCTCCCCTTCCTTCCGCCGACGCAGGGACCTACTCTGACGCCCCGTCAGGAGAACTGCCATAGCCGGGAGGCCTTGATGTTGCTCAAGGGGAAGACCGTCATCGTCTCCGGGGTCGGCGCCGGTCTCGGCCATCAGATCGCCGCGACCGTCGTACGGGACGGAGGCAATGCGGTCCTCGGCGCACGCACCGGGGCGAACCTCGTGAAGTCGGCCGAGGAGATCGATCCCGGCGGCACGCACACCGCGTACCGCGCCACCGACATCACCGACGAGGCGCAGTGCGACACGCTCGCGGCCCTCGCCGTCGAGCGCTTCGGGCGGATCGACGCGGTCGTCCATGTCGCCGCCTGGGACAGCTGCTTCGGCGGCCTGGCGGACGCGGACTTCGAGACCTGGCACGGAGTCATCGACGTGAACCTGCTGGGCACACTGCGGATGACCCGCGCCTGCCTGCCGGCACTGAAGGAGCGCGGCGGCTCGGTCGTCATCATCGGTACGCAGTCGTCGGTGGCGGCGCCCACACAGGTGTGGCAAGCGGCGTACGCGGCGTCCAAGGGTGCTCTCACTTCGGCGATGTACTCGATGGCGCGCGAGCTGGGCCCGGACCGGATCCGCGTGAACACGGTGCTGCCGGGCTGGATGTGGGGGCCGCCGGTGCAGGCATACGTCCAGTTCACGGCACACACCGAAGGGGTGCCGGAGCCCGAGGTGCTCGGGCGGCTCACCGAGCGGATGGCGCTGCCCGAACTGGCCACGGACAGGGACGTGGCGGAGGCCGCGGCCTTCCTCGCCTCGGACCGGGCCAGGGCGATCACGGGCCAGTCGCTTCTGGTCAACGCGGGTGAGCTGATGCGCTGACGCCGCGGCAGCGGCCGTCGGCGCTCAACCCCCTTTCCCTCCGGTGCCCTTCGACCGGCCGCACGGACAGATCACCGCCGTGCGGCCTTTCTGCACCCATCCGCCCGAGTCATGGATATGAACAGAAGTCATTAACTCGAACAATTTTACTTGCCCTTGACTCATCGGGTCGTTGTCGTGGGCGCGCTCATGGACAGACCATGAACGGCGTTCACAAGGCGGACCCCAGGAGGGGGCACATGAACAGTCTCGACTGGACCGTGCTCATCGGCTACTTCGGTGTGATGGTCGCGATCGGACTCTGGTCGCACAAGCGCGTTGACAATGTCAGCGACTTCTTCACCGCCGGCGGCAGGATGCCGTGGTGGCTCTCGGGCATCTCGCACCACATGTCCGGCTACAGCGCGGTGATGTTCACCGGCTATGCGGGCATCGCCTACAAGTACGGTGTCACGTCCTTCGTGACCTGGTCCCTCCCGATCGCCATCGGTATCTCCATCGGCGCCAAACTCTTCGCACCGCGCCTGAACCGGCTGCGTTCGAAGCTCCATGTCGCCTCGCCGCTCGAATATCTGAAGAACCGGTACAACCTGAAGACGCAGCAGGCCCTGGCCTGGTCCGGGCTGCTGCTGAAGATCGTGGACGTCGGCGCCAAGTGGGCCGCCATCGCCACCCTGCTCTCCGTCTTCACCGGTATCTCGCTCAACCAGGGCATCCTGATCACCGGCATCATCACCGGCATCTACTGCACGATCGGCGGACTGTGGGCCGACGCGCTGACCGAGCTGGGGCAGTTCATCATCCAGCTGCTGGCCGGTCTCGCGATGCTCATCGCGGTCCTGGGCAAGCTCGACGGCTTCAGCACACTGTGGACCGTCTGGGACAAGCCCGAGCTGCAGGGGCACGCCGACGCGACCGCCGGACCGTACACGGTCACGTTCCTGCTGGCGTTCCTCTTCATCAAGACCTTCGAGTACAACGGCGGCATGTGGAACCAGGCGCAGCGCTACATGGCGACCGCCAACGCCCGCGAGGCCACCCGCTCGGCGCGGCTCTCCGCCATCCTGTGGTTCGTCTGGCCGCTGGTGCTCTTCTTCCCGATGTGGTGCGCGCCGCTGCTCATCGAGGCGAAGAAGCCGGACGCCTCCGACTCGTACGCGCTGATGACCGAGCAGCTGCTGCCGCACGGTCTGCTGGGCCTGGTCATCGTCGGCTTCTTCTCCCACACCATGGCGATGTGCTCCTCCGACGCCAACGCCATCGCCGCGGTCTTCACCCGGGACATCGCACCGGTGCTCTCCAAGAAGGCCAGGAGCTGGTCGGAGCGGGCAGGGCTGATCGCGGCGCGGCTGTCGACGATCTCCTTCCTGGCACTGTCGATGGCCATCGCGACCCAGGTCAACTCGCCCACGTTCAAGGACATCATCACCATCGTGATCAAGTGGGTGGCGGGGCTGATGGGCCCGATCGCGATTCCGTTCATGCTGGGCCTGCTGCGTCCGTTCCGTAAGTCCGGACCGACCGCGGCGCTCACCAGCTGGGCGGCCGGCCTGATCGCCTTCTTCTTCCTCAACTACGAGATCGACGGCACGGCCAGGACCGATGTGGCCCTGCAGTACCAGGTCTCCGTACCGCTCGCGATCTCGCTGGTGCTCTACATCGCGATCGGCTTCCTCAAGCCGGAGGACACCCCCGAGCGGGACGCGGTCATCGCCCGGATCAACACGGACGACGACGGTCCGGACGCGGCGCTCGCCGACGCGACCGTGCCGGCGCCGGCCGAGCCCGCCGACGCGAAGGTGCTGGGCCGCGAGGGCGCGGACGGCTGACCTACACCAGGTACGCCGGTGGGCCCGGCTCCCATGAGGGGGTGAGCCGGGGCCACCCGCCTAGCGAGGATCAGGTTCGCGGGTAGCGGGCCAGCCAGCCGGGTGCGGTCACGGTGGGGCCGTGCAGGGCCGGGCCCTGCGTCATCTCCATCGCGAAGTCGTCGGCGAGCTCCAGGATGGTGGAGCGGCCCTCCAGCTCGGAGAGCCAGGCGGGCGGCAGCGCGGTCTCGCCGTGCAGCGCGCCGAGCAGTGAGCCGGTCAGCGCGCCGGTGGTCTCCGAAGGACCGTCGTGGTTCACGGCCAGGCGCAGGCCGTGCCGGATGTCCTCGCCGACAAGCGCGCAGTAGACGGCGATGGCCAGGGCGTCCTCGGCATTGTGCCCCTCGCCGATGGAGGCGATCCTGGCCGGACTCGGTATGCCCTGGCGTACGGCGCCGAGCGCGTGCTTGAGGCCGTCCGTGACGGGCTGGTGGCCGGGACGTGAGGCCAGCTGGGCCAGGGCGCGCTGCACGGAGCCGTCGAGGGTCTCGCCGCGGGCCAGACCGTGCACGATGACGGCGAGCGCGCCGGCGGAGAGATACGCGGTCGGATGGCCGTGGGTCTGGGCCGCGCACTCCACGGCCAGCTGGCACACCAGCTGCGGCTCCCAGCCGACGAGCAGCCCGAACGGCGCGGAGCGCACCAGTGCGCCGGCGTCGCGCGCGGAGGGGTTCTTGGGTACCTCGAGGGTGCCCATGTTCTCGTCGCCGAGCCCGGTGAGACAGGCCGTCGCGGGTTCGCGGCGGGTGTAGAGCCACTCCTCGCGGGCGAGCCAGCCATTGTCCTTGCGGCGCTCGTCGGGGCCCCAGTCGCGCTGGGTGGCCGCCCATCTCAGATACGCGCGGTGCACATCGGTGGGCGGGTGCCAGGCGCCGGTGTCGCGACGCACCTGGGCGCGTATCAGCCCGTCCACGGTGAAGAGAGTCAGCTGGGTGGCGGAGGTGACGGCACCGCGGCGGCCGTGGGCGGGCACGAAGTCGCTGACGGCCTCCGGGCCGTGGGCCTCGCGCATCTCCTCGATGGTGAGCGCGGAGACTGCCGCGCCGAGCGCGTCGCCGATGGCGCCGCCGAGCAGGGCCCCGCGCACCCGCGCACGGAAATCCTGCTGCTCGGCACGGCCCCAGACGGCTGTGGCTGCTGCGCTCACCGCGCGTCCTCCCCGGACTCCCGAACCTCGAACGTATGCCTGGCGCAGCACTGTAATCGACCGGGAACGATCGCTTCGGACGCCCGATCGGGATCGAGCCGGTATGTGGACAGAAGGGCTTCTGGTCTGTTTTGACCCCTTGGTCGGTGGGCGTCACCGCATCGACCGGTGGATGTCACCGCATCAGTCGGTGGGTGTCACCGCATCCTGCGTCCCGATGAGGCCGCGCAGCGGCGGCTCGAGCCCGGCGGTGTCCCCGCCCAGCTCCCGGTACCGCTCGAGATCGGCGAGGGCCTGCTGCGGCCTTCCGGTGACCAACTCCACCGCCGCCCGGCGCGGGTATGCCCAGCTGTACGCGGGGTCGAGCGCGATCGCCCGGTCCAGCTCCGTCCGCGCCTCCTCGTACCGCTCCAGGTCCTGGAGGGTCGCGCCGCGCTCGGCGGCGATCCATGCCTTGTCCGGCTGGAGTTCCGCCGCCCGCGCCAGGTCCGCCAGCGCCTGGTCGAACCGGCCGAGCCCGCGCAGTGCCTGGCCACGGCTTCCGATGACCCAGCCGTCGTCGGGAGTCAGCACGGCCGCGCGGTCGTAGTCGGCGATCGCCTCCTCGTACCGCGCCGCGCGCCGGTGTGCCTCCCCGCGCAGTGTGAGATGGACCGCGTGGTCCGGCGCGAGAAAGACCGCCCTGTCGAGGTCGGCGAGTTCACCGTCGAGATCTCCGAGCGCCCGCCGCACCCCGGCGCGTACCGACAGCGCGAAGGTCTCGTCGGGATCCAGCTCCAGCGCGCGGTCCAGGTCCGCCAGGGCCTTCTCGTAGCGGTGCAGCCGCTCGTGGGCCCGGCCCCGACCGACTTGGGCGTAGGCGTAGTCCGGGGCGATTGCGAGGGCCTGGTCGTAGTCCGCGACCGCCTCCTCGTACCGCGCCGCCAGCTGGTGCGCGTAGCCCCGCTGTGCCAGCGCCCACTCCTTGAACCGCGCGCTCGCGACCGCCCGGTCCAGGGCCGCGAACTCCCCTGCGCTGTCGCCGCGTTCCCGGTGGATCTCAGCCAGCCTGATCAGCGCCCACACATACTCCGGAGTCAGCTCCACCGCACGACCCAGGTCCGCCAGCGCCTCCTCGGTCCTGCCCAGCGCCTGTTTGGCCATGGCGCGGCTGCCCAGCGCCCAGGAGTAGGCCGGGTCGAGCGCGAACGCCCGGTCGAACTCCGCGACCGCCTCCTCGAACCGCCCGTCGTGCCGCAGGATCTCGCCGCGCTCGCCGACGATCCACGGATTGTCCGGATCGAGTACCCCGGCCCGGTCGATGTCCGCGAGCGCTCCTTCGGAGTCCGCGAGCGCCCGCCGCACCTGCGCCCGCCGCACCAGCGACCACACATGACCGGGCTTGATGCCGAGGGCCCGGTCCAGATCCGCCAGCGCCTCCTCGTTGCGCCCCGTCGCGTGCCTGGCCAGGGCGCGGCTGGAGAGCGACCAGGTGTCGTCGGGGTCGAGCGCGAGCGCCCGGTCGAACTCGGCGACGGCGTCCTCGGACCGCCCCATGAGGCGGTAGGTCTCGCCCCGCCCGTAGTACGCCCGCCGGCACTGCCCGTCCAGGGTGATCGCCTGCCGGTAGTCGCGGAGCGCCTCGTCGTAGCTGCCGGTGTTGCGGTGGTCCCGTGCCCGGATGACCAGGGCCGCCACCCGCCCCTCGTCGTCCGGTTCGCCCCGGTCCAGCAGCAGCCCCAGCACCGCCGTACTCAGGTGCTGTTCGTCCTCGAGCGCGGCCAGGCAGTCCCTGCCCCAGGTGCGCAGTACGTCGCTGTCGCCGTCGCCGCCCGCGTCCTCGACAGTCTGCGCCCAGCGGCGGGCCACCACCGTCCCCGCGTCGCAGGCGTCGATCCCGTCCCGCAGCACCACCGGCAGCGCCGTCCGCGGCTGCGCACACAGCAGGTGGTAGGTCTCCTCCAGCTTCAGCTCGCGCCAGGCGTCCTGCCGCCAGCGCTCGTCCGGCTCCAGCCCCTCCCCCGCGGCCGCCCGCCATCCGGCGAACGCCCGCGCCAGCCGGGTGTGGCCGGTGCGCCAGCGCTGAGGTGAGCTGTTGCGCTGAAGCCGCAGCATCGGCTCCCGTACGACGTCGTGGTACTGGGCCCGGCCGCCGCGGTCGCTCACGAACGGCATCTCGCGCAGCCAGCCGAAGAGTCCCGCCGCCGCCTCTTCGGATTCGACGTCGACGGCCGCCCGGAAGACGTCCTCGTTCAGGCGGCGCGGCAGTGCGCCCTCCAGCGCCGCGGACCTGCGGACCGGATCGCTCTCCCACTTCAGGAAACGTTCCACGGCGGTGGCGCTGGGGTCGTCCACGCGGCCGGGGCTTCCGGCGTGCTCGGCGAGGCCGGCAGCGAGCGTCGAGACCAGGACCGGCAGCCGTCCGGAGAGCATCAGCACCTCTCGTACGACCTTCTCGTCCTGTACGCCCTTGGCGGTGAGGAGCTGTCGGGCCTCGGACTCGGTGAAGGGTGCGAGCGGGAGTTCCGTCACGAAGTCGACGCAGTCGGCCCAGCAGTTGGGGTCGAGCGGCCGCTGCCCGGCTGTCGTGAAGACGACCTGGGCGGGCAGCGAGCCGTACCGGTCGGTGGTCATCAGATCGCGCAGCCAGGTGTCGAGGAACGGCCCGGTGCGTTCGTACGTGTCGAAGAAGAGCGTGATCCACGGGACGTCGGCCGCCACCCGTTTCAGCTCGGTGACCAGGACGGGGGTGAGTGCCTTGAGCGGTTCGAGGACCAGCTGTACGTCCTCCTGCTTGCCGAAGCGCGCGCTGAGGGCGGCTCGTAAGTGATCTGCGCCCCGGGCCAGTTGGGCGGGATCGACGGCTCCGGCGAACGCGCCGACGCCCGGCACCGTGCCCAGCGCGACCAGGCCCGCCCGGGCCGACGCCATGCTGCCCGCGGAGGGCGGCTGCGGCTGACCGTCAGGCACCCCGGTGGACAGGGCCTCCGCCTCGTAGCGCCGCTGGCGGTAGGTCGCGAGGAGCCGGTCCAGCGCCTTCAGCTCATGGCCCTGCTGGGCGAATTGGGTACTGATGGCAGCCAGCGCCTCCGGCACGCTGTTCACGGACTCGTCCATGGTCGCGGTGAGCGCGCGGCGCTCGCGCGCCGTCTCCACCAGTTCGCGCACGAGGGAGGACTTGCCGACGCCCGCGTTGCCGTGGATGTGGAAGATGAACCGGTGCCGGACGTCCAGCGGCGAGACGTCGAAGTTCTCCCGGAACAGCGCGATCTCACCGCGGCGTCCCACGAATCCCGCGCGCCTGCGGATCTTGATCAGCTCGTGCATCGACGGGCGTGCCGAACTCATGATCCCCCTCCGGTCGGTCCCCCTCCAAGGTCCGGGACCAGTCTGTCAGTCCATCGCACTCATTGCGGAGCGAAGTCCCCGGGCCGCCGGGAGCGCTTGGGGGGCCGGGAGCGCTCGGTCTCTTCGTCGCCACGATCGGGATCCAGCTCATGCTCGGCGGGATCAAGACGTACTTCGGCCTTTCGTGAGACCGGCGCCGAGGCCGAGGCGACGCCTGCCGAGGCGGCGGAGGCGCACCGGCTGATGGCCCTAGTCGCCCAGTACCGGAAGCAGCTCGGGCAGATGCCCGTCGGATGCGGTGGCGGCGCGCATGCGCTCTTCGGGCACCTCGCCGTAGAGCGTCGTACGCGGCTTCGCCGGGCGGCCCGCCTCCTCCGCGATGGCGACCAGGTCCTTGACGGAGCGGTACGAGCCATAACTCGACCCCGCCATCCGGGAGATGGTCTCCTCCATCAGTGTGCCGCCGAGGTCGTTCGCACCGGAGCGGAGCATCTCGGCCGCGCCCTCCTGCCCCAGCTTCACCCAGCTGGTCTGGATGTTGGTGATGTGGGGGTGGAGGAGGAGGCGGGCCATGGCGGTGACGGCGCGGTTGTCACGGATGGTCGGGCCCGGCCGGGCGATGCCCGCCAGATAGACGGGCGCATTGGTGTGGATGAAGGGCAGTGTCACGAACTCCGTGAACCCGCCGGTCTCCTGCTGGATCCGGGCGAGGGTGCGGAGATGCCCGAGCCAGTGCCGGGGCTGGTCCACATGTCCGTACATCATCGTGGACGAGGACCGGATGCCCAGCTCATGCGCTGCGGAGACCACTTCGATCCAGGTGGCGGCGGGCAGCTTGCCCTTGGTCAGGATCCAGCGGACCTCGTCGTCGAGGATCTCGGCGGCGGTCCCGGGAATCGAGTCGAGGCCCGCCTCCTTGGCGGCGGAGAGCCATTCGCGGATGGAAAGACCCGTGCGCGTCGCACCGTTGACGACCTCCATCGGCGAGAAGGCGTGCACATGCATCCCGGGGACGCGCTCCTTCACGGCGCGCGCGATGTCGAAGTACGCCGTGCCCGGCAGATCGGGGTGGATGCCGCCCTGCATGCACACCTCGACCGCGCCGACCTCCCACGCCTGTTCAGCACGGTCGGCGACCTGGTCGAGGGAGAGGGTGTAGGCGTCGGCGTCCGTGCGACGCTGGGCGAAGGCACAGAAGCGGCAGCCGGTGTAGCAGACGTTGGTGAAGTTGATGTTGCGGGTGACGATGTAGGTGACGTCGTCGCCGACCACGTCACGGCGCAACTCGTCCGCGATACGGGTGAGCGCGTCGAGCGCCGGTCCGTCCGCGTGCAGCAGCGCGAGCGCCTCGTCGTCGGTGAGCTTCGTCGGGTCGTCCGCGGCTTGCTTGAGGGCTTGCCGTACGTCGGTCTCGATCCGGGAGGGCACCATGCCGGGGACGGCCGCCTCGCGCAGCGCCTCCCAGTCGCCGTAGACCTCGTCGAAGTCGTCGCGCCGGTCGGAGGTCCGGCCGGTGGTGTCGATGGTGCGGTGCAGATCGGTACGGCCGGCCGCGGTGAACCCTTCGTCGGGCTCCTGCCAGGGCAGCCCGGCCGGCGTGACGTCCTCACGGGCCAGCCCGGTCTCCGGATCGGCGAGCGCGCGGACATGCGGCAGCAGTCGCGGGTCCAGCCAGGGCTCGCCGCGCTGGACGAACTCCGGGTACACACAGAGGCGTTCCTCGAGCCGGAAACCCGCCGCCGCCGAACGCTCGGCCAGCTCGTCGATCTGCGGCCAGGGCCGCTCGGGGTTCACATGGTCGGGCGTCAGCGGCGAAACCCCGCCCCAGTCGTCGATGCCCGCGCCGATGAGCCGCGCGTACTCGCCCGCCACGAGGTTGGGCGGCGCCTGGAGGCAGGCGGAGGGCCCCATGATGTGCCGGGCGACGGCGACGGTGGCGACCAGTTCGTCCAGCTCCGCGTCCGGCATGCCGCGCATGGCCGTGTCCGGCTTGGCGCGGAAGTTCTGCATGATCAGTTCCTGGATGCCGTGGTACGCACGGGCGACGCGCCGCAGCGCGAACAGCGAATCGGCACGCTCCTCGTACGTCTCGCCGATCCCGATCAGCAGCCCGCTGGTGAAGGGCACGGAACTGCGCCCGGCATCCTCCAGCACCCGCAGCCGGACGGCGGGCTCCTTGTCCGGCGACCCGTGGTGCGGCCCGCCCGGCTCGCTCCACAGCCGGGTCGCCGTGGTCTCCAGCATCATGCCCATGCTCGGCGCGACGGGCTTCAGGCGCTGGAAGTCCGTCCAGGTCATGACGCCCGGGTTGAGATGCGGCAGCAGCCCGGTCTCCTCCAGGATGCGGATCGCCATGGCCCGTACGTACGCGATGGTGTCGTCGTACCCGTGCGCGTCGAGCCACTCGCGGGCCTCGGGCCAACGGTCCTCGGGCTTGTCCCCGAGCGTGATCAGCGCTTCCTTGCAGCCCAGTTCGGCACCGCGCCGGGCGATGTCCAGGACCTCGTCCGGCGACATGAACATCCCGTGGCCCGCGCGCCGCAGCTTGCCGGGGACGGTGACGAAGGTGCAGTAGTGGCACTTGTCGCGGCACAGCCGGGTGAGCGGAATGAAGACGCTCTTCGAGTACGTGATGACTCCGGCGCGGCCCGCGGCCTCGAGCCCGGCATCCCGCACCCGCGCGGCGGACGCACACAGGTCGTCGAGGTCGTCCCCACGCGCCTGCAGCAACACGGCGGCCTCGGCGGTGTCGAGAGCGACGCCGGTCCTGGCTCGCTTGAGGGCGCGGCGCATGGCGTTCTCGGTGGGGCGTACGGGCTGGTGATCCGTCATGGCTCGAGCATACGAGCGCGGGGGAAGGGGAAGTAGCTGACCTCGGGCGGAGGGGCACGCCGGGGCAGCGGGATGCCCTGCGCGTACGACCCCAAGAACCTGCGTGTACGACCCCAAGAAGGCGTACGGCGATTGGCCGACCGGCGTCCATCCTCCGGAGCTCCGTCCGGGCGGGGTACGGGACTGAGATCCGTCCGGCTCTCATCCGCGCGCTCAACCCGCATCACAGCATCAGACGCCATTCAGTCGGCGTAGTCCTTCAGCTTCCGCGTCTCCAGAGTGATCCCGACCGGGTCGGGGAGTTCGACGACGGCGCCGAAGGGGCGCGTGGTGATGCTTAGGTACGAGCCAGCCTCGGGCTCGGCGTGGACGGTGACCGAGCACGCGTCGCGGTCGATGAGGAGGTAGATGGGGATACCGGCCTCCGCGTAGCCGCCGGGCTTCTCGACGCGGTCGCGCATGTCGGTGTCCGGGTCGCGCGAGGTGACCTCGACCGTCATCAGGACACCACCCGGCTCGGCCCATTCGCCCTGCCCAACGAAGTTCTCCTCAGGAGCGAGGCATCCGTCCGGGCGGGCCCGCCCCTTGCGATAGGACTCGACCTTCAGGCCCTGCTCCGGGTACAGCGACAGCTCCGGGCGCTGCTGCATGCACTGCCTGATGAGCCACATGACGATCTCACCGTGATTGCCGTCCGGCACGGGCTTGACCCGGACCTTCCCCTTGATGAACTCCAGCCTCACGAACTCGGGCGCACGGCCGGCAAGCTCCTCGAACTCCGTGACAGACATCTGGGGCTTGGCAGTCCTGGGGGTCATGGCGTCGCCTCCTCCCCTCCATGGTGCCCTGACCGGCGCATCCTGCACGCTCATGCACGACTCCTCGGGGGCAGCCCGGCAGCGATGCGTGCGGCGTCGGCGTGCGCGGCCACGTCCGCCGGGCGCGGGCCGGGGCGGAAAGTGGCCGGGATGTCGTCCTCGTCCTCGCTCCGGCAGGCCTCGCACATGCCGTTGATGAGCGGCTCGTCCTCCTCGGTCGTGTCGCAGAACATGCAGACCATGACGCTGCGCAGCACGGTCTCGGGCTCGCGGGCGGGCTTGGGCGGCATCTTGTCCTCCAGTCGTCGTTTCGCGATCCCCGCCGGGTTGTGGATCGCGTCGGGCAGTCCGTCAGTGAGCGCACGGATCAGGTGCTTCACGCTCGCGCCGTACTCCAGCCAGGTCGTGGCAAGGGGTTCCAGCCGCTCGCAGTCGGCGGCGGAGAGGGTCATCCGGGGGTCGGTACGGCCGAGGGCGGCGAGGGTTCGGTAGGCGGTGGTGCGCTGCGGTGCGGACTCGGCGGCGGCCGGATCGGTAGCGGCCGACTCCGTGGTGGCCGACTCCGTGGTGGCCGGCGCATCGTCCGGGGCGTCCTCCGGGGCGTCGAGCATCACGCCCCGTACGCTCCGGCAGAACTCCTGCCACCAGGCGCTACTGCGGGCAGTGCGCGACCAGTACGTACGCGTCACCCAGCGCACCCCGTCGTCGCGGACCACCTGCTCCTTGATCCGGCGCAGATGGCCCGCGTTCGTGAGCGCCTTGAGCGCGCTGCGGATCGCCGCCTGACCGTAGTCGGCGATGTGTTTGGCAAGGGTCTTGTGATCCATCGCCGCGCCCTCGGGGAGGCGGTCGATGAACGCGGCGACGGCCGCTTCCCGCTTGGGCAGATGTGCGAAGTCGCCTCTGCGGCGCGGGCATTGATCGGGCGCGGGACGCTTGCCGTAGCCCGGACTAGCCATGGGGTGTGCGGGCGTGGGCAGGGCACAGCTAAAGTTGAGAGAAGCCACGAGATCGGCCTTTGCGATCTTGGAGGTCAGACCCCGGCTGGTGCTGCTAACACCGGTCGGGGTTGTTTATTGCTGCGAACGCTAGAGGCATATGACAGCGCGTGGCAAGTTGAACACCGAAAGTCAACTCTTGTGGGCATCGCAGCAGTTGGGGAGGGTGGGTGGGTTCAATCCACCAACCATTCCTCACAAAGAGGGCTCGGCGCTCGGAGCTCGAAGCCCGGAGCTCTACGGCCTCTGAGTAGCAGGATGAGTAGCCGCGCGGATCCATCCGGGACGCCGACCATGACCTACTTGCGGCATGCACGAGGCTTCCCACCCACCGGACCTGGCCGACGGTCGACGATGGCGACTACGAGCCCGAATCGGGCTTGCGGGCCTCATGCCCACCGCCCTCAGTGCGTGCGGGTTCATGCTCGAGCTCCCTCCGCATCGCCTGGTGGGCCTACCGGGATCAACGCACCCTTGTACTCCGTTGCTTACGAAAAAACGTTCGTGGCAACATGCCGGGCATGACCAGTAACGGGGACGGCACAGCGGGCCCGACCAGCCTTTGAGACTCACCGATTTGGCCGCTTCATCGACGGTTTCTGCTCCCGCGACGGCTGCGTCGGCAGTGGCCCCGGAGGAGCAACTCAAGTCGGCCCGCCGGGAGTTTGCGGTGTTGCTGGGGGAATTCCGGCGTACTGCGGTGCTGGTGCCGATCGACCCGTACGGGAGCCTGTGGACCGCGGACCAGGGCGGGGTTCGCTGGATCTGCGCGTTCTCGGACGAAGAAGCGCTGGCACGGTTTGCAGGTGCGCAGGGGGACGCCGAGCGGGAGTGGACGTACCAGACGATCCTGGGCGCGCGGCTGCTGGATGTGATGGTGCCGATGGTGCCGGGTCCGGCAGGGGTGGCGCTCGACGCGGGCAGTGACGAAGGCATGTTGTTCCCGCCGGTCCAGGGCATCGTGCCCGAGGCCGCGGCGGTAGACCTCGGGGGGATGGAATGAGCGGAAGCGATCCCGATCTCGCGGCGCCGGCAGCGGCGCTCGCCGAGATCGCGAACGGCATCAACTTGGCGCATGCCGAATTGAAGGACCTCGGGATGATCGGTGAGGCGTCGACCGGTCGGGGGTTCTCAGATGTTGCGTTGTCGGGACTGGAGTTGGGGCACAGCGGGCTGACCGCGGAGTTCCAGACCTTCTGTGATCGCTGGGAGTGGGGTGTACGGACGCTGACCCTGCGCGGGAATGCCTTTGCGCATGGGGTGGGTCTGTCGGCCGGCTCGTTCGCCGAGCAGGAGCGGTACATCAAGGACTCGATCAAGGTCGGCGTGAACTCGGTGAACGGGAACCCGCACTTGAGCGAGGACGAGGTCAAGGGCATGAGCTGGGACAAGATCAGAACCCAGTCGGCGTTCGACGGTGCGGACTGGAGCCCCGAGTCCATCTCCGAGGCCCAGAAAAAGGTCAACCAGACCTGGAAGAACACCGGGTACGACGTGATGGACGCGGAGATGGACTCGATGGAGCGCTCGGGTCTGATCGATCCGAAGGTCCGTGATGCCATGGACGAGAAGATGCGCGAGACGTTCGATCCGTCGAAGGAAACGATCGCGCAGGCTGAAGAGCCGCGGTGGGGGGAGCACCGCTGATGCCGGACTGGGGGAAGCTGGCCGACAAGGGCATCGACGCCGTAGGCGACGGGATCGACAAGGCCAAGGAGAAGGTCGGCGAAGGTGTCGACTGGGCGACGGACAAGGTCGGCGACGGTCTTGACCACATGGGCCAGCACAAGATGGCGGACGTGGTCGAGGACTGGGGTGATCGCACCGCCTCGTCCCTGGGCGCGGAAGTCGGTGAGCAGCAGCTCGGCGAGAGCGAGCAGGCGAACGAGCTGATCCACGGCAATCCCGGGAAGATCGCCGAGTCGGTGAAGAACCTGCGGGACTTCCAGAAGGCGTTCGACCTGGTCGGCGGCGGGATGAAGAAGCTCGACTCCAGTCACTGGAAGGGCGAGGCGGCCGACACCTTCCGGGACGAGTTCCAGACTCTGCCCACCGACTGGCTGTACGCGGCGGACGCGTTCGAGGACGCGGCCAAGGCACTGGAGACGTACTCCAAGTCGATCACCAGCGCGCAGGACAAGGCCAGGGAAGCGATCGCCCTGTACAGGGAAGGCGACGAGTCTTCCAAGACGGCAACCGACGAGCACAACAAGAAGGTCGACGCCTACAACGCCGCCCGCAACGGCGACCACCCGCTGCCCGACCCCGGTGAATTGTCCGACCCGGGCCAGGCCAAGCGGGAACGGGCGCAGGAGGTCCTCAAGGAAGCCCGCCGCCACCGCAACGAGGCGGCCGAGACGGCGAAGACGGCTGTCACGGCAGCGATGGCGCACGCTCCGAAGGAACCCACCGGCCGCGAAAGACTCAATCTCGAGGTCATGGACTACAGCCTGGGCCAGAGCTTCGAGTTGGCGCATTTCGGTGGCGGCGTCGTCAAGGGCACGGCCGGGCTCCTCAACTTCGTCCGGTCGGTGGACCCGATGGACCCGTACAACCTGACGCACCCGGCCGAGTACTGCAAGGGCGTCAACATGACGCTCGCCGGACTGGCCTCGACCGCCGCCAACCCGGACCGGGCGCTGAAGAACGCCTGGGATGCGGCGAAGGGCGACCCTTCCGAGTTCCTCGGCCGGTTGGTCCCCGAACTCGCCGGCACCAAAGGCACGGGGCTCGCGCGCGGCGGCATCCGCGCCGGCATGCGGAACGGCGTCAAACAAGGACTTGAGCAAGGCGCCGAAGCGGGCGTGAAGCACGGACCATTCGACAATTTGGCAAGTAGGGGCTCTGGAGCCGACCTTCCACCGTTCGAGGAAGTGAAGAGAGCCGTCGCTGAGAGCAATCCAGAGATAGTATCTCGCAAGTGGCCGGATGATGACGGTAGATACTATGCGAGTCGAGTTCTCAAAGGTGGTCGCCCGGACGGAGAAACCGTACTGGCCGGTCATGGATATATCGAAACAGGCGCGGGAGAAGTTGTCGTACCGCCCGGAACAAACCTCTCTTTCTACGTGGCGCACGGAGAGAGGATTCCCGGACTCAATGGCGTTGCCGTCGAAGGGGGATCTTACCCCGGGGCAGCTGTTGAGACTTTCGGCCCAGGTGATCGAATACCGAACTATACGCTCGCTCCACCCGAACCGAAGGGACCCGGCGGATTTACCGTATACGAGAATTCAAAAACAGTGGCGCAACGAACAATGCTAAGTGACCTATTGAAATCCGACATGGGAAACGTACATTGGGCGGCATGCCGCGAGTTCAAGTAAAATCAATAGTAAACAACGGTTGCCGATGAGACAGGTAGATACATGAGTAAGAATTTCCGGGCGGGAGAGTCATGGGTTCTCACGGATGTGGCCCTGATTATCAAGAAGAGCGACCTCGACCCCGACACGATCACGGCTCGCCTGGGTCTGAAACCATCGGCCGTACGACTTCCGGGACCTGACCGTTGGGACCCCCGCGGAGACACGGATGGGCAATGGCGTCTCCAGTGCGACGAGCGCACCACGAGGATCTTTTCCGAACAACTCGACTCAATTCTCGGAGCCGCAGAGGGCTGCGATCGGATCCTCGCGATCATGAGAGCTGAAGGGTTCGATGTCACGCTCGCAATTGGCGGGTACGCCGACAATGACTCGCAGTTGTCATTCTCAGCTTCTGAAATAATGAGAATTTCCCGCCTGGGCCTGCCCCTCACACTTACTCCAAATCTGAATGAGCGTTGATCTCTAGCTCGATAAGGGACACGATGATTCCGGCAAATTACTGGTCATCAGTAAATACATCGTTGGCAATCACAAAGGAGGGACTTGACCCAGAATTCGTCAGCGAGACTCTCGAGTTGCCTGAACCGACATCAAATGGAGCGGTTATCAACTCAGGTCCGAACTGGTGGGCCTACACATACGATGAAAGCTTCGCTGGAGGTCTGGAGGAGCAAGTTCATTCACTAGCCTCCCAAATCGCCCCCCGCCTAGACCGAGTGGCCATACTTCGTAAGACGAGCCATGCGGTTCAAGTAGCCATCGCGGGCACAGTCGAGACCGGGTCACGATTGTTCGTTTCACCCAGAGCCCTGGGTCAGTTGGCTTCGCTAGGCGTTCCCATCTCGTTCACGAGTCTCACGGCTCAGGGGATGCCTGAGGAGGATCCCCTGAGTTGGCTCGACTGAGTTCGAGTGTCAGCATGTGGGCTGCCGCCCGGGCACAGTAAGTCGGCTCACCGCAGCGCCAGCTCCGCCCAGACCGTCTTGCCGACGACACGGTCGGCCACGCCCCAGGTCGTGGCGACTGCGTCGACCAGCAGGAGGCCGCGGCCCGTCTCCAAGTCGGTTGTCGGCGGCCTCGGGGCTGGTGCGCGGTCGGCGCGGGCGTCCGAGACCTCGATGCGGAGGGTCTTCGGGGCGAGCGCGAGGCGTAGCTCGAAGTCGCGGCCCGGGACGCGGGCGTGGGTGACCGCGTTCGCCGTGAGCTCCGCGACGATCACTGCGGCCGAGTCGGAGAGGTCGCTCCCGTACGGGATGCCCCAGCCGTCGAGTTGGTGGACCGCGAGGTGGCGGGCAAGGCGGGCGCCCCGGCGGGTGGCGCTGAAGCGCTGGTTGAACTCGGGGGTGGCGGAGGTGGTTTCGACTTTCATGTCACTGAGCGTGGTCGGTTCGCCGTACCCTGACCAGGAGTGAGATCGCGACGCTGGGTAACTGTACGGGTACGGACGGCGGGCTGTACGAGACGTCGGCCGTGACCGAGAAGGCGGTACGGCATGACGGTGAACGCGGCACGGGAAGAACGGCCGGAGCGGCCCGCCGAAGTGGACGGGACGGCACATCTCTTCAGCGCGCTCGGCAAGCAGATCAAGGTCCTGCGCGAAAACTCCTCGATGAGCCAGCGGGAGTTGGGGGTTGCAGCCCACTGCGGGGAGGACCTGATCTCCGCGATGGAGCGGGGCGTACGGACGCCGCAGCCCGAGTTCCTGGTGCGGGCCGATGAGTTGCTGGCCGCCGGTGGCGTACTGAAGGCGGCGGTAGAGGACGTACGAGAGGCACAAGCGAAGGCGCGCACGCGGCACCCGGACTGGTTCCGCGACTATGCACGGGCCGAAGCGGAAGCCGTCGCGCTGCACGACTACAGCATCCAGGCCGTGCCGGGCCTGCTCCAGACCGAGGATTACGCACGGGCGGTCTTCACGCACCGGCGTCCGTTGCTGAACGAAGAGACCATCGAGAAGCGGGTCGCCGACCGGTTGGCTCGCCACCAGATCTTCGAACGCTGGTCGGCCCCGACCTCGAGCTTCGTCCTGGAGGAAGCCCTCCTACAGCGGCCGACCGGTGGACCGGCTGTTCATCAAGGCCAGTTGCAACAACTGCTCCGGGTCGGAAGGCTCCGTACGGTGGAACTTCAGGTGATGCCGCTGGATCGAGAGGAACACCCCAGCCTGGACGGCGCGTTCATTCTGCTGACGCCCAAAGGCCGACCGCAGGTGGCGTATACGGAGATCTACGGGCACCCTCGACTGATCACTGACCCGTACGAGGTCGGCGTCTTCGCCGATCGCTATGGGATCATCCGGGCGCAGGCTCTTACCCCAAGGGAGTCCCTGTCCCTGATCGAGAAGATGCTGGGAGAGCGATGAACACCACGGAACCCAACTGGTCCAAGTCCAGCTACAGCAGTGGCGAGGGCGGCGCATGCCTGGAGGTCGCCCCCACCCCCGCCGCCGTCCACGTCCGGGACTCCAAGGCCGCCGAAGGCCCCCAGCTCGCCCTCACCCCCGTCACCTGGGCCGCCTTCGTCTCGTACGCCCGCGTCCTCCCCCTGGACTAACCCCGCGCGTGTCTCTCCCGTGACGACCCCGGCCCCCGACAGGCTCGGGTGCCATGAAGACAGCACGGATCACCCTGCTCGCCGCCCTGTCCGCAGCAGCCCTCGTTCCCGTCTTCGGGCAGCCGCGGGCCGGGGCGCCGACGGTTCAGGCGCCCGGGGGCTACACGGACTGCGCGTACTCGTCCAGCACTAGCAGCACCTCCGACTCCCCCGCCGACGGGAGCTGCGACACGACCCCCTCCAGGCCTTCGGACGACCGCTCCCGTAGGTCACATATCGTGTAGCCATGGCCATGCCACCTCCCCACCAGTCCCCCGGTCCGTACGGACCTCCGCAGCCCAACCCCTATGCTCAGCAGCCCTACCCGCACCCGCAGCAGGGGTACCCGCAACAGGGCTACCCGGGGCCACAGGGATACCCAGGGCAGCCGGGGCAGGGCGGGTGGGGACACCCCCCGGCGGGGCCGCCGCGGCGCAAGAATCACGCGTGGCTGATCGTCGGTATCACCGTTGGGGCGATGGCCCTGGTTCTCGCCCTTTCCTACATCGGCAACCTGGGCAGCGACTCTGAGCGCCCCGCCAAGACGTTTCCCGAGGCCAAGTACCGGCTCACGGTCCCAAAGACCCTCCTGGCCAACGAGTACAAGCTGGTCAGGGACGGGTCGGCGGACGCCGACGCCGAGGCGCAGAAGAAGGGTTACGGGGCCGGTCCGGACGCCCGCAATGTCAAGGCGGTCATCGGCTCGTACACCGGTACCGCCACCGACGCTCCTCGCGGCCTCGTACTGGCCGGCATGTACGGACAGTTCAACGATCCGGCCCAGGCACGCGACAGTCTGCTCGACGGCATGAGAAAGGCCGACGGGATGGACGAACCCAACCCGCCGAAGACCATTACACCGCCCGGCTCGGACGTCGACATGACCTGCACGGTCATGCTTTCCACGGACAAGGACGGGACTTCCACCGTCCCGGTGTGCGCCTGGGGCGACGACAACACGGCGGCCTATGTCGCTTTCCTCACCCCGGCCTCCGCCAAGCAGGACCCCGACACCGTCGACCTCAACGCGACCGCGCAGCAGGCTCTTAAGGTGCGCGGCGAAGTACGGCGGCCCGTCGGCTGACCCGACGCCCGGAGCGGGGCCCGTCCCGGTCCGCCTCCGCCGCCACCTCCCGGGCCGAACATTGCCGGTTGCCAGGTCAGCATCATGTGGACGGTGCGGCTCCGCGACTCCCGCCCGCCATTCAGGTGAACGGCCGGAAGGACCACCCGCCGGCGGCGCCGGGCCGGGGCGAAAGCGCCCCGTCGTGTCCCCGCCGCATCCCCGCCGCATCCCCGCCTGAGCCGGTCGTCACAGGCCCGACAGTCCCGATCCCCGGCTCCGCACAGTGCGCGGCCCGGGGAGGCAGGACCGCCTCAAGGGGAAAGCGGCCCAGCCGGGGGCAGCGCTTTCGGCTCGACCGCTTTTTGTCGCTTCCTGAACCTGTTCGACCGTGATCACGGAACTCCCGCCGCCGGCCGGCCGAGGCCGCTCCGAGCACGCCGCTACAAGTACTGCGCGTACTCGTCCAGCACCCTCAGCACCTCCGGCTCACCCGCCGGCGGCAGCTGCAGCACCACTTCCTCCACGCCCAGCTCCGCGTAGTACACCAGCTTCCCCGCACTCGGCTGGACCGCGTACGGCACCACCTGCAAGGAGCGCGGGTCGCGGCCCGACTTCTCCCACACCTCGCGAAGGACCGGAACCGACTCCGCAAGCCCGCGCCCGCCGATCGGGAGCCAGCCGTCCGCGTACTCCGCGATGTGCGAGAAGAGCTTCGGGCCCGCCGCGCCTCCAATGAGCGTGCGCGGGGCGCCGCCGGCGGGCTTCGGGTAGGCGTGCGACGCCCGTACGGCCCCGAAATCGCCCTTGTACGCCGTCGGTTCCGCCGCCCACAGCGCCCGCATCAGCGCCATCCGGTCCCGGCCGAGTTCGCGCCGCGTAGTCCACTCCACACCGTGGTCCGCGGCCTCCTCCTTGTTCCAGCCGTAGCCGAGGCCGAGGGTGAACCGCCCGCCCGACAGGTGGTCGAGGGTCGCGATCTGCTTGGCCAGGTCGATCGGGTCGTGCTGGGCGACGAGCGTGATGCCCGTGCCGAGACCGAGCCGCGACGTGACCGCCGCGGCCTGGCCGAGGGCGACGAACGGGTCGAGGGTGCGGCCGTATTCCGGAGGCAGCTCGCCGCCGGCCGGGTACGGGGTCGTGCGCTCCACCGGGATATGGGTGTGTTCCGGCAGATAGAGCCCACCGAATCCGCGCTCCTCCAGCTCGCGCGCGAGCCGCACGGGCGTGATCGTCTCGTCCGTGAGAAAGATCGTGGTCGAGATCCGCATACGGAACCCTCCGTCATCGTCTCTGGTGGCGGCCCAAACGTATGCCGTACGGTGCCACATGCCGAGAGCTCGGCAACAAAAGCTCGGCAACCACGGGGAGGAACCACATCATGATGCGTCTGCGCATCGCCACCACCGCACTTGTGCTGTCCGGGGCACTTCTTACGGGCGCGCCCGCCGCGTCGGCGGCCTACGCACCCACCGCGGCCGTCGCCGTGCAGAAGACCGCCGCCGCGCCCGAGGCCGGGTCATCCGTCGCCAAGGCGTCGACGACCGTGAGCACCGTCGGCAAGGACCGCAAGAAGAACAAGAAGAAGAAAAAGAAGAAGAGCGGCCTCTCCGCCGGCCTGGTCATCGGTCTGATCCTCGGCATCGCGGTGCTCGTGATCATCGTGCTGCTGCTGATGCGGCGCAACCGGAGTGACGGCTGAGCCGTAGCGGTGGCCTGAAACCCCACTCGAAAGCCAGGAGCAACCCGGCACCCCCCTTCCCTTGCACGGCCGTTCACGGCTCAATACCAGGGTTCGAGTAAGACACTCCTGTCCCTCTCACCACCCCTGGGGAGCCGACGGCATGTGCAACGACGAACACGCGATGGACAGACGCGGACTGCTCGTGACGGGCGCCGCCGCGGCGCTTACGTTGGGCACCGTGAGCTTCAGGAATGCCACACCGAGCGCCGCCGCCCCGAACGACGGCGACCACACGCAGGTCGTGCGCGGCACGCTTCCGGCGGGCGCCCCCGACTTCGTCTATCTGCCGGTCGAGATCCCGCGGGGCGTACGCGAGATCCACGTGGCGTACACCTACGAGCGGCCCGTCGTGCCGCCCGGCACCCAGGGCAACGCCCTCGACATCGGCATCTTCGACGAGCGCGGCACGGAGCTGGGTGGGAAGGGCTTCCGCGGCTGGTCGGGCGGGGCGCGCACGGAGTTCTTCATCCGCGCTGACGACGCGACGCCGGGCTACATCCCGGGCCCGGTACGCGCAGGCACCTGGAACATCGCGCTGGGCCCGTACACCGTCTCGCCGCAGGGACTGGCGTACGAGGTCACCATCACGCTCCGGTACGGCGCGCCCGGCAGGACTCCCCGGCCGGTCTATCCGCCGGAGCGGGCCAAGGGCCGCGGCCGCGCCTGGTACCGCGGCGACTGCCATCTGCACTCCTGGTACTCGGACGGCAAGCGCACCCCCGCCGAGATCGCGGCGCTCGCCCGTGCCGCCGGGCTCGACTTCATCAACACCTCCGAGCACAACACGCACTCCGCGCACGCCCACTGGGCCGACCAGGCGGGCGACGACCTGCTGATCCTCACCGGCGAGGAGGTCACCACGCGCAACGGCCACGTGGTCGCGCTCGGCACCGACCCCGGCACCTTCATCGACTGGCGCTACCGGGCCCGCGACAACCGCTTCGGCCACTACGCGCGCGAGATCAGGCGCTCCGGCGGCCTGGTCGTGCCGGCCCATCCGCACGCCACCTGCATCGGCTGCAACTGGAAGTTCGGCTTCGGCGAGGCGGACGCGGTGGAGGTGTGGAACGGCGCGTACACGCCCGACGACGAGGTCTCGCTGCAGTCCTGGGACAACACGCTGGTCGCGTCCGTACGCGGCGGACGGCGCTGGACACCGGCGATGGGCAACAGCGACGCGCACCGCGACCCCGACCCCGTCGGCACCCCGCAGACCGTGGTCCTCGCGGACGACCTGACGCGCGAAGCGATCCTGGAGGGCATCCGGGCGGGACGGTCGTACGTCGCCGAGTCGAAGGCGGTGTCGCTGGCCTTCTCGGCGGCGGGCGGCCGCCGCCGCCATGCGGGCATCGGCGAACGGCTGCACGTCGACGCCGACGACCCGGTGACCCTGCGCCTGGAGGTCATCGGAGCCCCGAACTGCTCGGTCCGCTTCGTCACCGACCAGGGTGTGCTGCACACGGCGGCGCTCCCGGCGACGGGGGCGGGCACGGTGGAGTGGCACACGACGGCGGCGTACGCGGCGTATGTACGGGCGGAGGTCCGGCACGCCGTGGCGATCCCGGGGCTGCCGGGGCCGTTGGCGGCGTTCACCAACCCGGTGTTCCTCGGCGCCTGACCCGTTTCGCGAACTCGTCGGAACGAATCGCCGGTTCGGCTCCTCTGTGGGGTGACGTATCCGCTCACCGAGGAGGTCCTCATGGAAACGAACCGGCGTGCCGCCGCCCGGGCTGTGGCGGGCGTACTGACCGCCGACGGGCTGCTGCACGTGTTCTGGGCGACCGGCAGCCACTGGCCGGCCGACGACCCGAAGGCCCTGTCGTACGCGGTGCTCGGCGCCGATGTGCCGTTCACCCCGCCCGTGCTCCTGCCGCTCGCCGCGCTGCTGTTCACTGCGGCGGGCCTGGTGACCGCGCGCGCCCGGCGCCGGGGGCGACTGCTCCAGGCGGCCACCGTTGCCGTTGCCTGCGGTACGGCACTGCGTGGGCTGGTCGGTCTGGCCTGGGCCTTCGGGGTACGGGCGGGCCTCGACGACGGCGCCGGATCCACCTTCTACTGGCTGAACCTGGCGCTCTACACTCCGCTGTGCCTGGCTCTGGCGGCCGCGGCACTGCGGGTGGCGAGGGAGCGGAGTGAGTGACGACGTCCAGCGACTGGTGCGCGCCGCGCAACGCGGCGACACCATCGCGATGAACGACCTCCTCGACGTCCTCACCCCGTACGCGGGCCGCATCTGCACCCCGATCGCGCTCGCCGACGGCCCGGACGCCGTCCAGGAGACGCTGGTCGCCGTCTTCCGAGGGCTGCGTTCCCTGAAGGAACCGGCGGCGCTCTACGGATGGGTGCGGGCGATCGCCTGCCGGGAGGCGGTCCGGGTCGCCCGCAGGTCCGCCCGTTCAGTACCGGCCGATCTCACCACCCTCCCCCAGCGGGGCGATCCTCAACTCGCCGCGGACATCGGGGACGTACTGACCCGGCTCTCGCCCGAACACCGGGCGGTCCTCGTCCTGCGGGACATCGAGGGCCTCGACGAACAGTCCGCGGCCGAACTGCTCGGCCTCCGCGTCGGCACCGTCAAATCACGGCTGCACCGGGCCCGGGACTCCTTCAGGAAGGCGTGGTCATCGTGACAACCGTCAACTGGCCGCCCGCCGCGGGCCTCGACCCGGTGCGGCGGCTGTACGCACTGGCCGCCGGCGTCCCCGGCGCCACGATCACCGAGCTCGAGATCGAGGCGGACTACGCCGAGGTCTGGCCGCTCCTCGCCGACCTGGACGGCGAACTCGCCCGCCTGGTCCCGGACATGCGCCACCTGCGGGTGACCCGTATCGACGGCGACCGCGTGGAGGCGGTTGCGCGGAGCCGCTTCGGCATGCGGGCCCGCTTCGACGGCGTACTGCGGCCGGGCTGGGTCTGGCTCCAGAGCCGCTTCATCCTGATGGGAGTGGCGGCGATCCCGTGCGGCGAGGGCCGCACCCGGGTGGCTTTCACGGGCGGCATCCGCATCCCGGGACGCGCGGCGCTGATCCCGGTGGGGGTGGGGCGCGCGGGGCGCCGGGTGCTGGGGCGGCTGGAGAGGCGGGTGGCGGCGGGGCGCACGGGGTGAGGCGGGTGGCGGCGGGGCGCACGGGGTGAGGCGGTCGGCTGCCGTGGGCGCCCGCCGCGGACAACCGCCATTGGGCGCCCGCTTGCCCGCTCCGCCACTCCGCCGGAGAAGCCTCAGCCCGCAGCGAGAACCGTCCGCAGGCGAGCACACACATCGGCCACGGCCGCCTCGTCCGGCAGCTGCCCCGCCTCGAACATGGCCATCTGCAGCGCGGGCCCGTAAGCGCCGTACCGGGCGAGATCATCCTTGAGCGCGGGTTGCACCACGAAGTGAATGTGCCCCGGCACTGCGCCGGCATGGGACCAGAGGCAGACGTAGACCTGCTCCGGCTCCATCGTCTCCGTCACCGCGGAACTGACCCTCCGTAGCAGCGGGCCGAGTTCGGCGGATTCCTCGGCTGTCAGATCGGCCACGTGGATCACGTGCCTGATCGGCTTGACCACCAGCGTCCCCAGGCCCAGCGGCCCCACGCAGTGCTCCACGACCCATGTGCCGGTCCGCAGGATCGGGCCACCCGGCAAGAGCTCAGTACCGGCCGTGAGCCCACAGGCGAGGCACGCCTGATCGGTATCCGGATCCTCAACCAACGCTGCTGCCCCCCAGTTCGGAAGGTGACAGCGTTTCCTGAAGCGGCGAGGAGATCAACCCCGGGCCTGGGTGCCGGTCACCGGCACCCAGGCCCCGGACTGCCAACGGGGTCTAATCACGAGGCGTGTCGCGGCGCGCCGGGCCGGCGTCGAGCCTCAGCCGGGCCACACCACCGCCTGCACCTCGCTGTACGCCTGCAGCGCGTACGAGCCCACATCCCGCCCGACCCCGCTCTTCTTGAACCCTCCGAACGGCGCCTCCATGTTCCGGCCGATGGTGTTCACCCCGACCCCGCCCGCCCGCAGCTCTCCCGCCACCCGGAACGCCCGCGCCACATCCCCCGACCAGACATAGTCGATCAGGCCGTAGTCGCTGTCGTTCGCCAGCGCGATGCCCTCGTCCTCGTCGTCGAAGGGGACCACGACCACCACCGGGCCGAAGATCTCCTCCCGCACCACCCTCATGTCGTTCGTACAGTCCGCGAACAGCGTCGGTGCCACATAGAAGCCCTTGTCGTACGCAGGTCGCTCGCCGCCCGCAACCAGCCGAGCACCTTCCTTCCTGCCCAGTTCGACGTACGACTCGACCCGGTCACGGTGGGCCGCCGAGATCACCGGGCCGACCACCGTGCCCTGTGCCACCGGGTCGCCGACCTTCATACGGGTCAGACAGCCGGTCAGCTTCTCGACCAGGAGGTCGTGGATCCCGCGCTGCGCGATCACCCGCGTCGGCGCCGTACAGATCTGGCCGCTGTAGAAGGAGAACGTCGTGCCGATGCCCATCACCGCCAAGTCCACGTCCGCGTCGTCGAAGACAAGCGCCGCGCCCTTGCCGCCCAGCTCCATGAGCTGCCGCTTCATCCCGCGGCCGCAGACTTCCGCGATGCGCTGTCCGACCGCCGTCGAGCCGGTGAAGCTGACCATGTCGACGTCCGGGGAGTCGACGGCGGCCTCGCCGACGGCGGGTGCGGAGCCGGTCACCACGTTCACGACACCGGGCGGCGCGCCCGCCTCCGCCAGGGCCTCGGCCATCCTGTAGACGGACAGGGGGTCCTGCGGGGCGGGCTTCACGACTACCGTGTTGCCCATGGCGAGCGCGGGAGCGACCTTGCCGGCCGGGTTGGCCCAGGGGTTGTTGTACGAGGTGATGCAGGTGACGACGCCGACCGGGCGGCGTACCGCGAGCGCCCCGAAGACACCCGCCTTCCCCATCGGTCCCGCTGCGTTGATCTGCGGGGGCAACCCCTCCTCCACGGGCTCCAGCGCCCCCTTCGCGTACCGCCGGAAGCGGGCCGCGCCGACGGCGACCTGCATGCCGCGCGCCGTCGCGGTCGTCGCGCCGCTCTCGGCCTGGGCGAGGCGGGCGTACGGCTCGGCCTCGCGCTGAATGACATTGGCGGCGGCGTCCAGGATCCGGGCGCGCTCCTGCGGTTTCGTACGCGACCAGGCGGTGAAGGCCTCGCGGGCGGCGGCGGCCGCCGCGTACACCTGCTCCCGGCTCGCCTCGGGCGCGAGCCCGACGGTCTCCTCGGTGGCCGGGTTGACGACCTCGTAGTGGCCGCCGTCCGGCTCGACCCACTCCCCGCCGATGAACAGCTTCTGCCGCACCTGTTGCCGCACCGGCTCGGGCCCACCCCGCCCCGCCGTCACCGGAGTTCGCCCTGCCCTGCCGCATCGGCTGTCCCGTACGGCCTGCTTTCCGGCCGGGGGTCCGGGGGTTGTCCCTGGGGAAGATGCAGCGTACTCACGGTCCTCGTGTCACGGCCGGACCTGAGCACCGTGCCCGGTACCGCGCCCGTCACCTCGTCGTCCCGTATCGTCTCGACGCCGTTGACGCGCACCGACACGATGCCGATGGCTTTCGCGTCCAGGCGCGGGCTGTCGCCGGGCAGGTCGTGTACGAGCGTGGCCGGGCCCGCCTCGATCCGTTCCGGGTCGAAGAGGACGAGGTCGGCGTGCCAGCCCTCCTGGACACGGCCGCGTTCGCGCAGACCGAAGAGTTGTGCCGGGTCGTCGGTCAGCATCTTCACGGCCTCCTCGAGGCCGACGAGTTTCCGGCCGCGCAGACAGTCGCCGAGGAAGCGGGTCGTGTACGGCGCTCCGCACATCCGGTCCAGGTGCGCGCCCGCGTCGGAGCCGCCGAGCAGGACGTCCTCGTGCTCCCAGGTCTGCCGGCGCAGCTCCCAGGAGTCGGGGTCGTTGTCGGTGGGCATCGGCCAAAGAACCGTACGCAACCGGTCGTTGGCGCAGATCTCGACGAGACAGTGGAAGGCGTCCTGGCCGCGCTCGGCGGCGATGTCCTTCACGACGCGCCCACTCAGGCCCTCGTTCTGCTTGGAGTATGTGTCGCCTATGACGTAGCGGCCGAAGTTCGCGAGCCGGCGGAAGACTCCGGCCTCCTTGGAGTCGGCGTGGCGCAGCATTTCGGCGCGTACGTCCGCCTCGCGGAGTGTGGCGATCCGCTCGGGGACGGGGAGGGAGAGAATCTCGCCCCAGCCGGGGATGAGGTTCAGTGCGCAGAAGGTGCCCAGCGACATGTTCATCGGCGTGAGGATCGGCATGGTCAGCGCGACGATGCGGCCACCGGACTTCCTCGCCCGCTCACTCGCCTCGAGCTGGCGCGGCACGCGCTCGGGCACGGACGCGTCGATGGTCAGCACATTCCAGTTGAGGGGCCGTCCGGCCGCGGCGCTCATCTCGACGAACAGGTCGATCTCCTCGTCGGCGAACTGGTCCAGGCAGCCCGCGACAATCGCTTCGAGCTGGGTGCCTTCGTGTTCGGCGACGGCCCGCGAGAGGGCGAGGAGCTCTTCGGGCTTCGCGTGGCGGGATGCGACCGGCTCTCCATCACCGTCGGAGTGGGTGGATGACTGGGTGGTGGAGAGCCCCCACGCCCCCGCGTCCATCGCGTCGTGGAAGAGCCTGAGCATGTCGTCGAGCTGCTCGGGCGTGGGTTGCCCGCCAACCGCGTCGGGGCCCATGACATGCCGGCGCAGCGCGCAATGGCCCACCATGAAGCCCGCGTTGACGGCGATCCGGCCTTCCAGGGCGTCCAGATACTCGCCGAAGGTGTGCCAGCTCCACGGCGCGCCCTCCTCCAACGCGACCAGCGACATGCCCTCCACCTTGGACATCATGCGGCGGGTGTAGTCGGCGTCCTCGGGACGGTCGGGGTTGAGCGGGGCGAGGGTGAAGCCGCAGTTGCCGCCGGCGACGGTCGTCACTCCGTGGTTCATGGAGGGGGTGGCGAACGGGTCCCAGAAGAGCTGCGCGTCGTAGTGCGTGTGCGGGTCGACGAAGCCGGGGGTGAGGACGAGCCCCGACGCGTCCTCGCTCGTCCTGGCCTCCTCGGCGACGGTCCCGGGTTCGGCGATGAGGGCGATGCGCCCGTCCCGTATCCCGACGTCGGCGAGGTACGCGGGCGCGCCGGTCCCGTCCACGACGGTCGCCGAGCGAATGAGGTGGTCGAGCATGACGGGTCCCTCCAGCGCGGGGTTGGTCGTTGTCGGTCGTTTCATGGCTCCGGCCGGGGCGCGTGCGGCAGGCCGCTGCCGACGGGCACCCGGCCGGAACCCGGGGACGGCGGTCCGGGAGGCCGCCGCCGTTCTGCGGGGGCGGGGGGTTTTCCCCTACCCGCCCCTTCCCGTAACCGGGGGCTCCGCCCCCGGACCCCCCGGTACGCCCTTCGGGCGTGTCCTCAATCGCCGGACGGGCTGCAATGCAGCCCCGCCGGCGATTGGGAACAGGCCCGCCGCAGGCGTACCGTCAGCCGGCCGCCTGGCGGAAGCGGGTCGTCCGGTGCACCGGGTCCGTGTCGATCTGCGGGATCACATGCTCGCCGATGAGCTTGATCGTGTTGATGGTGTCCTCGTACGAGATCCCGATCGGGAGCCCGAAGGAGAGCTGGTCCGCGCCCGCCTGCTCCCAGCGCTTGCACTGCTGCAGCACCTCACCCGGGTCACCGCAGATCATCAGCTCCTCCGCGATGAGCAGTTCGATGATCTCCGCGGTGTACTCGGGCAGCAGCTCCGGCCACTCGGGGATGCCCTCGGGCCTCGGGAAGGTGTCGTGGTAGCGGAAGAGCAGGGACTGCAGATAGTTCAGTCCGCCGCCGACGGCTATCTCGACGGCCTTGTCGTGCGTCGGGGCGCAGATCGCCGTCGACGTCACCATCACGTTGTCGTTGACGAAGTCGCCGATCGCCTTCGCCTCCTTGACGGCCGTCTTGTAGGACTCGACGACCCACTCCATGTCGGAGACTTTCTGCACGCTGAAACCCAGAACGCCGAGGCCCTTCTTGCCCGCCATGGCGTACGAGGACGGGGAGCCGGCCGCGTACCACATCGCCGGGTGGGACTTCCCGTACGGCTTCGGCAGAATCTTCCGCGGCGGCAGCGACCAGTGCTTGCCCTGGAAGCCGGCGTACTCCTCCTGGAGCCACATTTTGGGGAACTCGGCGATGGTCTCTTCCCAGAGTTCCTTGGTGTGGTTCATATCGGTGATGCCTGGCATGAAGCCGAGGATCTCGTGGCTGCCGGCGCCGCGTCCCGACCCGAACTCGAAGCGCCCTTCGGAGAGATGGTCGAGCATGGCGACCTTCTCCGCGACCTTCACAGGATGGTTCACGGGCGCCAGCGGGTTGAAGATGCCCGAGCCCAGATGGATCCGGTCCGTCGCGTGTGCGAGGTACCCGAGGTACACGTCGTTCGCCGACAGATGCGAGTACTCCTCCAGGAAGTGGTGCTCGGAGGCCCAGGCGTACTTGAAGCCGGACGTGTCCGCCTGGATGACGTACTCGGTCTCCTCCATCAGCGCCTTGTGCTCCGCGAGCGGGTCGGTCTCGGCACGCTTGCCGACGTATCCCTGTACAAAGAGCCCGAATTCCAAAGGGGTTCACCGTCCCTTTTACTTTCTGACGCACCGTCAGATCTCGATGTGGTCGACTGTTCCACCGCGCTCGCGAGGCGTCAATAGCCGACGTCCGGTCAGAAGAGGCTCACGCCGGCGAGCCAGCCGCCGTCGATGACGAACGGCTGCCCGGTGATGTACGAGGAGTCCTCACTGCTCAGGAAGAGCACCAGCTTCGCCACCTCCTCCGGCTCCCCGACCCGGCCGAGCGGTACGAGCTTCCGGTACAGCTCGCCCACCGCCGCCGGGTCCACGCCGCCCGGGTTGCTCATCGGTGTGTCCACCGCACCCGGGCAGACCGCGTTGACGCGGATCTTCCTGGCGGCCAGCTCCAGCGCGGCGACCCGGGTCAGGCCGAGGATCGCGTGCTTGGTCGCGGCGTACGCGCCCACGCCCGCCATGCCCGTCAGAGCCGTGTACGAGGCGGTGTTGACGATCGTCCCGCCGCCGGCCGCCTCGATCTCGGGCGCGACGTTGCGTATACCCAGGAAGCAGCCGATCTGATTGACCTGGATGATCTGCTGGAACTCCTCCAGCGGCGTGGACACCAACTCGTTGAAGCGCAGGATGCCCGCGTTGTTGACCAGCCCGTCGATCTTCCCGAACGCGTTCTTCGCCGCGGCGACTGCGGCGATCCAGTCGGCCTCCCGGCTCACATCCAGATGGACGTATGCGGCTGTGTCCTCACCCAGCTCCTTGGCGACGGCCTCGCCCTGGTCGTCCAGCACATCGGCGAGCACCACCTTCGCGCCCTCCGCCGCGAAGAGCCGCGCCTCCTGCTCGCCCTGCCCGCGCGCCGCGCCCGTGATGAGGACGACGCGTCCGTCGAGCTTTCCCATCCCACTCTCCTCAGTTCAGGTGCGGAGCAACGTCGGCGGCGAAGGCCGCTATCTGATCGGTGAGTTCGGTGCGGCTCCGGCTGCGGAACCGGACCTGGATCTGGTGCACGCCCATCGCGGCGTAGGCGCGCAGCGACTCGGCGAGGGCGTCGGGCTTTCCGGTCAGGGTCCGCCGGCCGGTGTCCCAGTCCGGCTCGCCCACGTACAGCGGCTCGGTGATGGCGCCGATCTCGATGGGATCGGCGACGCCTGCTTCCTCGCGCAGCATCTTCAACCTGGCGATCTGGGCGGGGAGTTTGCCGCGCGGGTCGCCCTGGGGCAGCCAGCCGTCACCCCGTACGGCGGCCCGGCGCACGGCGGCGGGCGAGGACCCGCCCACCCAGATGGGCATCCGCCGCTGAACGGGCCGGGGCCGCTGCCCGAGCCCGCTGAAGGAGAACCGCTCGCCGGCGAACTCGGGGTACTCCTCCGGGCCGAGCGCCGCCCTGAGCGCGTCGATGGTCTCGTCGAGTACGGGCCCGCGCGCGGCGAAGTCCACGCCGAGCGCCTCGAACTCCTCCTGCACATGCCCGGCCCCGACCCCGAGGATCAGCCGTCCGCCGGAGAGGTGGTCCAGGGTCGCGTACTGCTTGGCACTCAGGAGCGGATGCCGCAGCCCGACGACGGCCACATGGCTGAGCAGCAGCACGCGCTCGGTGATCCCCGCGAGGTAGGAGAGCGTGGCGACGGGGTCGTACCAGACGGTGGACATGGCACCGGCGAGCCGGCGCGGGATCGCGACATGGTCGCAGCTCGCGAGATACGCGAACCCGGCCCGGTCGGCGACCCTGGCGATCTCGGCAAGATCCTCGGCTCCCGCGCCGGCCTCCCACGGCTCCGCGTAGATGGTGCTCTGCGACTGGATCGGGAGCTGCATCCCGTACGACAGCCGCCCCTGGGGCAGTACGTGCACCGCGCCGCCTCCTCGCCTGATCTGACGCTACGTCAACTGGCCGGACGGGGTCATCGTCGTACCTGACGGTTCATCAGACAAGGGGTGCGGTGGTGCGGGTGCCGGGGACGGTGCCGGGGCCGCGGTGCTTCGCCTCAGCCGAGCAGGGCGTACACGGTGGAGGCCCGCGCGGCGACGTCCCGCGAGCCATCGGCGGTCATGGTGATGTCCGCGAACGCCATACGCCGGCCCAGCTTGGTGATCCTGACGTCGATCAGGACGTCCGCGCCGGTGATCGCGCGCTGGAAGGTACTGGACTGCTGGACCGTCGTCATCGGCGCGAAGCCGCCGAGGGCGGAGGCGACGGCAATGACGGTGGCGGTGTCGGCCGCCGCCATGAGCGCCTGCCCGGACAGGGCACCGCCTTCACGGGCGAGGCGATCGCTCCAGGGGAGGCGGAGGATGGCATGCCGTTCACCGGCCTCGACGACGGAGAGCCCGAGGTCGAGCACCCAGGGGGCGAAGTTGTCGGCGAGGATCTTGTCGGCTTGGGCGGGGGTGAGCGTCATCCTCCGATGGTGCCAGTCGTCCGGTCATGTGGTCAGGCTGGGCCGGGGGCTTTGGTGGTTACTGCCCGGGGGTGGTTTCCATGGACGAGCCGAGTCTCACCCGGTCATGTGGTCAAGCCGGGCCGGGGGCTTTGGTGGTTACTGCCCGGGGGTGGTTTCCATGGACGAGCCGAGAGGACCGGAGGTGGATTCGGGGTCACGCGGCAGGACCCCCTACGCCGACGACCCCGAGGAGTCGTGCCCGGAGGGGCGCCGGAGCCCGCATCGGGCAAGACCCCGCACCCCGGGCCCGGGCAGCAAGACCCCGCACCCCCGCCGGAGGCGTTACGCGCCGGGCCACAGCCCGTCCGGGGTGAGGCCCAGCAGCTCAATCGCGTTGCCGCGCACTATCCGGTCCACCACATCCGGCGCCAAGTGGCCCATCTGGCTCTCCCCGACCTCCTTCGACTTCGGCCATGTCGAGTCCGAGTGCGGATAGTCCGTCTCGTACAGCACGTTCCCCACTCCGATCGCGTCCAGGTTCTTCAGCCCGAACGCGTCGTCGAAGAAGCACCCGTACACATGCTCCGCGAACAGCTCCGACGGCGGCCGCAGCACCTTGTCCGCCACCCCGCCCCAGCCGCGGTTCTCCTCCCAGACCACATTCGCGCGCTCCAGGATGTACGGGATCCAGCCGATCTGGCCCTCCGCGTACATGATCCTCAGACCCGGGAAGCGCTCGAACTTGCCGCTCATCAGCCAGTCGACCATCGAGAAACAGCAGTTGGCGAAGGTGATCGTCGAGCCGACGGCGGGCGGCGCGTCGGCGGACGTCGACGGCATCCTCGACGACGAACCGATATGCATCGCGATCACCGTCCCCGTCTCGTCGCACGCCCGCAGGAACGGATCCCACTCGTCCGTGTGCACCGACGGCAGCCCGAGGTGCGGAGGAATCTCCGAGAAGGCCACCGCCCGCACGCCCCGTGCCGCATTGCGCCGAACCTCCTTTGCCGCCAACTCCGCGTCCCACAGCGGGATCAGGCTCAGCGGTATGAGGCGGCCGCGCGCCTCGGGGCCGCACCACTCCTCCACCATCCAGTCGTTGTACGCGCGCACGCCGAGCAGCCCCAGTTCGCGGTCCTTCGCCTCGGTGAAGGTCTGGCCGCAGAAGCGCGGGAAGGTCGGGAAGCAGAGCGCCGACTGGACGTGATTGACGTCCATGTCGGCCAGGCGCTCCGGCACCCCGAAGGAGCCCGGCCGCATCTGCTCGTACGTGATGACCTCGAGCCTGATCTCGTCGCGGGCGTATCCGACCGCCGTGTCGAGGCGGGTCAGCGGCCGGTGCAGATCCTCGTAGACCCACCAGTCGCCGATCGGCCCGTCATCGCCCTTCGCGCCCATCACCGGGGCGAACTTGCCACCCAGGAACGTCATTTCCTTCAGCGGCGCCCGGACGATGCGCGGGCCGATGTCCTGGTACTTCGACGGGAGCCGGTCCCGCCAGACGTTGGGGGGCTCAACCGTGTGGTCGTCCACCGAGATGATCTTGGGGAAGGTCTCCATAGGCCCACGGTAGCGCCGATCTGACGACTCGTCAGCTAGTGGGCGGCACGGGAAGCCTCTCCGCCGCGGGCCCCTGGCTCACTATAAACCCCGTCTATACATGCTGTTTATAGTGCGACGACGTACGCGGCCGGCCAGCGGCAGAGCGACGTATTCCGCGTGCCCGCCATCCACCGAGGGGGATATTCGCCATGCCCGGAAACAGGACGAAAGCGAAGGTCACCGCCGCGCTCGCGGTCGCCATCCTGGCGCTGACACTCGGCGGGTGTTCGATGGAGACCACCTCACCGGCCGCCGCCAGGAGCCACGCGGCATCCGACGCCAAGCCGCCGTCCGCCGCGGGCGTCGACTGCGGCAGGGCCAAGTGCATAGCCCTGACCTTCGACGCCGGACCCGGCAAGGACACGGCCCAACTCCTGGACACCCTCAAGGAGAAGAAGGTTCACGCGACCTTCTTCCTGCTGGGCAAGAACCATGTGCTCAAGCACCCGGACATGGCCGACGAGGGCCATGAGGTGGCCAATCACACCTGGTCGCACCGCCGGCTCGACGAGCTGAGCGCCGACGGAATACGCGAAGAGCTCTCCCGTACGCAGGAGGCCATCGCGAAGATCACCGGCCGCAGGCCCACGCTGATGCGCCCGCCGCAGGGCCGTATCAGCGACGACGTCACCAGGGTCAGCCGGGAGCTCGGCCTCGCCCAGATCCTGTGGAGCGCCACCGCCAAGGACTTCCCCACCACCGACTCCGAACTCATCAAGAGCCGGATACTCGACCAGGCGGGGCGCGACGGCATCATCCTGCTGCACGACATCTACGACGGAACGGTGCCCGCCGTGCCCGGAGTCATCGACGAGCTGAAGAAGCGCGGCTACACCTTCGTCACCGTGCCCCAGCTGCTCGCGCCCGGCAAGGCCAACCCCGGTGAGGTGTACCGCCCCTGACGGGAGCCACCGGCACAGATCACAGACGTAGATCGGCAAGAGGGGTTAGCGCAGAAGCTGACGCGGGCAGGGGCGAGGTGGAGACGCCCCGCTGCTGACGGGGCCACCATGCACAGGGCAGACTGTCGAGGGCGATTCCGGCAGTACGGGGGCAGGGAGCAGCTATGGACCGTGACAGCGGGCCACGCGTACCGGAGCAGCGGACTCCGAAGCAGAGCGGCGTCATTGACCTGCGCTTCAGCGTGCTCGGCCCGGTGCGTGCCTGGCGCGGCGGGGAGGCTCTGCCGTCCGGCTCGCCGCAGCAGCGCGCCCTGCTGGCCGCGCTGTTGCTGCGCGACGGCCGCACCGCGACCGCTTCCGAGCTGATCGACGCGATCTGGGGCGAGGACCCTCCTTCACAGGCGCTCGCGGCGGTACGGACATACGCCTCGCGACTGCGCAAGGTGCTGTCCGCGGACGCGCTGGTCAGCGAGTCGGGCGGCTATGCGATACGAGTAAGGCGCGATGCCCTCGATCTCGCCACGGCCCAGGAGTTGGCGGTGGAGGCGGAGAAGGCGCGCGCCGCCGGGGACCGCGGCCAGGCGCGCGCACTGGTGAACAAGTCGCTGGGGCTGTGGGACGGCGAGCCGCTGGCCAATGTGCCCGGGCCGTACGCCGAGAACCAGCGGGCCCGCCTGGAGGAGTGGCGGCTCCAGCTCCTCGAGACCCGGCTCGACCTCTGCCTGGAGGTCGGCGCCCATGCGGAGGCGGTCTCGGAGCTGACCGCGCTCACCGCGGCGCACCCGCTGCGGGAGCGGCTGCGCGAACTGCTGATGCTGGCGCTGTACCGCAGTGGACGGCAGGCCGAGGCACTGGCCGTGTACGCCGACACGCGCCGGCTGCTCGCCGAGGAACTGGGCGTCGACCCGCGCCCGGAGCTCTCCAGGCTCCAGCAGCGCATTCTGCAGGCCGACGTGGAACTGGCCCGGCCGAGCGAGGAGCCGGCCCCGGCTCCGCAGATCACCAGGCCCGCCCAACTACCCGCCACCGTGCCGGACTTCACCGGCCGCGCCTCCTTCGTACGCGAACTGGGCGACCAGCTGGCCACCGCCGAGGGCTCGGTCATGGCGGTCTCTGCGCTCGCCGGCATAGGCGGGGTCGGCAAAACGACCCTCGCCGTCCATGTGGCCCACGAGGCCCGGCCGCACTTCCCGGACGGTCAGCTGTACGTCGACCTGCAGGGCGCGGGCAACCGCTCCGCCGATCCGGAGACGGTCCTGGGCGCGTTTCTGCGTGCCCTGGGCACGGCGGACTCCGCCATTCCGGACTCGCTGGACGAGCGGGCCGCGCTCTACCGCTCGACGCTGGACGGCCTGCGCGTCCTGGTCCTCCTCGACAACGCGCGGGACGCCGCCCAGATCCGCCCGCTGCTGCCCGGCACGCCGGGCTGCGCGGCGCTGGTCACCAGCCGGGTCCGGATGGTGGACCTGGCCGGGGCGCACCTCGTCGACCTGGATGTGATGTCGCCGGAGGAGGCCCTGCAGCTATTCACCAAGATCGTGGGTGAGGAACGGGTCACCTCCGAACGTGAGGCGGCGCTGGATGTGGTCGCGGCGTGCGGGTTCCTGCCGCTCGCGATCCGTATCGCGGCCTCGCGCCTCGCGGCCCGCCGCACCTGGACAGTCTCGGTGCTGGCCGCGAAGCTCGCCGACGAACGCCGCCGCCTGGACGAGTTGCAGGCGGGCGACCTCGCGGTCAAGGCCACCTTCGAACTGGGCTACGGCCAGCTGGAGCCGGCCCAGGCCCGCGCCTTCCGCCTCCTCGGCCTCGCCGACGGCCCTGACGTCTCGCTCGCCGCGGCCGCGGCTGTACTGAATCTTCCGCCCCAAGTGACGGAAGACCTGCTGGAGGCCCTTGTCGACACCTCGCTGCTGGAGTCGGCGGCGCCGGGCAGGTACCGCTACCACGACCTCGTACGGCTCTACGCGCGTGCGTGCGCCGAGCGCGATGAAGAGCCGCCCGCGGAACGGGAGTCGGCGCTGACCCGGCTGCTGGACTTCTATCTGTCGACGGCCGCGCGGGTGTTCGCGATAGAGCGTCCGGGCGACCGGCTGGTGGACCACCTGGCGCGTACGGAGTACGAGGGCCTGGTCTTCACGGACGGACACGACGCGCAGGACTGGCTGTACGCGGAGGCGAACTGCCTGCTCGCGAGCGCACGGCAGGCGTCGAGCGGAAAGCGGCTGCGCCTCGCCGTGGATCTGCTGTGGGCCGCACAGGATCTGGCGGAGTCCGGCGCCAACTCCAAGCTGTACGAGAGCGTGGCCCTCTCGGCGCGCGACGCGGCCCGTGCCACCGGCGACGTCCGTACCGAAGCGCGGGCGCGCACCTCGCTGACCAACGTGCACATGGTGGCGGGCCGTTACGACGAAGCGGACGAGGAGGCCAAGCGGGCGGCGGTCCTCGCGAAGTCCGCCGAGGACCCGGCTCCGGTCTACTGGTCGGACAACGACCGCGGCATCATCGCCTTCAACCAGGGGCGCCACGCGGAGGCCGAGGAGCACCTCCGCCGGGCGACGGAGGGTTCCCGTGCCGACGACAACCGCCCTGGCGAGGCCAGCGCCCTGTGCAATCTCTCCCGGGTCCAGCTGTCGATGGGCCGGACCTCGCAGGCCATCACCCTCGCCGAGCAGGGCGTCGACATCTATGACCGCATCGGGCACACCCTCCGGCTGGCCAATGCCCGCTACGCCCTGGGGGTCGCACTGACCCATGCGGGACGCCACACCGAGGCGCTGGATCAGCTTCTCGAAGCTCTGGAGAGGTTCGAGACGAATCGGCAGCGTCTGTGGGAGGGGACGACGCACTTCCGCATCGCGCAGGCCCACCTCACGGCCCGCCGGCCCGCACAGGCCGCCCAGCACGCCGAGCAGGCGCTCGCGAGCGGCTGCATCGGCGGCGACCGGACCCGCGCGAACGTGCTGATTACGCTGGGCAGGGCGCTGGAAAGCCTGGGCCAGGCGGACCGCGCGCGTGCCTGCTGGCGCGAGGCATTGTCCCTGCACGAGCAGTCGGGTGCCGCGGAAGCGGAGGAAGTACGCGGGCTTCTTTCCCCTCTCAGCGCAGCATGAGGGCCCCCCGCCAGGGCGTTCATTGAATGTTTATGCTCGTCCGACATGCTCAGTGCATTCGATCCGTCGCGTCGGGGGGCAGGCGGATCCCGGGACCTACACCTCCGCTTGGGGGCGAGCGGTCCCCCTGGCCTTCTGTCCGGCGACCCTCGGGGGAGTCTCCGGGCAGAAGGCCACCTTCGGTATCGTCGGGCAATCCCATGGGGGACAGAAACATGAGCAACACCGAGAAGAAGCCGGAAGAGATCACCACTCTGAGCGATCACCACACGCCGGCCCCGCCGCAGGGCGCCGCCATCGTGCAGAGTGACCACCACACTCCCGTCCCGCCGAAGGACGGCGTCACCACCATGAGTGACCACCACACTCCGGTCCCGCCGAAGGACGGCGTCACCACGATGAGTGACCACCACACGCCCGTCCCGCCCGCGGACGGCATCACCACCATGAGTGACCACCACACGCCCGTCCCGCCCAAGGGCTGACCCGAACTCCACTCGACGGGGTGCGGCCGCGGCGGCGCGGAGGGGGAGCCGCCGCGGCCGCGACATGTCCGGTGCCGGTCACTGAGGTGCCGGGCCGCCGAAGTGCTCGCCGCCGAGGTGCCGGGCCGCCGAAGTGCTCGCCGCCCGACGATCAGGCGCGCTCGCGCGAGCGCAACTCCGTCTTCAGGACCTTCCCGCTCGCGTTCCTCGGCAGCTCGCTCACGAACTCGACCTGCCTCGGCACCTTGTAGTTCGCCATCTCCCGTCGCGACCAGGCGATCAGGTCGTCCGCCGTCAACGTCGAGTCCCGGCGCCGTACCGCGTACGCCTTGCCCACCTCGCCCAGCCGCGGGTCGGGGACGCCGATCACCGCGACATCCGCGACATCCGGGTGCAGGCCCAGCAGTTGCTCGATCTCCGCCGGATACGCGTTGAAGCCGCCGACGATGAACATGTCCTTGATCCGGTCGGTGATGCGGAGATTGCCCGCATCGTCCAGCACACCGACGTCGCCCGTACGCAGCCAGCCGTCCTCGGTGATCGCCTTCGCCGTCTCCTCGGGATCCTCGAAGTAGCCCTGCATCACATGGTGTCCGCGCACCAGCACCTCGCCCGGTTCACCCGGGCCCGCCAGCACGCGGACCTGCGTGCCGGGGATCGCGCGGCCCGAGGTGGACGCGATCGTCTCCGGGGCGTCGCCTCGGCGGCACATGGTGACGATGCCGCTCGCCTCGGAGAGGCCGTACGCCGTGAGGACCGTGGCGATACGCAGCTCGCTGCGCAGCCGCTCGACCAGCTTCAGCGGCACGACCGCCGCGCCGGTGACGACGAGCCGCAGCGCGCTGAGATCGTGCTGCTCGCGGGCCGGGTGGTCGAGCAGGGACTGGTGGAGGGTCGGCGGTCCCGGCAGTACCGAGATGCGTTCGGCGGCGATATTGGCCAGGACCGTGTCCACGTTGAAGACCGGCTGAGGGACCATCGTCGCACCCCGCGTCAGACAGGCGATGATGCCCGCCTTGTAGCCGAAGGTGTGGAAGAACGGGTTCACGATCAGATAGCGGTCGCCTTCGCGCAGCCCGGCGAGATCGCTCCAGACGTCGTAGCAGCGAAGCGTCTGAGCGTGGGTGATGACGGCGCCCTTGGGCCGGCCCGTCGTCCCGGAAGTGAAGATGATGTCGGAGGGCGCGGACGGGTCGATCGCGTCGGCACGTCCGCGGACGTCCGCGGACGAGATGGCGTCGCCGCCCGCCAGGAAGTCCTTCCAGGCACGGAAGTCCGCCGGTGCGCTGTCCGCCAGCACCACCACCTGCTCCAGATGCGGCAGGTCCACCTCCGCGCGACGCAGGGACGCGACGTACGAGGTACCCAGGAACGTTCCCGTGACGAAGAGGAGTCTGGCGCGGCAGCGCTGGAGGACGTACGCCGCCTCGCCGCCCTTGAAGCGGGTGTTGAGCGGCACCAGTACCGCGCCGGCTGTCACCGCGCCGAGTGCCGAGACGATCCAGTCGAGGGTGTTGGGTGCCCAGACCGCGACCCGGTCGCCGGGCTCGACGCCGGACGCCATGCAGGCGGCGGCGGCACGCTCGACCCGCTCGCCCAGTTCGGCGTACGAGACCCTGCTGCGGCCCTCGACGACGGCCTCCCGCTCCCCGTACCGTTCGGCAGCGCTCCGTACCAGTCCCGGGATACTGCCCCACTCCAGGTCGCCGCGCATCGCAAGCCCTCCCACCGCACCAGCTAGCTGACTAACCGTCAGATTAGCTGTAGCCTGACGCGCTGTCAGCAGTGAGGACGATCGCGGAGGTGGTGCCCCGTGGCGACGCTCAAGGACGCGGCGGCGATAGCCGGCACAGGACAGACGCCTTTCGCCAGGCAACTTCCCGAATCCGAGAAGACCCTGGCCTGCCGCGCCATCCTGGCCGCGCTCGACGACGCCGGTATCGATCCGTCCGAGGTCGACGGCTTCGCCTCGTACACGATGGAGGAGACGGACGAGGTCGAGATCGCCAAGGCCATCGGCGCCGGGGACGTGACCTTCTTCTCCAAGGCCGGCTACGGCGGCGGCGGTTCCTGCGCCACCGTCGCCCATCTCGCGGGCGCTGTCGCCACCGGTCAGGCGAGCGTCGGCATCGCCTGGCGCTCCCGCAAGCGCGGAAGTGGCCCGAGGCCCTGGAAGAACACGGCCGTTCAGCTGCCCACACCCGCCCAGTGGACCCGCCCCTTCGGCCTGCTGCGGCCCGCCGACGAGATCGGCATGCTGGCGCGGAGATATATGCACGAGTACGGCGCCACTCGCGACCATCTCTTCAATGTCGCCCTCGCCTGCCGCAACCGCGCCAACCAGAACCCCGCCGCCGTCATGTACGAGCGGCCGCTGACCCGCGAGATGTATATGTCCGCCCGCTGGATCAGCGAGCCGCTCTGCCTCTTCGACAACTGCCTTGAGACGGACGGCGCGCTGGCCTGCGTGATCGTCTCGGCCGAACGGGCCCGCGACTGCAGACAGAAGCCGGTGTACATCCACTCCGCCGCCCAGGGCCTGCCCGCGCAGCACCACGGGATGGTCAACTACTGGAACGACGACCCGCTCACCGGACCCGCCTGGACGGCCGCCAGACAGCTGTGGAAGACCGCCGACTTCGGTCCGCAGGATGTCGATGTGGCACAGATCTACGACGCGTTCACCCCGCTCGTCCCGCTCTCGCTGGAGGGCTACGGCTTCTGCGGACGGGGGGAAGGCGCGGCCTTCACCGAAGGCGGCGCGCTGGAGATCGGCGGCCGGCTGCCGGTGAACACCGGCGGCGGAGGTCTGAGCGAGGCGTACGTCCACGGCTTCAACCTCATCACCGAGGGCGTGAAACAGCTGCGCGGCACCAGCACGGCGCAGGTCCCGGACGCCGCGACCTGCCTGGTCACGGCGGGCGAGGGAGTGCCCACTTCGGCTGTTCTGCTGAGGAGTTGAGATGGACTCACTACTGATGCCGGTCGTCGACGACGACGGCGCGCCCTTCTGGGAGTACGCCGCCCGCGGCGAGCTCCGCGTGCAGGCCTGCGCCGAACCGGACTGCGCCGAGCTGCGCTTCCCGCCACGGCCCTGCTGCCCGCACTGCCGGTCCTTCGACAGCGAGTGGCGCAGGATGAGCGGGCGCGGCCGCATCTGGTCGTTCGTACTCCCCCATCCGCCGCTGCTGCCCGCGTACGCGGCCCAGGCGCCGTACAACACGGTCGTCGTCGAGCTACTGGACGCACCCCGTATCCGCCTGGTCGGCAATGTGGTCGCGGCGCCGGACGCGCCGCTGAACTCGGTCGTGCCGGCGCGGCTGCGCATCGGGGCCGCCGTGAAGGTGGCGTTCACCGAGCTGGACGGGATCACCGTGCCGCGCTGGCTGCTGGAGCGGGCATGAGCCTTGGCATCGACACGTACAAGGAGACGGGTGTCGCACTCGTCACGCTGGACCGGCCCGAGCGGCACAATGCGATCGATCTGGCGATGGCCGGTGAACTGGCCGATGTCTGGCGTCAGTTCCGCTTCGACGACTCCGTGCGGGCGGTGGTGGTGACCGGAGCGGGCACCAAGGCGTTCTGCACCGGCATCGACCGCTCGGTGCGGGTGCCGCAGCCCTCGTCCCCGTACACGATCGACGATCCGCTGATCGCGATCGGCCCGAAGGCGAACGACCTGTGGAAACCAGTGATCTCGGCAGTGGAGGGGATGGCCTGCGGCGGGGCGTTCTATCTGCTCGGGGAGAGCGAGTTCCTGGTGGCCTCGCGGGAGGCGACGTTCTTCGATCCTCATACGACGTACGGCATGGTCAGCGCGTACGAGTCGATCTCCATGGCACAGCGGATGCCGTTCGGCGACGTGGCGCGGATGGCGCTGATGGGGACGGCGGAGCGGATGTCGGCACGGCGGGCGTACGAAACGGGGCTGGTCTCGGAGCTGACGGAGCCGGGCGAGGCGGTGGCGACCGCGCTGCGCGCCGCAGCGGTGGTCGCGTCACACCCGACCGAGGCGGTGCAGGGGACCGTACGGGCGGTGTGGTCTGCTCGCGAGGCGGCCAGATCGCAGGCGCTCGCCCACGCCCCGCACCTGATCACGCTCGGGAATCTGCCGTCCGAGCGGCAGGCGGAACTCTTCGAGGGCGGGCGGGGCGGGGGGAGTTACGTGGTTCGGTAGCCGTGGGCCGCCCCCTGCCCGCCCCTTCCCGCGACCGGGCTCCGGAATACGCCCCGCCGGCAGTTGAGACGCGGACCGGGGCGGAGCCCCGGCCCGGTCCGGGCCGTCAGCTCGCCGTACGGCTCGCGCTGATGACTTCGCACTTCTTGTACTCGGAGCCGTCACCGGAACCGGTGTACGGAGTGCTCGCGTTGCCGGGCGCGGAGGCACCGGGCGAGACCTTGAGGTCCTCGACCTTGGCGATGGCGAGGTTGACCTTCGTGTCGCCGAGGTCGCCCTTGAACTGCAGGCTCACGTCGTACTTGTACGCCAGCGAGTCATTGTTGGTGACAGTGATCTTCGCGGTGAGGTTCTTGCCGGAGGCGTCCAGCCCGCACTCGTCGATCTTGACGTCACGCTCGGCCCGGTGGGCGCTGGAGCCGCCGCTCAGAGAGCCGGTGGAACCACCCGAGGTGGCGTTGTCGTTGTTGTGGCTCCCGCCGCCGCTGCTACTGCTGCTGCCGCTGTGGCTGCTGCCACCACCACAGCTGCCGCCGTGGGAACCGCGGGCTCCGGTCAGCGCGACGACTGCGATGCCGAATACGGCTATAGCGCGGACATGACGAATCTTCACGTTTCAACCCCCGTTGAAAGTCGTGTCGGTGAATGGGCTCGATTGACGAGCACACGTCACCCTAGCAGCGGATGATCGCCACGACGCCCACGAAAAGGCCGACGCGGAGGCCCGGAAGAGGCCCCCGAATCGGTCCCGCAGCGGCCTCCTGCGCTCAGTCGTCGAGCAGCGCTTCGGCTTCGCATTTCTTGACCCGTGCCACCAGCTTGGGGCTGCGCATGCCGACGTTGACGGTCCTGGTCTCGCCGCTGTCCAGCGTGACGTCGGTGTTTCCGCGGTCGACGATCGCACCCGAGGCATCCAGGAACACCACCTCGACCTGGTACCTGTGCGTGACCCCGTAGTCCGCAACCACCTGCACCGTGGCGGACGTTGTCGCCCTGCGCTTGCCGCGGCCCTTCTTCACACAGGTGACGACGGTCGCCTGTGGCGAGCCGGTGGCGGTCGCCGTGGGCGTCGGCTCATCGGTGTACGAGTCCGAGCCTGATGAACCGGACGACGACGAGCCGTAGTCGTCGTCATTGTCGTAGTCGCGGTAACCGCCGTTCGACTTCTTGGAGTTCGAGCAGCCGCCCGAGCCACCACCGCTGCCGTGCGACCTGCTCTTGCCACCCCTGCCACCCTTGCCGCTCGAGGCCGAACTCGAGAAACCGGTCAGCGCCAGCACCACCACGACCAGTACGGCCGCGAGCCTGAGACGTCGGCGCAGCATCGCCGGCCCTCCCCCTGTGCTTCCTGCTCTTGATGTACCTGACAATCGCGCGCCACCGTAGCAGTCGCGAATCAGGGGTGGGCAGGCGCATCGGCGGTCGCGTCCGTGACGGCCGTCGTACCAGTCACGGAAGGGGCTCCGTACGGCGGCCGTCGCTCCGACGAGAGCGAGGATCGACCGATGATGTTGCGGATCACCGTCGGCCTCCTGGGGGATGCCGCTCTCGATCACGACGCTACGCCCGGACGGTGCCGGTCGCCATCGGGGCACTTGCCGGACGGACCGGATGTCCGTGCCGTCCGTGCCGTCCGTGCCGTCCCGCTAGCGTGCGCCGCCCGGAGCGCCCCTGCCGGTGGCCGTGCCCTTGACCGCGTCCAGCGCGTACACACAGCGGTCCTTGCTGCACGCGTACACCACACCGCCCTGCGCCACCGGAGAGCCCGTGATCTCGCCGCCCGTCGCGAGCTTCCAGCGGAGCTGGCCGCCGCTCGCGTCCAGGGTGTAGAGCACATGGTCCGCGGAGCCGAAGTGGACCCGGCCGTCGGCGACCACCGGGGCGCCGACGACCTCGCCGCCCGCCGCGAAGCGCCACATGGGTGTGCCTGTCACCGCGTCCAGGGTGTAGAGCGCGCTGCCGCTGCCGACATGGATGTTGCCGTTCGCGACCAGCACCGGCTCGATGGACTGCCTCGATTCCGTGGCAATGCGCCAGCGGTCCTTGCCGGTCGTGGCGTCCAGGGCGTACACCGTGCCGAGGTAGTCGACGAGATAGACGCCGCCGCCCGTCACCGCGGGGCCCGGCGCGAAGACCGGCGGCGAGAGGAAGACCGCGGGCGACTCGAAGTGCCAGCGCACCAGGCCGTTGGAGATGTCGATGGCGAGCACGCGGGTGCCGGCCGCGACATAGACATAGCCGTCGGGCGCGGGCTGCACCCGTACCGGCACATTGCCGCAGGAGGCCGCGTCGCCGACGGGGTACGACCAGCGCTCGACACCCGTACGGGCCTCCAGCGCACGCAGCCTCGCGTCCTGCCACACGTACACCGTGTCGTCGAAGATCGCGGGCCCGGCCTCGGGCGTCTCGAACTCCGTCTGTGCCCCGGCCGTCTCCCAGAGCTTCTCGCCGCTGGATGCCTCCCAGGCCTGTACGCCGCCGCCGCGTGTCCCGGTGAGGACCGTGCCGCGGTCGGCCTTGAGGGAGTACACCCATGCGTCGGTCTGGAGCCGCCACCGCTCCTGGCCGTTCGTCGCGTCGAGTGCGTACAGCGTCGGCCCGTCCGAGGCATGGATACGGCCTCCGGCCACCGCCATCGCCCACGCCACGTCCCTGGTCTTGAACTGGCGCCGGCCGCTGCCCACGTGCAGGGCGTGCACCTCGAAGGACGTCACATACAGCAGATCGCCGGCCACCACCGGCGTGCCCCAGACGTCGTTCGACATCCGGAACCGCCACGGCCGCCAGTGTCCGGCCGCGCCGTCCGGCGGTGAAGCGGGCGGCGGCACCGGCGCCGCCACGGCGGCCGGTCCCGGAGACGGTACGGCGCTCGTCGGCGCCTCCGCGCCGTTCAGCCCGCCGGGCGGGCGGACCCAGCCGGTCGCGGGACCGGCGTCGACGACCCCGCCGCGGCCCGCGTCCGCGACCCGGGGTCCTGGACCGATCGGCACCTTGGAGCCGGGCAGCCGGACCGGTCCTGCCGTGGCGGGCGGGGCCACGGCCAGTGAGGGTGCGGCCTGGCCCGTACGCGGGTCGCTGCCACCCCGCCAGGCGGAGTCCCAGTCCGCGCCCTGCCGGGACGGCGGCGGCTGCGGCGGCGCCTGAGGGCGCGGAGGCGTGGGCTCGGCGGGGCGCTGCGGGGCCGGAGCCGGGGGGCGGCCGCCGCGGCGCTGCTCGATCATCGCGGTGGCCCGCTCCGGCAGCCAGGCGGACGCCGTACCGCTGTCGTCGCTGCCGGAGGAGAAGAGATGCGGAGCGAGCTGTGCCTGCAGATCCTCGGGCGTCGGCCGCAGCCCGGCCTCCATCTGCATACAGGAGTCGATCAGGGGCCGGAGCTCGTCCGGCAGCCCCTCCAGGTCCGGGCCCTCGCGCAGCAGCATGAACACGGTCTCGACCGGGTTCGCGCCGTGGAAGGGCGCATGCCCGGTAGCCGCGAAGACGAGCGTGGAGCCGAGCGAGAAGACATCGCTCGCGCCGGTGACGCTGCGTGAGTCGCGCGCCTGCTCCGGCGACATGTACGCGGGCGTGCCCACGGCGACGTTGGTCATCGTCAGCCGGGTGTTGGAGACGCCGGACGCGATGCCGAAGTCGATGACCCGCGGCCCGTCCTCCACGACCAGGACGTTCGACGGCTTGAGGTCGCGGTGGACGAGACCCGCGCCGTGGATGGACTGCAGCGCCTCGGCCACACCGGCCGCCAGCCAGCGCACCGCCTGGGCGGGCATCGGCCCGCACTCATTCACTATTTCTTCGAGGGAGGGGGCAGGGACATACGCGGTGGCGAGCCACGGCACGGCCGCCCGCGGATCGGCGTCCACCACGGCCGCGGTGTAGAAGCCGCTGACGGCGCGAGCGGCCTCCACCTCACGGGTGAAGCGGACGCGGAACAGCTGGTCCTCGGCAAGCTCGGTACGCACGGTCTTGATCGCCACCCGTCGGCCGGACGCCGACCGGGCGAGATAGACCAGTCCCATGCCGCCGGCACCGAGCCGGCCCAGCACCTCGAACGGACCGATCCGTCTCGGGTCATGCTGCGTCAGCTGCTCCATCACTTGCCTGCCACCTCCCCGTACGGGCCCCAGAAGAAATGGGGCCCGTCACAGCCCCGTGCAGCGTCTCACCGCCGAGACCCTCAGCGGTGCGCACCCTGATTCTTCCTGTCGAAGGCGACGGTTGCGAACCCGGGGGCGGATCGGGGTGTCTCACCCGGTTTCGGGCACGCTTCGGGAGCGGATCGGTTCAGCTGCGGGCCTCCAGGTGTCCCTGGGCGCGCAGGGAGCCGCCGCAGGAGATCGCGTCACTGCCGTCCCCGGTGTGCCAGGCCCCGTAGACAGTCCTGACGCGGACCGGCCACTTCGGGTTGCTCACGTCGTCGCAGTCGACGACCAGCCGCCAGGTGTATGAGGAGCCGCTGTAGCAATTGGCGGAGGCACTGTCACCACTGCCGGCCAGGTTGCAGGGCAGCCGGGCGGCGGAGGCGGGGGTCGCGGTGAACAGTCCGGCGGCGATGGCGGCGCCGGCGGCGAGTGCCAGGGCGGTCTTGGTACGCAGCACGAGGAGGTCCTTTCGCGGTGGGGGAAGGACCACCACTATGGATCAGCTCACGGGTCTAGGTCTAGACCATTATCCGCTCAACTCCCGCTCGTTCACGCCGCCTTGGACTCCTCATCGGGTTCGGCGAGAACGGCGAACGAAGCGCCCTGGTTGTCCGCGAGCACCGCGATACGGCCGTAAGGGATGTCGAACGGCGGCGCCTGGACCCGGCCCCCGAGACGGGTGACCGCCGCGGCCGTCCCGTCGCAGTCCTCGACGCAGAAGTAGACGAGGAAGTGGCCGGGCATCTCGGCCGGAAAGGCCTCGGTGATGACACTGCGGCCGCCGAAGGCGGTGTCCTCCCCGGGCTCCGTACCGGCGGGCGACCATGTCCGGAAGTCGATGGGCACGTCCGGAAGATCCGTCCCCCGGAAGCCGAACACCGACTCGTAGAAGGGGTCGACGCTCTCCTTGTCACGCGTGTACACCTCGGTCCAGCAGAAGGAGCCGGGCTCGCCCTGTTTCTCGAAGCCGGACGTGTCGCCGGCCTGCCAGAGCCCGAAGACCGCGCCGCCGGGGTCCGCGGCCTCCACGATCGTGCCGGCGGTGCCGACCGGCCGCGGGTAGGTGATCACCTGGCCGCCGGCCTCCCCGATCTTCCTGCCGAGCGCGGCGGCGTCGTCGGTGGCGAAGTAGATGCCCCAGACGGTGGGCATCCGGCCGTCCCGCTTGGGCGCGAGGCCGGCGACGAGCTTTCCGTCACTGAAGGCGTTGACGTACCCGGCGTCCCCCTCCTCGAATGTCCAGCCGAACAGCTCGCCGTAGAAGCGCTTGCCCGCCTCGACATCGGGGAGCGCCGCGTCCACCCAGCAGGGCATGCCCTCCGCGAATGCGGCCATGGACCTGATTCCTTCCCTTGTAACGGAATGTGGTGCCCGTCACACTCAAGCTAATGGCGCATTACGCGCACCGCAGGGAATCAAATCGAACAAATTACTCAATTGTCAGGATCCGGGGCCCGGGGGCCGCGATCCGGGGCCGGAGTCGGGGTCTTGATTCGTTGAGTTATGCACAGAAGTTTTCCACAGGCTGTTGATAAGACTATTGAGGCACCCCATTTGCACTCGGCCGAATCGCGCGCCGATCACCCCTCGGTAAGCTGACGGCATGACAGGACAAGTACGCACCGTCGACGGCCGAGTGGCCGGACGACGCGGCCAGGCGACGCGGCAGAAGCTGCTCGACTGCCTCAGCGAGATGCTCAGCACCTCGCCGTACCGGGACGTCAAAGTCATCGACGTGGCCCGGAAGGCGGGCACTTCACCCGCGACCTTCTATCAGTACTTCCCGGACGTCGAGGGCGCGGTCCTCGAGATCGCCGAGGAAATGGCCAAGGAGGGCGCTGGGTTGACCGACCTTGTCGCCGGCCGTTCCTGGGTCGGCAAGGCGGCCTGGCAGACCTCGGAGGAGCTGGTCGAGGGCTTCCTCGACTTCTGGCGCCGCCATGACGCGATCCTGCGGGTGGTCGACCTGGGAGCGGCGGAGGGCGACAAGCGGTTCTACAAGATCCGCATGAAGATCCTCAACTCCGTCACCAACTCCCTTACGGACGCGGTGAAGGACCTCCAGTCGAAGGGCAAGGTCGACAAGGACGTCAGCCCGGCGGCGATCGCGGGCTCGCTCGTGGCGATGCTGGCGGCGGTGGCGTCGCATCAGAAGGGGTTCACGGCCTGGGGTGTGAAGCAGGCCGAACTGAAGCCGAATCTCTCGCTGTTGGTGCATTTGGGCATCACGGGCAGGAAGCCGACGAAGTAGCCGCGGCGTCGCGTCACCCCCATGTCCTGTCACAGCGACGCGACGCCTCCACCGGACAAGAACCCGCATGCCGGGCCCGAGCAGCAGGCGCCCGACAAGAGCCGGTGGACAGCGGCCCGCGTCCCTAGCGGCGCGACAGGCGAAAGACGCGGATCTCTCTCTTCACCCGGGACTGGTACGTCGCGTACGGCGGCCAGAAACTCAGCGCCGCCCGCCACGCCTCCTCCCTCTCCTCGCCCTCCAGCAGGCGCGCACGCACCAGGACGTCCTTGCCCTTCCAACTCACCTGCGCCTCCGGGTGTTTGAGCAGGTTCGCCGTCCACGCCGGATGGCCCTCGCGGCCGAAATTGGAGCCGATCAGGATCCAGTCGCCCGACTCCTGCGGCAGGCACGCCAGCGGAGTGACCCTGGGCAGGCCGCTCTTCGCGCCGCGCGCGGTGAGGATGACCCCCGGCAGCATCTGTGCGCTCAGCAGCACCTTGCCCCGCGTCAGCCGGTGGACGGCACGGTCCACAGCCGGGATGACATGAGGCGCGATCCTCGCGAAGGCGCGGGTCGACGAGACCTTCTGGACGAGCCGTGCACCGGGCGCCATCAGACCACCGCCGCCGCGGGCCCGGGCGCCGCTCCCGACGGCGCTCCCGACGGCGCTCCCGACGCCGCTCCCGCCGGCGGGACGAAGAGTCCGGCCCGTTCGGCCGCACGGGTGCGCAGCCGGTGCACCGGGCCGAAGAGCAGCTCGTCCGCCGCCGCCCGTTTGAAGTACAGATGCGCCTCGTGTTCCCAGGTGAAGCCGATGCCGCCGTGCAGCTGGACCGCCTCGCCCGTGACCACCCGCAGCGTTTCCAGGCCCTGCGCCAGCGCCAGGCCACCCTCCCTCGGGTCCCAGGCCGCGTAGTACGCCGCCGAGCGGGCCGCCTGGACGCGTACGTACAGATCGGCCAGCCGGTGCTTGACCGCCTGGAAGGAGCCGATCGCGCGGCCGAACTGCTCGCGCGCCCGGACGTACTCCACCGTGCGGTCCAGGGCGCACGACGCCGCGCCCACCGCTTCCGCCGCAAGCAGCGTCGCCGCCCGGACCCCGGTCTCAGCCAGCGCCCCCGGCACATCGGCCGCATCGTCCGCGCCCAGCAACTCCGCCGCGCAGTCACGCAGTTCCACCCGTGCCTGCGGCCGTGTCTCGTCCAGTGCGGTCTGCCGGGTCCGCGAAAGCCCCGCCGCATCCGCCCGGACCAGGAAGAGGAGCGCACGGCTGCGGGCAAAGCCTCCCGTATGGGCCGCGACCAGCAGCAGCCCCGCGCTGTGCCCGTCGAGGACCTGTCCGGCTTCCCCGTACAGCAGTCGGCCATCGCCGCCACCGGGCCGCGCCTGGACGCCGCCGGCCCGGCCGCCACCGGCCCACTCCCCCGAAGCGTTGTCGCCGCTCAGCCCGAGCGCCGCCGCGAGGCTGCCGCCCGGTACGGCGAGTGCGCAGGTCAGCGAGCCGTCCGCGATGCGCGGGAGCAGCTCGGCCCGCTGCGCGGGTGTGCCGAGCGCGGTGATCAGCGGCGCCACGAGCCCGGCCGTGGCGAACAACGGCGAGGGCAGCAGCGCCCGCCCGGTCTCCTCGCAGGCGAGTGCGAGTTCCGCGAGGCCGCAGCCCACACCTCCGTACGACTCCGGCAGCGCAAGCCCCGGCAGGCCAAGCCGCGCGGACAGCTGCGTCCACAGCTCCGGGTCGTACCCGTCGGCCGTACGGACGGCCGCCTTGACCTCGTCCGGGCCAGACCGTTTGGTCAGCAGCTCGCGCAGGGTGCGGCGGATCTCGTCCTGCTCCGCGGTGAAGGTGGTGTCCATGGGGATCCCCTCCGTATCTGACGGGCCGTCATGCTAGAGCGGGCGGATCCAGATGCACAGGGGCGTGCGCCCGCACGTGCACCAGGGCCGCGTGCTCAGGCCCGCGCGGAGGCGAACACAGGGCGCCGTCAGCAGACCTCACCGGGCGTGGTCGCGGCCGCCCTCAGCAGATCCCGTACGAGGCCGTAGTCGATCGCCTCGGTACGCCGGAAGCGCAGACATCCCTTGCCCATGTCCTGGTCCGCCAGCCGCTCTTCGAAGCCCTCCCGGATGTCCGGACGCATCAGATAGAAGGAGACGTACTGCTTCTGATTGGCGAAGGCGATCTCCGCCTCCCCGCCCTTGCGGCGGTAGCTGGGCATGCCCCAGGCCATCACCTCCTCGTACTCCGCGAGCTCCGTACGGCACAGCTCCCGGATCCGGATCAGCGCCGTGAGCCGGTCCTGGTCCGCCACCTCGGCGAGGTAGCCGTCGACGTCTTCAGCAGTACTTCTGGGCATACGCTCCACGCTATCTGATGTACCGTCAGATTCATGCCTTCAACTCCGCGCACTCGCGCTCCGCGCACGGCGGGCACCCCGCGCAAAGTCGCCATCGTCGGCATATCCCTCTCGGGCTGCGGACGCGTCGACGGCCCCACGCCCTACACCCTGCATGCCCAGGCCGCCCGCCGCGCACTCGCCGACTCCGGGCTCGAGCGCTCCGTCATCGACGGCTTCGGCTCGGCCGGCCTCGGCACCCTCGCCCCGGTCGAGGTCGCCGAGTATCTGGGCCTGCGGCCGAGGTGGGTGGATTCGACCGCGGTGGGCGGGGCCACCTGGGAGGTCATGGCGGCCCACGCCGCCGACGCGATCGCGGCCGGGCACGCCAACGCTGTACTCCTCGTCTACGGATCCACCGCCCGGGCCGACATCAAGGCGGGGCGGCGCACCTCCAACCTCTCCTTCGGCGGCCGTGGACCGCTCCAGTTCGAGGTCCCGTACGGGCACACACTCATCTCCAAGTACGCGATGGCCGCTCGCCGCCATATGCACGAGTACGGCACGACATTGGAGCAACTCGCGTCGGTGGCCGTCCAGGCGCGCGCGAACGCCGCCGCCAATCCGGACGCGATGTTCCGCGAGCCGATCACCGTCGACGAGGTGCTCGACGGGCCGGTGATCGCGGACCCGTTCACCAAGCTGCACTGCTGCATCCGAAGCGACGGCGGCTGCGCCGTACTGCTCGCGGCCGAGGAGTGCGTACCGGACACCGCGAAGGACCCGGTATGGATCCTCGGCACCGGCGAGTACGTCTCGCACACCACCATGTCGGAGTGGGAGGACTTCACCGTCTCCCCGGCCGCGGTCTCGGGCAGCCTCGCCTTCGCGCGCGCGGGCGTCTCCCCGGCCGAGATGGATATCGCCGAGATCTACGACGCCTTCACCTATATGACGCTGGTGACCCTGGAGGACCTGGGTTTCTGCGCCAAGGGCGAGGGCGGCCCGTTCGTCGGGAAAGGGCGGCTGACGCGGGACGGCGAGCTGCCGGTCAACACCGACGGTGGTGGTCTCTCCGCCTGCCATCCGGGGATGCGCGGACTGTTCCTGCTGGTCGAGGCGGTGCGGCAGCTGCGCGGCGAGGCGGGCGGGCACCAGGTGCGCAAGGCCGACGGCGGGCCGCCGCGACTGGCGGTCGCCTCCGGCACGGGCGGCTGGTTCTGCTCCTCGGGGACGGTGGTGCTGGGCAGGGACTGAAGGACAGGGCCCACCGTGAAGGATCTTTCATGATCGACGCGGTGGTGCCGAGCAGAGAGTTGAATGCCCGCATGGACAACGATCAGCAGGAGACCTTCCGCGAGCTCCTCCGCGCACAGCGGGTCTGGGACACCACGCTTCCCGCCTTCGACCCGGCCACCGCGCCCGGGACACCACTGCCGCTGTTCCACCGTTGGTTCGCCGAGGCTGTGGCAGCGGGCCAGACCGAGCCGCACACCATGACCCTGGCCACCGTGGACGAGCAGGGGCGTCCCGACGTACGCACGCTGATGCTGCACGACGCGGACGAGCGCGGCTGGCATTTCGCCTCGCACGTCACGAGCGCGAAGGGCCGGCAGCTCGCCGCGCATCCGGAGGCCGCGCTGGGCTTCTACTGGGCGGCGCAGGGCCGCCAGATCCGGATCCGGGGCCGGGTGACGGCGGGTGCCTCCGCGGAGAGCCAGGCCGATCTGCACGCCCGCTCCACGGGCGCGCTGGCCGCCGCGCTCACCGGACGGCAGAGCGAAGTGCTCGGCTCGCGGGAGGAGTTGGCGACGGCGTCACAGGCGGCTTGGGAGCGGGCACAGGCCGAGCCGGATGCCCCTGTGCCGACCTGGACGCGCTATGTGCTGCAGCCGTACGAGGTCGAGTTCTTCCAGGGCGACGAGCGGCGGCAGCATGTACGGCTGCGCTACCGCCGCGAGGAGAGCGGCTGGGCGAGGGAGCTGCTCTGGCCGTGATCACCTCCGCGCCGGACGGAAGACGGGCACCGCCACCTCATCGTTCTCCCGGCGGAAGGTCACCTCCAGCTCCATGCCGACGCTGAGCCGGTCCTCCGGGCACTCCACGATCTCGGTCATCATCCGCGGGCCTTCGGCGAGACCGACGACGGCGGCGGTGTACGGGACGCGGGCGCCGAAGGGCGGCAGGTCATTGCGGTGCACGACGGACCAGGTGTAGAGCGTGGCGCGGCCGCTCGCCCCCTCCCACTCGACGTCCTCGCTCCAGCAGTGCGGGCAGAACTCGCGCGGATAGTGGTGCGCCTTCGCGCATGCGCGGCAGCGGCGGATCAGGAGCCGGCCATCGCCCGCGGCATCCCAGAAGGGGCGGGTGAAGTCGTCGGCTTCAGGCGTCGCCGTCATCAGAAGAGTCCGATCGCGCTGTCCAGGGACCAGGTCTGCCATGCCATGGCGAAGAGGGCGACGAACGATATGAGCGCCATCATGGCGTTCTGACCCTGTTCCGCCCAGTCGTGGATCATCAGGACCAGATAGAGCAGATTGAGGAGGAGCCCGCCGGCGAGGGCGACCGGGGTCAGGAAGCCGACGACCAGACCGAGACCCAGGGCGAGTTCGGCGTAGACGACGACGTACGCCATCACCTTGGGGCGGGGCCGGACCACCTTGTTGAAGCCGTTCTTCACCACCGGCCACCGGTGCTTGCCCGCGACGTCCGCCGCCCAGGCGATGCCGGTACCGCGCTCGAACCAGCCCTTCTTGTCCTTGTGGCGCCAGCTCTCCAGCCACCACAGACCGAGACCGATACGGAGGACGGCGAGCCATTCGGCACCGGTGAGCCAGGCGGTCTCCATCCGGTTCCCCTTCTCTCTTCGCGCCTTTTCTGACGACACGTCAGTTCAGCGGATGTGATGACGTGTGCGCAAGAGGTGTGCGGGCGTGATCAATTCGCAACCGATTCCCGTCTTGACCGAGACCCATCATGTAATCGGGCGATTACGCTCACGATTCATGGCCGACGAAAAGGACATTGACCTCACGAACGCCCGGCCCGTCTACGTCATCGGCGGCGGCCCGGGCGGTCTCGCGGCTGCCGCCGCGCTGCGCGAGCAGGGCGTACGGGCCGTGGTGCTCGAGAAGTCGGAATCCGTCGGCGCCTCCTGGCGCCGCCACTACGACCGGCTGCATCTGCACACGACCCGGCGGCTGTCGGCACTGCCCGGTCTGGCGATGCCGCGGTCGTTCGGGCGCTGGGCCTCCCGCGACGACGTGATCCGCTACCTGGAGAAGTACGCGGAGTTCCACGAGCTGGAGATCGTCACCGGGGTCGAGGTCTCCCGGATCGAGCCCTCCGGTTCCGACTGGGTACTGCACGCGACGGGCGGCCGGGAGCTGACCGGACGGGCGGTCGTGGTGGCCACCGGCTACAACCACACCCCGCATGTGCCCGACTGGCCGGGCCGGGACTCGTACGCCGGCGAACTGCTGCACGCGAGCGAGTACCGCAATGCGGCCCCGTACGCGGGCAAGGACGTACTGGTCGTCGGCGTCGGCAACACCGGCGCCGAGATCGCGGTCGACCTGATCGAGGGCGGTGCCGCGCGCGTCCGCCTGGCCGTCCGGACGATCCCGCACATCGTGCGCCGCTCGACGGCGGGCTGGCCTGCCCAGCGGACCGGCATCCTGGTCCGGCGGCTGCCGGTCCGCCTGGTGGACCGGGCGGGCGGGATCATGTCCAAGATATCCGTCCCCGACCTCACGGCACAGGGGCTGCCGCGCCCGGACACGGGCCTGTACTCCCGTGTGAAGCAGGGCGCGATCCCGATCCAGGACGTGGGCCTGATCGACGCCGTACGGGCGGGCAGGGTCGAGCCGGTCGCGGCGCTCGAGTCCTTCGAGGACAGCAAGGCGGTACTGGCGGACGGCACCCGGATCTCCCCGGACACGGTGATCGCGGCAACGGGCTACCGCCGGGCGCTGGAGGGCCTGGTGGGCCATCTCGGCGTCCTGGACGAGCGCGGCAAGCCGGTGACACACGGCGGCCGCGCGGCGGCACAGGCGCCGGGGCTGTACTTCACGGGGTTCACGAACCCGATCAGCGGGATGTTCCGCGAGATGGCACTGGACGCGCGCAAGATCGCCAAGTCGCTGACGCGGTAGCGGACTGCCGGGAATTCCACGCCGTGACCGCCTGGCGACGCGAGCCGGCCGTGCGGGGGTTCGCCCACCGCGCCCGCAAGGACCGCGTCGCCGCTTGACGGACAGCCGCCGCCTGAGAGGCAAGAGACATACGGGAGCCCGGGTGGCCGAAACGCTTCGCCATGACCAAGGCCGCGGGATAGCCGGATCCCTCACATGGGTACGGCTGGGACAGCGGACCATCGGTGGGCGGCCGACGCCATCCGCGAGAACTGCGCACGCGGTCCTGCGAACCTGCAAATCAGCCGGCATCACCAGGCTTTGCCCGCAGGACTGTTCCTGACGTACCGTCAGGTCTGTAATCTGACTATGCGTCAGTTACCAAGGCCAACGAGCAGGAGCGGGGCTCAGCGATGCTTGGATCTACTCACGGCACCCTCACCTCCGACCTCCGCGCCCGAGTGGTGGCCTGCGGAGAGCACCCCCGCGATGCCGTCCATGACACGACTTCGGCCATCGCGGCCGACGGCGATCTGGACGTCAGCGGACGGCCCCTGTACGCGCCCGTGCCCGATCTGGACCGGTTCTTCCGGCCTTCCTCCGTCGCCGTCGTCGGGGCCTCCGACAGCGAGGGGCGGCCCAATACCGGGATCACCCGACAGCTCGTCGACTGGGCCGAGCGCGTCGGCGCGCGGCTGTATCCCGTACACCCCACCAGGGAGACCGTCTTCGGACTGAGCTGCGTCCCTTCCGTCGGCGATCTGCCCGAGCAGGTCGATCTCGCCGTGCTCCTGGTCTCCGAGCCCCTGCCGGTGATCGAGGAACTCGCCGAGGCGAAGGTGAAGTTCGCGGTGGCTTTCGCCTCCGGATATGCCGAGACCGGGGCGGAGGGCGCGGCGGCCCAGACGCGACTGGCGTCCGCGGTGGAGCGGTCGGGGCTGCGGCTCCTCGGCCCCAACACCAATCTGAACGCCTTCGAGCAGTTCCGGGACGACCTGGAAGGGCCCGCGATCGCGCTGATCACCCAGTCCGGGCACCAGGGGCGGCCCGTCTTCACCATGCAGGAGCTGGGCGTACGCCTCTCCCACTGGGCGCCGACGGGCAACGAGGCCGATCTGGAGACCGCCGACTTCATCTCGTACTTCGCCGAGCGCCCCGAGGTGGGGGCAATCGCCTGCTACGTGGAGGGACTCAAGGACGGGCGCTCCTTTCTGCTCGCCGCCGACCGGGCGGCACGGCGCGGGGTCCCGGTCGTGGCGGTCAAGGTCGGGCGTACCGAAACCGGCGCGCGGATGGCCGCCTCGCACACCGGCAAGCTGACGGGCACGGACCAGGTGGTGGACGCGGCGATGCGGCAGTTCGGCGTGATCCGGGTGGACGGGCTCGACGAACTCCAGGACACCTCAGCCCTGTTGGCGCGGGCGCGCAGGCCTGTGGCCGACGGGGTCGTCGTCTATTCGATCTCGGGCGGCACCGGCGCGCACTTCGCGGACCTCGCGACCGCGGCCGGGCTGAAGCTGCCGCGGCTCCGCGAGACCAAGCAGGCCGAGCTGCACGAGTGGATACCGGAGTATCTCAGTGTGGCCAACCCCGTGGACAACGGCGGGCACCCCGTGGGCGACTGGCGCGGGCGCAAGATCATCGACGCGATCCTGGCCGACCCCGACGTCGGCGTGCTGATCTGTCCGATCACCGGCCCCTTCCCGCCGATGAGCGACAAACTGGCGCAGGACCTGGTGGACGCGGCGGAGGCGACGGACAAGCTGGTCTGTGTGGTGTGGGGATCGCCCGTGGGCACGGAGGCGGCCTACCGCGAGACGCTGCTGGGGTCCTCGCGGGTCGCGACGTTCCGTACGTTCTCGAACTGCATCACCGCTGTCCGCGCCTACCTGGACCACCACCGCTTCAGGGCCGGATACCGCTCGCCCTTCGACGAGGCGCCGCGCACCCTTTCGCCCTCCTTCCGCAAGGCCCAGGCACTGATGCGCCCGGGCAAGCAGCTGAGCGAGCACGCGGCGAAGCAGCTCCTTCGGGCGTACGGGATCAGGGTGCCGCGCGAGCACCTGGTGACCAGCGCGGCGGCCGCGGTGCGGGCGGCGGGCCTGGTCGGGTACCCGGTCGTCATGAAGGCGTCCGGCACACAGCTCGCCCACAAGACCGAACTCGGACTGGTCAAGGTCGGGCTGACCTCCGCCAGCCAGATCCGCGACGCCTACCGCGAGCTGACGGACATCGCCCGCTTCGAGGACATCGGCCTGGACGGGATCCTGGTCTGCCAGATGGTCGAACGAGGCGTCGAGATGGTCGTCGGGGTCACCCAGGACACCCTCTTCGGCCCGACGGTGACCGTGGGACTGGGCGGGGTGCTGGTGGAGGTCCTGCACGACGCCGCCGTGCGTGTACCTCCCTTCGGCGAGGAACAGGCACGCGCGATGCTCGGCGAACTGCGCGGCCGCGCGCTGCTGGACGGCGTACGGGGCGGGCCGCCGGTGGATGCGGACGCGCTGGTGGAGGTCGTGCTGCGGGTCCAGCGGATGGCGTTGGAGCTGGGCGACGAGCTGTCGGAGCTGGACATCAACCCCTTGATGGTGCTGCCGCGCGGGCAGGGCGCGGTGGCGCTGGACGCGCTGGCGGTGTGCCGGTGAGTCCGTGCGCTCCGGTGCTGCCGGTAGCCGCATCGACCGTACGAATCGGAGCTGCTCCTCCATGACTTCCTCCCCCGAAGAATCCACTGAGTCATTGATACTTCACAGCACTGACAACGCCGTCTCGTGGATCACCCTCAACCGCCCCGACGCCATGAACGCGGTCACCTGGGACCAGCGGGAACGGATCATCTCGCTGCTGGAGGCCGCCTCGGCCGACCCCGCGATCCGGGCCGTCGTCATCACCGCGACCGGCAAGGGTTTCTGCGCGGGCGCGGATCTGCGCGGAACCCCGTCGACCGGTCGGGAGCGGATCCCCGGGGACGTGGCGCGGACGATCCGGCTCGGCGCGCAGCGCCTGATCGGGGCCGTACTCGACTGCGAGAAGCCGGTGATCGCCGCGGTCAACGGGACCGCCGCCGGCATCGGCGCGCATCTCGCCTTCGCCTGCGATCTCGTACTGGCCGCCGAACCGGCCAAGTTCATCGAGGTGTTCGTACGGCGGGGCCTCGTCCCGGACGGCGGCGGTGCGTACCTGCTCCCCCGGCTGATCGGGCCACAGCGCGCGAAGGAGCTGATGTTCTTCGGCGACGCACTCCCGGCCGCGGAGGCCGAGCGGATCGGACTCGTCAACCGGGTCGTACCGGCTCAGGAGTTGGAGAAGACCGCCCGCGAGTGGGCGGAGCGGCTGGCGGCGGGGCCGACGAGGGCACTCGCGCTGACCAAGCAGCTGGTGAACGCCTCACTCGGCGCGGACCGGGCCTCGGCCTTCGCCGCCGAGGCCGCCGCGCAGGAGATCAACATGACGACGCACGACGCGAACGAGGGCGTGGCGAGCTTCGTGGAGCGCCGCACGCCTCGGTACCGCGGGCTCTAGTCCCAGCGGGTTCCTGGAATTCCCAGGCAACGCGCCTTGCCCAAAGCCGAGTTGGGCACAGAGTTGTTGCCTTTCTGACATGCCCCCGCCATGCTGTACCCGCGAGTAGATCTACTCGTGTAGATCGCTCCGTACCACCGCTCTCACGCTCCATCCGAATGCGACCCAGAATCCCCCACTCGCTTCAGGAGGACCCCTTGAGCAGGAGACGTGCACGGCCCAAACTCCTTGCCGGCGCCATCATTTCCGTCACATGCCTGGCCACCGTTCAGCTTGCCGCGTTTCCCGCGGCAGGTGCCCCGGCCGACACCGCGGCAGCCGACCGGGCGACCGCCTCGGCCCCGTCGTCCCGCGCAGCAACGTCGGCCGCGGTCAGCCGCATCGAGGACCCCACCGCCCAGGCGGTCGCCGTTTCGCTCGCCGACGCGGGCTGGCGCTCCCAGGTGCGGGACGCCGCCGTGACCGATAGGCAATTGGATCTGCGCGCCCTGGCCGGCCGGGCAGCCGCGGCGCCGGCCGGCAAGCGTCTCGCATCCTCGCTGGTCTCGGCCGATCGGCAGATCGTCGCCGCCAAGGGCCTCGGCGCAGACACCCGATCCCTGCTGCGCCTGCGCCTGGGCGCGGACTCGATGCGCAAGGGCCTCAAGGCGGGCGACGCCCCGCTCGTCGCCGCCGCCTCGGCCGACGACCACGCCACGACGATCACCGCGTACGACAGCCGTGGCGCCGCCCACACGCTGGACGCGCGCAAGGCACCCGACCGGCCCGTCTATGTGCTCGACATCGACGAATCCGTGGCTCTTGCGGCGGGCATGAAGGTCATGCGCCAGGAGTTCGGCAAGCACGGCCTGAACGTGCCGCAGGCGAGCACCGCCGGCGCGGGCTTCTGGACCACGCGCATCACCGGCGTGGAGCTCTCGGACGACGAGGAGCCCTGGATCAAGGGTGACGCCGAGATCTACTCGCTCGTGACCGGCTTCGGTCTGGACGGCAAGGTGCGCGTCGACCCGGTCGAGATGCCCTATCTGGACAACGACGGAGTCGTCTACCACCCCAACCAGATCCTGGTGAACTGGTCCAACTACAAGTACAACCTCGCCGACGCCGTGATGATGGAGGAGGACGGCAGCACCAACTACCGCGACCTCGCCAAGGCCATCGCCGGCATCCTGCTCACCATCGCCGACCAGGGCACCTACATCCCCTTGGTGAACGCGGTCCTGGACGCCATTCCCGACGACTGGTGGACCGACGACCCGGACTACGTCGACTCCTGGTACACCCTGGCCAAGAACGACACCGGCCGCCGCGACGGCGCCCGCGCGAATGGCTGGATGACCCTCGAGCCGTACTACGTCCAGGGGTTCTGAGAACCCGCCCGACCCTCCGCTCCCGCGGCCTTGCCTCTGAGGCGCTTGCCGTGACGGCCCCTGTGGCCGGGCCGACTGCCCGTCCACACGGGCCGATGGCGCCACGGCTCAACAGCCCAACCGTCGCCCGAGCTCTGAGCGCGGGCGGCGCGGGCCGCGGGGACACCCTTCCAATCTGACGAACCGTCAGCTTCAATGGGGGTGTGATGGGACACGCAGGGATGGCGGCCACCGCCGTCCGATACCTCAGGTCGGTCGGGGCCCCCACGGCCACCGAGCCTTTCGACGCCCTGCCGCGCCCGGACCTGCGGGCTGTCGGCGACGACGAGCGGCTGCCCGTCGACCCGGCCGAATTCCGCCGCGTACTGGGTCACTTCGCGTCCGGCGTCACCGTCGTCACGGCCCACGACGAGGACGGACCGGCCGGTTTCGCCTGCCAGTCCTTCGCCTCCCTGTCGCTCGACCCGCCCCTGGTCGCCTTCATGGTCGCCCGTACCTCGACGACCTGGCCGCGCATCGCCCGCGCCGGGTCCTTCTGCGTCAACGTCCTCGGTGCGCACCAAGGCGAGCTGTGCCGCGGCTTCGCGGTGAGCGGCGCGGACAAGTTCGCCGGGGTCCCTCACGCCGGATCGCCGGTGACCGGGTCGCCACTCCTCGCGGGCGTGCCGGCCTGGATCGACTGCACGATCCAGACCGTGCACACCGGCGGCGACCATCTGATCGTCGTGGGCCGGGTGGTGGCGCTGGGCGCGGCGGAGGGGAACGCGGACGACGAGGGCGCGCCACTGCTCTTCCACCGCGGGAAGTTCGGGCGCTTCAGCGCGTGACAGTGACAGCCGCGGTCTTCGGCTTCACCAGCTACACAGGCGACACGGGGGACACGGGCGACACGGGCTCCAGCTTCGGCAGCGGCTTGCGCCGGATCACCAGCGCCATCAGCGCCGCCGCCGCGCACAGCGCCCCCGATGCGTACCAGACCACGTCGTACGAGCCGAAAACGTCTCGCGCCAGGCCGCCGGTGAAGGCGACGATCGCCGCGCCCACCTGGTGCGAGGCAAGCACCCAGCCGAAGACGATCGCGCTGTCTTCGCCGTAGTGCTCGCGGCACAGGGCGATCGTCGGCGGGACCGTCGCCACCCAGTCCAGCCCGTAGAAGACGATGAAGAAGATCATCGGCGGGTGGACGGACGGGGCCAGCAGCATCGGCAGGAAGAGCAGGCTGATGCCGCGCAGCGCGTAGTAGACGGCCAGCAGCCGCCGCGCCTCGAAACGGTCGGTGAACCAGCCGGAGGCGATCGTGCCGGCGACATCGAAGACACCGATCACCGCGAGCAGCGAAGCGGCCGCCGTGATCGGCATGCCGTGATCGTGGGCGGCGGGCACGAAGTGGGTCTTGACCAGGCCGTTCGTCGAGGCGCCGCAGATCGCGAAGGTGCCGGCCAGCAGCCAGAACGGACCGGTGCGGGCCGCCCGGAACAGGACGGTCACCGCGCGACGGGCCGCGCCCGGGACCGGCTCGGGCTTCGGGGTGAAGCCCTCGGCGCCGTACGCCGCGACACCCACGTCCGCCGGGTGGTCCCGCAGCAGCAGCCAGACGAACGGGACGACCGCGAGAGCCGAGAGCGCGACCGTGATCGAGGCCGGGCGCCATCCGTGGTTCTCCACCAGCCAGGAGAGAAGGGGCAGGAAGACCAGCTGGCCGGAGGCGCCGGCCGCGGTGAGGATGCCGGTGACCAGTCCGCGCCGCTGCACGAACCAGCGATTGGTGACGGTCGCGGCGAACGCCAGCGCCATCGAGCCGCTGCCCAGGCCGACCAGAACGCCCCAGTACATCACCAGCTGCCACGACGTCGTCATGAAGACGGTCAGTCCGGAGCCGACCGCGATGACCGTCAGGGCGACGGCGACCACCCGGCGGATGCCGAAGCGGTCCATCAACGCCGCGGCGAACGGCGCGGTGAGCCCGTACAGCGCGAAATTCACCGAGACCGCGAAGCCGATCGTGCCGCGCGACCAGTGGAACTCCTCGTGCAGCGGCTCGATCAGCAGGCCGGGCAGTGACGCGAAGGCGGCGGCGCCGATGATCGTCACGAAGGTGACGACGGCGACGAACCACGCGCGGTGAATACGGATTCGGGGAGGGCGGCTCAGGGACTGCGGGCTGCCGTGCGGCGCGGTTGTCTGGGTCACGTCACCCAGCATCCGAGGATCGATCACCCGCATCGAGTGGCCCGAGAGACAGCATTCGTTAGGATCGGGCCATGGACGTGGTCAAGAGACATCGGGTCGTCGTACTGGCTCTGACCGGGCTGCTCCCTTTCGAGCTCGGCATTCCGCACCGGATCTTCGGCCGGGCGAAGGACAAGGACAGCAATCCCCTGTACGAGATCGTCACCTGCTCGATGCGGCCGGGCCCCGTACGTACCGACGCCGACTTCGACATCCACGTCGAGCACGGCCCCGAGGCGCTGACCACCGCGGACACCGTCGTCGTGCCCGCCTCCTACGAGCTGGGTCCGGTCTACGAGGAGGGCCGGCTCACCGAGGAGCTGGCCGACGCCCTCGCCCACATCCGGCCCGGCACCCGCATGGTCTCCATCTGCACCGGCAGTTACGTCCTCGCCGCCGCCGGATACCTCGACGGCCGCCCCGCCACCACCCACTGGTCCTCCGCCGAACACTTCCAGCGCCTCTTCCCGTCCGTCAGGGTCGACGCGGACGTCCTCTTCATCGACGACGGGGACGTGCTCACCTCGGCGGGCGTCGCGGCCGGCATCGACCTGTGCCTGCACATCGTGCGGCGCGACCACGGCACGGCCGTCGCCAATGACGTCGCACGCCGCACCGTCGTACCGCCGCACCGGGACGGCGGGCAGGCCCAGTACATCCAACGGCCGATCCCCGAACCGCAGCTGGCGACCACAACCGCCGCACGTGGCTGGGCGCTCGGCCGCCTCCACCAGCCGATCCAGCTGCGCGACATGGCGGATCAGGAGTCCATGAGCGTACGGACGTTCACGCGCCGCTTCCGCGAGGAGGTCGGCATCAGCCCCGGCCAGTGGCTGACGCAGCAGCGCGTGGAGCGGGCCCGCCATCTGCTCGAGTCCACGGAGCTGTCGGTCGACCAGGTGGCGCGGGACGCGGGCTTCGGCACGGCGCAGTCGATGCGCCAGCACCTACAGACGGCACTCGGGGTCCCGCCGACGGTCTACCGGCGCGCCTTCCGCACCAACAGCGCCGACAGCGGGAGTCCGTGACATCCACCGCTCTCCCGCCGCCCCGGTCAGGGTCAGTACAACGGTGAGCCCGACGCCCGCCAGGATCGCCGTGGACGGCGCCACGATTCGCAGCAGGCCTCCAGCCAGGCTGCCGCTCGCGGCGTAACCGGCGCCCACCGCCGCGTACATCACCGAATACCCGGCGGCGAGCGCACTCGGCGGCAGCATCTCGCGCAGCGTCAGAGTGCGGGTCAGCATCGCCCCGGCCTGCAGCACACCGGCGACCACGAGACCGGCCGCGATGCCCCCGGTCCACGGTGTGAACGCGACCAGCGCCACGCACCCCGAGACACCGAACAGCAGCACCAGGCTCTGCGTGGGCAGCCGCCCCGGCCAGCTGCGCAGCCCGTACACGAAGGCACCCAGCGCAGAGCCGATCGAGAAGCCCGCGAGCAGCGGCCCCGCCCAGCCGATCCCGATCGACCGCTGATCGAGCAGCGCGGGCAGGATCAGCTCGGCGAGCGCCAGCAGGGTCAGGCCGGCCGCGCCCGTGACGTAGACGGGCCAGGCACGCGCGATGACCCGCAGCATCGATTCGGCACCCTCGTCCCGCTCCGGCTTCCACCCGGCGGGCAGCGCCCACAGGCCCGCGACGGCAGCGGCCATCAGGGTGCCCGCGAGCAGCAGCGGAACGTAGGGAGCAACGCTCAGGGCGAGCGAGGTGGCAGCGGCGGGCGCCACGGCCCAGATCCCGAAGACCAGGACCGATTCGAGGCTCATCGCCCGGGTGACGGCCCGCTCGGGCACCATGCCGGTGAGTACGGCCCGCAGGCCGCCGGGCGCCGCGGCGGGCCCGGCCCCCGCGAAGAACGCGAACACCCCGAGAACGACAGGGTTCACGCTGTTCGCCGCTCCGAGCGCGGCGAACGCGGCGGCTCCCACCGCGAGACCGACCGCGAGTTGAGGCCGCGCCCGCTCGGGCCGCATCCGCATGCCGAGCACGGGCGCGCCGACGATTTCCCCGATGACGTACACGGCGGCGAGTACGGCTCCGAGGGTGTAGCCGCCGGGCCGCTCGCGCACCAGGAACACCAGCGAGAGGGGCGCCATCGCGACGGGCATCCTGGCGCCTACGGCAACGGCACCCCAGATGAGTACAGGCCGGGTGACGATCTCGCGGTAGGACATGGCGAGACGGTAGCCCGGTGCGCCGGGTGGCCCTCAACTGCTTTTCGAGACTCGGCAGGAGGCGTCAGAAGGTGAGCACCCCGCGCGCCACCCGCCCGTGGTGCGCGTCGTCCGCCGCCTTCGCGAAGTCCCCGATCGGGTAGGTCTCGGTGACCAGTTCGTCCAGCAGCAGCCTGCCCTGCCGGTACAGATCGGCGTAGAGCGCGATGTCATGCTGTGGGCGGGAGCTCCCGTACCGGCAGCCCAGAATGGACTTGTCCAGGAACATGGCCGCGGGCACGAAGGACGCCTCCGCCGTCGCCGACGGCATGCCGAGCAGGATCGCCTGCCCGTGCCGGTCGAGCAGCTCGATCGCCTGCCGGATCAGCCCCACATGCCCGACGCACTCGAAGACATGGTCCGCGCCGGTCGGCAGGATCTCCCGTACCCCGTCCGCCGATTCCAGGAAGTGCGTCGCCCCGAACTGCCGGGCCACCGCGTCCTTCGCCGGATTCGAGTCGACGGCGACGATCGCGGACGCGCCCGCGATCCTGGCGCCCTGGATGACATTGAGCCCGATGCCGCCCGTCCCGATGACAACGACGGTCTCGCCGCGGTCGACCTTCGCACGGTTGAGTACGGCCCCTACCCCCGTCAGCACACCACAGCCGATCAGCGCGGCGGAGGTGAGCGGCAGGCCGGCGGGGATCTTCACGGCCTGGACTGCCCTGACGATCGTCCGCTCCGCGAAGGCGGAGTTGGAGGCGAACTGGAAGACCGGTTCGCCGCCGCGCGAGAAGGGCCGGCCCGGTCGCCCGATCGCCTTGCGGCACATGGTGGGACGGCCGCGGTCGCAGTCCGCGCACGCGCCGCAGTTGGCGAGGGTGGAGAGCGAGACATGGTCGCCGGGCGCGATATGGCCGACGCCCTCGCCGACCGCCTCGACGACGCCGGCGCCCTCGTGCCCGAGGACCACCGGCACGGGGAAGGGGATCGTGCCGTCGATCACCGACAGATCGCTGTGGCAGAGCCCGGCCGCGGCGACGGCGACCAGGACCTCGCCGGGGCCCGGGTCCCGTATCTCCAGATCGTCAACCACCTGCGGCTGCTTGCCGTCGAAGACGACGCCTCTCATCGGGGCTCCCTCGGTAGGCCGAGCACCCGCTCGGCGATGATGTTGCGCTGGATTTCGTCCGAGCCGCCGTAGATGGTGTCGGCGCGGCTGAAGAGGAACAGCCGTTGGAGGGCGTCGAGTTCGTACGGGCTCTCGGGGCGCCAGTCGTACGGGCCTGCCGCCGCGCTCGCGCCGCGTACGGCCATGGCGAGCTCTCCGAGCCGCTGGTGCCAGCCGCCCCAGAGCAGCTTGGCGACGCTGGGTGCGCCGGGATCATCGTCAGAACCGCCCAGCGTGCGCAGGGCGTTCCAGCGCATGGTGCACAGTTCGGCCCACTGCCGTACGAGACGGTCTCTGAGCACAGGGTCGTCGGCGCCGCCGCTCTCCACCGCCAGCCGCACGACCTGCGCCAACTCCTCACCGAAGCCGATCTGCTGGACGAGCGTGGACACGCCGCGCTCCAGAGCGAGCAGGCCCATGGCGACGCGCCAGCCGTTGCCCTCGCCGCCGACGACATGCCCGGCGGCGGCGAGGGCACCGTCGAAGAAGACCTCGTTGAACTCCGCGGTCCCGGACATCTGGCGGATCGGCCGCACATCGATACGGCCCGGCTGGTCCATGGGCACGAGCAGGAACGACAGACCGTGGTGGCGCCGCGATCCGGGCTCGGTGCGGGCGAGGACGAAGCACCAGTCGGCTTCGTGCGCCAGGGAGGTCCAGATCTTCTGCCCGCTGACCCGGTAGCTGTCGCCGTCCCGTACGGCGGCGGTCCGCACCCCGGCGAGGTCCGAGCCCGCGCCGGGCTCGCTGTACGCCTGGCACCAGAGCTCCTCGCCGCGCGCGACGGCGGGCAGGAAGCGGTCCTGCTGCTCCTGGTTCCCGTACGCCACGAGGGTGGGCGCGAGGAGGTTCTCGCCGATGTGCCCGACGCGGCCGGGGGCGCCGGCGCGGGCGTACTCCTCCGCCCATACGACCTGTTGGGTCAGCGTGGCCTGCCGGTTGCCGTAGGCGCCGGTGTCCCAGCCGAGGCCGATCCAGCCGCCGCGACCGAGCTCCCGCTCCCAGGCGCGGCGCGCTTCGACGCGCTCGTGCTCGCTGCCGGGGCCGCCGTGGCGGGCGGCCTCGGCGTGGCTCCCGACGAGGTGGGTGTCGAGCCACACCCGTGCGTCCCGCCGGAATGCGTCGTCCTCCGGACCGATGGCGAAGTCCACGTGTCCTCCACGGAGTTGAAGTTCCCCTACCCGTCCCTTCCCGTAACCGGGGGCAAGCCCCCGGACCCCCGGACGCCCTTCCGGGGGTCCCCCCACGCCCTCAGGGCGCAGGGGGCGCTGTCCTCAATCGCCGGAGGGGCTGCAATGCAGCCCCTCCGGCGATTGAGGAGCGGGGCTTGGGGCGGAGCCCCAACAGGAGCCCCCGCGCGGGCCCCGGTCAGCCGTTCGGGCGGTTCCCCGCACTCGCCGCCCTCGCCATTTCCTCCAGTTGCGCCAGCATCGGCATCGGGTCCACCCCCACCGTCCCCGGCAGAAAGTCCGCGATCTTCTCCGGGGTCCACGCCCCCTCCGCGTAACCGGCCCGCAGCTCCCTCGGCTGCGCCCACACCGCGATCTTCGGGCCCGCGATCGTGTACACCTGGCCCGTGATCCGCTCCTTCCGCGCCCGCTCGGAGAGCAGGTACACGACCAGCGCCGCCACGTCCTCGGGCTCCCCGATCTCCTTGAGCTCCATCGGTACGTTCGCCGACATCCGCGTGCGCGCCACCGGCGCCACCGCGTTCGCCGTCACCCCGTACTTGTGCAGGCCCAGCGCCGCGCTCCGCACCAGGGAAATGATCCCGCCCTTCGCGGCCGAGTAGTTGGCCTGCGCCACGCTCCCCTGGTGGTTGCCGCTGGTGAACCCGATCAGGGTTCCGCCGCCCTGCTTCCGCATCACCGCCGACGCCGCACGGAACACCGTGAACGTGCCCTTCAGATGCGTCGCGACGACCGGGTCCCACTCCTCCTCGGACATGTTGAAGAGCATCCGTTCGCGCAGAATCCCGGCCACACAGACCACACCGTCGATACGGCCGTACTGCGCCAGCGCCACGTCCACGATCCGCCGGCCGCCCGCCATCGTCGAGATGTCGTCGGCGACGGCGACCGCCTCACCGCCCGTCGCCCCGATCTCCTTGACCACGGCCTCGGCGATGCCACTCGCCGGCTCGGCGCCCTCGATCGAAACGCCGTAGTCGTTGACCACGACCCGCGCGCCCTCCGCCGCGGCGGCCAGCGCCACCGCCCGCCCGATACCACGCCCGGCACCCGTGACGGCGACCACCTTGCCTGCCAAGAAGTTCCCCACGCCCGGCCCCTTCCCGCGGTTTCTGACGGACCGTTAGATTCTACGGTCAGTCAGATACTCGAGCACAAGCCCCAGGAGGCCCGATGTCACTGCCGGCCGAGTTCCATGACATCGCCAAACGCGTGAACAACTGGGGTCGTTGGGGCGAGAGCGACGAGATCGGCACCCTCAACCTGATCACCGACGAGGTCGTCAGGAACGCCGCCGCCGAGGTCCGCAGCGGGCGCCGCATCGCCCTCGCGCTGCCCCTGCAGCAGGACGGCGTGCAGACCGGCCTCATTCCCGGCCGGGTGAACCCGCTGCACACCATGGTCCAGATCAACCAAGAACTATTCGGCCCCGGCACCGTCGCCACCAGCGACGACGCCGTGACCATGGGCCTGCAGGCCGCCACCCACTGGGACGCGCTGACCCATGTGTCGCACTCCGGCAAGATCTACAACGGCCGCCCAGCCGACTCCATCACCCCGCACACCCGCGCACGGTTCAGCGGTATCGACAAGGCCCGTCACATCGTCTCGCGCGGCGTGCTGCTCGATGTGGCGCGCGCCAAGGGGCTGGGCCGGCTGCCCGGCGACCACGCCGTCACACCCGAGGACCTCGACGAGGCAGTGGAGTTCGCCGGCCTGACCATAAAATCCGGTGACATCGTTCTCGTACGGACCGGACAGATCCAGCTCTGTCTCGGTGGCGACAAACACGGCTACGGATACCCGTCCCCCGGCCTGTCCGTCCGTACCCCCGAGTGGTTCCACACCCACGATGTCGCCGCGGTCGCGAACGACACCCTCACCTTCGAGATCTTCCCGCCGGAGATCGAGAACCTCTGGCTGCCCGTGCATGCCCTGGATCTCGTCGAGATGGGCATGCTGCAGGGCCAGAACTGGAATCTGGAAAAGTTGTCCACAGCCTGTGCAGAAGCCGGTCGGTACACATTCCTGCTGTCCGCGATGCCGGAACCGTTCGTCGGCGGTACGGGAACCCCCGTGGCCCCGGTCGCGATCCTCTGAGGCCGTCACCGCCGGACAACGGGGCGGCGACCCGGACCCCGGACCCCAAGTCCGTACGTCACCGCGCCCTAAGGTGCGGTGACGTACCCGCGCACTCCCGGCTGCCCGTACACGCCCGCCGCGACCGTCGGCGCACCCCTGTCCACCTCGCACCAGATGGACTTGCCGGCGCCCTCCGGCTGCCAACCCCACCGGTCGGCGAGTCCGTCGACCAGTTCCAGGCCGCGGCCGTTGGTGTCGTCGCCCTCGGCGTGGCGGGGCTGCGGCGGGCGGGCGCTCTTGTCGGCGACCTCGACCCGCACGGTCCCGGCTTCCGCCACGCCCGCGCCGAAGAGCATCCGCAGCACCGCCGGACAGCCGGTGTGGACGACGGCGTTGGTGACGAGCTCCGAGATCAGCAGGATCAGTGTGTCGGCGAGCGGCTCGTCGTCCCCTATCCCGGACCCGGCGAGCCTGGAACGAGCCCACCTCCGCGCGCGTCCCACCTCCGCGGGATCGGGCCCGACCTCCAACTGAACCAGAAGCACCTGCACCGCTCACACCATCCGAACCGGCGGACACATCGCCTCGCGCCTCGACAAGGTCCTGAACAAGGTCACTGAAAGTGACTCCCTTGCAAGACAGCATGGTTGACGTACAGTCACCGCAACAAGCGCTTCGGGCATATTCCAGCGCGAAAGAGTGCCCGTGGTGCATACTGTGCGACGCACGTTGCGGAGACTCGAACAGAGGCTCGCAGCCCGTACCCGCACAGGGCGAACGGCGCACATTCCCGGTCCCGGAGCCGCCGCAGGGGCAACACCGGCAGAGCCCGGACTCGGAACCACTCGCATCCCACGGAGAGTACCGGAGCCCGGCCCCGACTCCGGCCCGTGACGAGTCGCGCGAAGGACACAACCCGGTATCGACGTACCTTCAACTCTCGGTGACGCTTCAGAGTGCTGAGGCCAAGGCCTCGGCCTGGATCTCCTCCGACTCCGCCGCGGTCAGCCACATCCGCCCGCGCAGCCAGGCCCGCTTGAGATGCAGATGTACGTCCGCCTCCCAGGTGAAGCCCATCCCGCCGAACACCTGGAGGCAGTCGCGGGCCCCCTGCACGGCGGCCTCGTCGGCGAGCAGTTTGGCGCCGGCGATCTCGGTGAAGTCCTCGGTGACCGCCGCGGCGTAGACGGCGGCGCGGGCGACCTCCGTGCGTACGAGCATCTGGGCACACAGATGCTTGACTGCCTGGAAGCCGCCGATGGGCTGCCCGAACTGTTCGCGTTCCCCGGCGTATTGGACGGCCATCTCGGTGGTGCGGGCGGCGCTGCCGAGCTGTTCGGCGGCGGTGAGAAGAATCGCGTCCGGGCGTGGCGGGGCCTTGGGTCCGTCCGGGATCCGGTGCAGCGGGGTGAGCGGGTCCAGGGACCGCAGCCGCCGCGCGTGGGGCAGCTCCTCCGGACAGCGGATACGCATCCCCGCGCCATGGATGACGACTGCCGCGTCCGCATCGCCGAAGTGCGGGATCAGCCCGCGCAGTTGGGTGGCGCAGGTGACGACCCGCGCACCGTCCGCGGCGCCCGGCACCCGGCCCGCCGCCAGATGGGTGGCTACCAGCGGCCCGTTCAGCAGCGCCCGGCCCGCCTCCTCGAAGAGCAGCACCGCCTCGGGCAGTCCGAGCCCCGCCCCGCCCTCGTTCTCCGGCAGCCGCAGCGCGAAGAACCCGGCCGCGCCGAGCTCCCGCCACAGCTCCCGGTCGACGGTGCCCTCGCGGTCCACGGCCGCCCGGAGCGCGTGGCGGCCGAAACGGCCGGCGAGCAGTTCCCGCAAGCCGGTCCTCAGCGCACGCTGGTCGTCCGTCAACCGGAAGTCCATCAGCGTCCCTTCGGAAGGCCGAGGATCCGCTCGGCGACGATGTTCTGCTGGATCTGCGAGGTGCCGGCGGCGATCGTGTACGACAGCGAGGACAGCCGGTCGCCCGTCCACTCCCGGTCGAGGTCCATCGCGTCGGGGCCGAGCACCTCGGCGGCCGTGTCGTACAGCTCCTGGCGCGCGTGCGAGTAGCGGAGTTTGAAGACCGAGCCGCCGGTGCCGGGCACGCCGCCGGTGTTCTGCGCCTCGCTGACATTCCACTGGGTGAGCCGCCACAGGGCGCGGAACTCCGCGTTCAGCCGGCCGAGTCTGCGGCGCAGCACCGCATCGTCCCAGCAGCCGTTCCGCCGGGCCGTACGGGCCAGTTCGCAGAGTGTGCGGCGGCAGGCGACGACCTCGCCGACGAAGGCCGTGCCGCGTTCGAAGGAGAGGGTGACCATGGTGACGCGCCAGCCGTCGTTCTCCTCGCCGACCCGGTTCGCCACCGGGACGCGGACCTCGTCGAGGAACATCTCCGCGAACTCGGCGGACCCGGCGAGGGTGCGCAGCGGGCGGACCGTGACCCCGGGCGCGTCCATGGGCATCGCCAGCCAGGAGATGCCGCGGTGTCTCGGCGCCTGCGGGTCCGTCCGTACCAGCAGCTCGCACCAGTCGGCGACCTCGGCGTGCGAGGTCCAGATCTTGGAGCCGCTGACCACGTACGAGTCCCCGTCCCTGACGGCCTTCGTACGCAGCGACGCCAGGTCCGAGCCCGCGTCCGGTTCGCTGAAGCCCTGGCACCAGACCTCGTCTCCGCGCAGCACGGGCGGCAGCCAGCGAGCGCGCTGCTCGGCGGTGCCCTCGGCGGCGACGGTGGGGCCCGCGTGCAGCAGCCCCACGAAGTTCGCGCCCACGTACGGCGCCCCGGCCCGCTCGGTCTCGTCCAGATAGATCAGATGCTGGGTCGGCGTCGCGCCCTGCCCGCCCGCGTCCACGGGCCAGTGCAGGCCCGCGTATCCGGCGTCGTACAGCATCCGCTGCCAGGCCGTGTCGTACGTCCGCCGGCCCGGCCAGTCCAGCGGATCGGGCTTCGGCGGCAGCTTCGGCAGCGACACGGCGAGCCAGGAGCGCAGCCGCGCCCGGAAGTCTTCCTCTTCCTCGGTGTACGTGAGGTCCACTAGCGGTCCAGATCCAGGTCGAGCATCCGGATCGCGTTGCCGCGCATCAGCTTGTGGACCGTCTCGTCGTCGAGGCCCTTGACGTGGTCGAGTGCGACCTCCTTCGTGTGCGGGAAGGTCGAGTCGACGTGCGGATAGTCGGTCTCGAAGGTGGCGTTGTCGCGGCCGACGACGTCCAGCGAGGCGACGCCGTGCTTGTCGCGGAAGAAGCAGCAGAACATCTGCCGGTAGTAGTACGTCGACGGGGGTTCGGGGATCAGGTCACGCACTCCGCCCCAGGCCCGGTGTTCCTCCCAGACGTCGTCCGCGCGCTCCAGCGCATACGGGATCCAGCCCATCTGGCCCTCGCTGTATGCCAGCTTGAGCCGCGGAAACTTCACCAGGACGCCGGAGAAGAGGAAGTCCATCATCGAGGCCATGGCGTTGTTGAAGCTGAGCGAGGCCTGCACGGCCGGCGGCGCGTCCGGCGATGCGGCGGGCATCTGCGAGGACGAGCCGATGTGCATGTTCACGACCGTGCCGGTCTCCTGGCAGATCGCGAAGAACGGGTCCCAGTAGCCGGAGTGGATCGACGGCAGCCCGAGGTGGGTCGGGATCTCGGAGAAGGTCACGGCCTTCACTCCGCGGGCGGCATTGTGCTTGATCTCCGCCACCGCCAGGTCTATGTCCCAGAGCGGGATGATGCACAGCGGGATCAGCCGGCCGCCGCTGTCGCCGCACCACTCCTGGACCATCCAGTCGTTGTAGGCGCGTACGCAGGCGAGCGCGACCTCCTTGTCGTGCGCCTCGGCGAAGGTCTGCCCGCAGAAGCGCGGGAAGGTGGGGAAGCAGAGCGAGGCCTCGACATGGTTGAGGTCCATGTCCTTGAGACGTTCCTTCGGGTCCCAGCAGCCGCGCCGCATCTCCGCGCGGGTGATGCCTTCGAGGGTCATGTCGTCGCGATCGAAGCCGACGGCGGCGATATTGCGCTTGTACGGGAAGGTGAGGTCTTCGTAGATCCACCAGTCGGTCGGCGGGCCGTCGGGATCCATCGTGATCCGGTACTTCCCGGCGACGTAGGCGAGTTCGCCGATGCCCGCGGTGAGCGGCTTGGGCCCGCGGTCGCGGTATTTCGCCGGCAGCCAGGTCTCGAAGAGGTGGGCCGGCTCGATCACATGGTCGTCGACGCTGATGATCCGAGGCAGTTCCATGCTGGTGTCCCCTCCGGCGTACGGAATGCGATGTCGGAATCTGATGGACCGTCAGATAGCAGGCTAGCCCCGCACCCCTGGACCGACAAGGCGGTGAGCCCTACGCTCTCCGCACTATCTGACTATCCGTCAGCAACGGAGGCCGGGCATGAACCAGACAGCACACGCCCTGGGGCGGTCGCGCACACTCTGGGAACTCGTCGAACTCCGCGCCGGGCTCACCCCGGACCGCCCAGTGCTGATCCAGGACGACCGCAGCCTCACCTTCGGCGCGCTGCGGGACCGCTCCGAACGGGTCGCCGCGGGGCTGTACGAGCTCGGGGTGCGGCCCGGCAGTGTGGTCGCCTGGCAGCTGCCGACCCGGATGGAGACGGCGCTGCTCTCCTTCGCGCTCGCCCGGCTCGGAGCCGTACAGTCGCCGGTCATCCCCTTCTACCGGGACCGCGAGGTGGGCTTCGCGCTGCGGGAGTCCAAGGCGGAGTTCTTCGCCGTTCCGGGCACCTGGCGCGGCTTCGACCACGCGGGCATGGCGCTCCGCCTCTCGCTGGAGCTGCCCGAGCCGCCACTGGTCTTCGATGCGTACGGCACACTGCCCGACGCCGATCCCTCCGTACTGCCGCCGCCGCCCGCCGACGGAACGTCCGTCCGCTGGATCTACTGGACCTCCGGCACCACCTCGGACCCCAAGGGCGTGCTGCACACCGACCGTTCGCTGATCGCGGGCGGCTCCACCCTGGCCCACGCGCTGAAGCTGTCGTCCGACGACGTCGGCTCGATGGCGTTCCCCTTCGCGCACATCGCCGGGCCCGACTACACGGTGATGCTGCTGTTGTACGGCTTCCCCGCGGTGATGTTCGAGCACTTCGCGCTGCCCGACGCCCTCGAGGCCTACCGCGGCCACGGGGTGACGGTCGCGGGCGGCTCCACCGCCTTCTACTCGATGTTCCTCGCCGAGCAGCGCAAAAGGCCGGAGCGCAAGCTCATCCCCAGCCTGCGGCTGCTGGCCGGCGGCGGAGCGCCGAAGCCGCCGGAGATCTACCACGCCGTCGTACGCGAGATGGGCTGCCAGCTCACGCACGGCTACGGCATGACCGAGGTCCCCATGATCACCATGGGCGCACCCGACGACACCGTGGAGATGCTCGCCACGACCGAAGGGCGGCCGCCGGAGGGTATGGAGATACGGATCGTGGACGGCGAGGTGCGGCTGCGCGGCGAGGCCGTCTGCCAGGGATATCTGGATCCCGCCCAGAGCGCCGCAGCCTTCGACGGCGAGGGCTTCTTCATCACCGGCGATCTGGGGTACGTCACCAGGTCCGGGCATCTGGTCCTCACCGGCCGGATCAAGGACGTCATCATCCGCAAGGGCGAGAACATCTCGGCGAAGGAGATCGAGGACCTGCTGCACGAGCACCCGGCCGTCGGGGACGCGGCGGTGATCGGACTGCCGGACGCCGAGCGCGGCGAGCGGGTCTGCGCCGTGGTGGAACAGCCGGAGGGTGCCGAGGAGTTGAACCTCGGCACCGTCACGGCATATCTGCGCGAACAGGGGCTTTCGGTGCACAAGCTGCCGGAGCAGCTGGAGGTGGTGGAGCGGTTGCCGCGTAACGAGACCTTGCGAAAGGTACTGAAGTACAAGCTCAGGGAGCGGTTTTCGTGACGGGTGCGGGCGGGCCCGGGTCCGGCGACCGGGCATGTGGCCTCCGGCCGCATGCCCTCGATCGCCGGACGGGCTCCACCGGCTAAGGCTCCGGTGTGACGAAGTACGAGGCGAAGCCCGCCAGGATCTCGTCCTCGGTGATCCTGCCGTCACCGTCCGCGTCCAGCGCCGCGGCCACCTGCGTCGCGACATCCGGGGCCACGCCGAGCACCCGCAGCACCCGCTCGGCGGCGGAAGGGGTCACACCATCGCCGTCCTCGTCGGCGATGGCGATCAGGGCATGGAGGAAGGGGCGGGCGATCTCGGCGAATCGCTGGGGGTTGTCACGCAGTCTCTTCACCGCACCCGTGATGAACTCCTCGCGGGTGACCCGCTGGTCCCCGTCCACGTCGGCGATTCCGGCCATGCCCTGCCAGAACGCCTCCGCGCCGCTGTAGAGGGCCTGGCCCTTGTCGCAGCGGGCGGTCGTGGAGAACTCTGTGAGCAGCGCGGCCGCCGCCCCGCTGAAGTCCTCACGGTCGATGTAGCCGTTGCCGTCCTGGTCGAAGGCGGCGAAGCGGGAAGCGATCTTGCGCTCGTACTCTGCGCTGTCCATGCGGGGAGCGTACGACCCCGAGCACCGGCGCGTGCAAGTACTCCGGCAATTACGCGAAGACGACATGCGTGCGTACACCGAGTGACGGTGGAGAGTCACGCCGCGACTGCGGTCAGGCGGAGAGCGGCTGGGCCTCCTCGTCGACGGCCGAGCCCGCGTCCGCGTACACGTCGAAGAGCCGGCGCACGCCGAGAGCGGCCAGCACCCGGTTGACGTGCGAGCCGTCCTCCGCGCCGCGGGCGGGGAGGATCAGCCGCAACCGGCCCTGACAGGAGCGCAGCAGCCGGCGGGCGGCGATCAGCACGCCGACGCCGCTGGAGTCGCAGAAGAACACCTCGGAGAGGTCGAGCACGAGATCGCGGTGGCCGACCGCGACCGCGTCGTGGACATGCTGACGGACCACGGGCGAGGACATGAGGTCCAGCTCGCCGCAGACGTGCAGCACGGTCCACGCACCCTGCCGGGTCTCGTCCACCTTGAGCATCACGACCGGACCTCTCCTCCTGCCGATCCGGAGCCACGCGACCGCCGGGCGGCAGAAACCGGCCGGCGGACAGGAAATCCGGAAGCTGTCCTTCCTCTCGCGGCTGCCCAACCCGCTCACCCATGAAACACGACGCTCGCAGCGGAAACACGGTGCTCACCACCATCTGTTTTTTCCTGCGTTCCGCGTATCCTCCGGCGCACACTTGCCCCAAAGGAGCGTGCGTTCCCGGCCCTGCCCACTACATTCGAAGGGGCGACAGGCACAGGGGCGCACGCTTGGGGGCCGTATGGCAAAGGACACACCACCGCGATGGGACCGCAAGATGCAGCAGCGGCTCGCGCGGGGAGAAGCCGCTGCCCTCGGCGAGCTCTATGACAGGTTCGCCTCACTGGTGCACATGCTCGCCCACCGGGTGCTCGACGACGACACGGCGGCCGACCAGGTCACCCGCGAGGTCTTCGGCCACATCTGGGAGAACCCCGACGCGTACGACCCCAAGCAGGGCTCGATGCGGTCGTGGGTCGCCAGACTCACCAACAGCCAGGCCGTCCACCGGCTGCGCGAGACCGAGGCCGCCGCGCTCGCGGAAGGCGGCGAGGGCACCACGGAGGAACTGGAGCAGAAAGTCCGCAGGGCGGCGGTCGCGGCCCGCGCCGACTACATCGTCACCTCCATGCCGGCGCCGCTGCGGGCCGCGCTGGAGCTCGCCTACTTCCAGCGCAGGGACTACCGCCAGACCGCGGCCGACCTCGGGGTCACCGAGGACGAGGCCAGGCGCCGGCTGCGACTGGGCCTGCAGCTGCTCTCCACCGCCCAGACCCGCCCGCTGGAGGGCTCGTCCCCGCCCCGATACGGACACTCCTTGTGAACGGGCCGCTGGACGGCGGCCGCGGCGCCGACGACGACGGCCGCGACGAGAGGCGCGGCGTGCCGCGTATACCGGGACCGCGGTGGGCGGCGGACGATCTGGATCCGCCGACGCGCATCGTCCCGCGGCCGACCGTGCCACCTGTGCCCGCCGAGCCGCCTGCCGAGCCGGAGAGCCGGCCCGAGGGGTACGGCGGCGGACCCGGTGGCGGCGACGGGGAGGGGCCTTCGCACAGCGTGCTGAAGTCGCTGCTCGGCGCCTGGGCGCTGTCCGCCTGCTCCGCCGAGGAGACCGCGGCAGTCGAGGCGCACCTCGGCGACTGCGCGCCCTGCGCGGAGGAGGCCCTGCGGCTGCGCGACGCCGTCGCTCTGCTGCACACCGACCGGGACCTGGACCTCGACCCGCTGCTGCGCTTCCGGGTGCTCGAGAACTGCCTGGGCCGCAGGCCCGCCCGTATCCCGGTACCGGTCTGGGCGACTCCGTACGACGCCGAGACGGCGCGGCTCGACGCGCTGCTGCGGGACATCGGCGACGCGGAATGGCATGCGCCGGTACGCCTCAAATGGTTCGAGGGCGAGCAGCAGGTGAGCCGCAGAACGACCGTCGCCGGGGTCATCGGCCATCTCATGACCGTCGACGGACTGGTCGCCGGCGCGCTCGGCCTGGACGATCCCCTCGGGTCCAACGCGCCGAGAGTGCCCACCCAGCGCACCGAGGTCTTCTGGCGCACCGCGGACCTGCCGCCCACCCGTACCGTCCGGGAACCCTGGCGCGACCAGAGCCACACACTGATCCGCACCGTGTCCTTCGCCGGCCACGGCGTCGCCGAACTGGCCGTCTCGTACGGGGATTTCGACCTTCCGCTGCGGGACTCCCTGCTGGACCGCGCCTTCGAGTGCTGGGTGCACGCGGGCGACATCGCGGACGCGGTGGACTATCCGTACGAGCCGCCCAGCGGAGCCCATCTGCACCGGATGATCGATCTGGCCGCCCGGCTGCTGCCTGCCGCGCTCGCCGACCGGCGGCGTGCGGGCCTCGCCGGACCGGCCAGACAGCTGGTCGCGGCCGGCGCACCGGGCCGGTCGCTGCATCTGGAGGTCGAGGGCTCGGGCGGCGGGAACTGGTACATCGCCCTGGACTCCCCGGCCGCGGTCGGTTCGGCGGACCGCGCGGTGGCTCAAGTCGCACTGGACGGTGTGGAGTTCTGCCGACTGGTGGCGGGCCATGTCTCCCCGCAGGAGGCCGCGGCGGGCCAGGACGGCGACCGGGAGGCGATCCGGGACGTCCTGTTCGCGGCGGCGTCACTGAGCAGGCTCTAGGACGACGTGGGCTACTCCCCGCCCACGCTGATGTTCGGGTTGCCGTCCCGCCCCTGCGGCTTCAGCTCGATCTGGATCGTGTGGGTGCGGTCGCGCGCCGCCGAACCGCCGCCGCCCGCCGTGACCACCCCGATCCGCAGCTCGGCCCGGCCGCTGCCCTCCCGCCGCACCTGCACCGCGAACTCCAGATTCACCTTCTCCACACTGAACTTGAGGTCGCGCCCCTCCCCGTCCCGCTGTGCCCGCTCGAGCTCGTCCCGGACCTGGCCGATCACTTCGGCCAGCCCGGCCACCGCGGCATCGTCACGCTCAGCCATCGCGCACCTCGCCTCCTGTAGTTATCGTTGAGCAGTATGAGGGAGCCGTTGCACACGTCCAACTCGGCGTCGCATGAGGAGAGTTGGCGAGTCTGTCTGCTCCGCAGGCAGGACCGGTCCGGGCGCCCGCTCGGGGCCGGGGTGCTGCTCCCGGGGGGTCTGGTGCTCACCTGCGCCCATACGGTGCTGTCCCGCCCCGACCGGGCCGGCATCCGCACCCCGTTCGACACCGTCTACGTCGACGTCCCGCACGTCGCTCCCTCCGGCGGCGCCCTGGAACCGCTGCCCGCCCGGCTGCTGCGCGAGTATCTGGTGCTGCCCACCCCGCACTTCAGCGGCGACCTCGCCCTGCTCAAGCTGGACGAGGAGCCGCCCGTGGCGCATGCCGTACTGCACCGCCAGATCCCCGCGCGCAAGGAACCGGTGCACTTCACCGGCTACCCGGAGGACCTGCCTGGCGGCGAGCACCTCGACGCCAGGCTGATGGGGCGCGGCGGGCCCTCGCCGACGCCCGAGTGGGTGCAGCTGGACACCGAGGGCTCGGCATACGTCGTCCGGCGCGGCTACAGCGGTGCCGGGGTCGTCCAGAGCCGCTCGCGTCGCCTCATCGGCATCGTGGCCCATCAGTTCGGCACCCCGGAGGCGCCCGTGCGGCGCGAGCACGCGTACATGATCCCGACCGAGACGGTGCTGAAGCATCTGCCGCTGGAGCGGCTGGGGCTCACGGTGACGGGGCACCGGGCCGTCTCCCACGATGTCGCCGTCGCCCCCGACAGGACCGCATCGGGCCGGGTGCCGGGGCTGCACCGCCGGCTGACCCGCTGGCTGGACGGCGCACCGGACACGGACCCCGTGGAGCTGGCCTTCGCCGGTGAGGGTGAGCACGAACTGCTGCACACCATCCGCTCGGCCCTCACGCTGGCGGACCGGGAGCAGAGCCCGCCGTCCGCGTCCGGGAGTTCGGCGGGCGAGCCGCAGGTCGGCAGCATCGACATCGCCGTCGACGCCACCAACCGCACCGTCGAGGACCTCGCCGTATACGCCGCCGGCCGGATCGGCCTCGACCCGCCGTCGAGCACGCCCGACCCGGACGATCCACCGTTCCGTTCTTTCGAATCTTTCGAACCGGACGACGCGCTGTCCCTTCCGCCCGAGCCGGACGACCAGCCGTCCGGTTCTCCCGGGCCGGACGCCGCGGGCGCGGCGTCCCGTACGCCGCACCAGGCACTGCTCGCCCGGATCGCCGACGAGAGCCCGCCGCTCTTCGCCGCCTTCCTCGCCGTCGATCGGTCCGCCTCCACGGACGCCGAGATCGCGGCGCTGCTGCGGGCCCTGCGCGCGCGCAACGGCAGCCGGCTGCTCCTGGTCTTCAGCGACCGGCGCTCCCCGCTGCTCGCGCAGGTCCGCACCGAGCTCCTCGAGCCCGAGTGGCCCGACCGCCGCGCGGACCGGCTCGGGACGCGCATCGCCCGGCTGGCCGAGACCGAACAGCGGTTACGGCAGCTGCCCGCGAACCCGGCCACGGGCGGCCGCCCCGCGCCGCGACGGCCCGAGCCGCGGACGCCGGGGCTTCGCCGTGAGCTCCAACAGCTGCGACGCGGCAGCCCGTTGTTCGACTCGCCCGCTCTGCCGCACGCGCTGTTCCGGCTCGCCGTCGACATCGAGACGGCCCTGCTGGAGGCCGAGAGCGCCGAGCGGGCGCTGACCGGTCCGCTGGGCCCGCACGAGTTCGTCGTGGAACCGCCCGGCGAAGGGCTCACCGATCTGCCGGTCGTCGCCGTACGCGATCCGGATGCAATGGTCACCGCCCCCGCCGGGCACCACCTTGCGAGCGGCGACCGGCTGCACCAGCAGTACGAGGTGGTGGGCCCGTTCGGCCGGGGCAGCCACGGGCAGGTGTATCTCGCCCGCGACCTCCTGCTGGAGAACCGGCCCGTGGCACTCAAGGGGATCCTCGACCCGGGCAACCCCGCTGCCGTTCTCCAGGCGCACCAGGAGCGGCTGCGGCTGGTCAGCCTCAACCATCCGTCCGTCATCCGGGTGGTCAACTACGCACGGCATCCTTCGTCCTCGGCGGAGTTCATCGTGATGGAGTTCGCCGACGGCGCGCCGCTGGAGTGGGTCGCGGCCCGTATCGCCCGGCACGATCCGCCGTTCTCGGGACCGCGGGTGCGTGAGTTCATCGTGGCGTACGGGCTGCGCATCCTGGACGCGTTCAGCTATCTGCACGACCAGGAAGGCCTCGTCTACGGCGACCTCTCCCTCACCAACGTCCTCCACTGCGGCAACGGCATCAAGCTCATCGACGTGGCGGGCGTACGGGAGCCCGGCGCACCGGGACCGGTCAGCCACCGGCCGCCGGAGACCGGAGCCGGTGGGGAGATGACCACCGCGGGCGATCTCTACACCGTCGGCGCCGTCCTCAGCGAGCTCCTCGCCAAAGCCCCGGCGCCGCCCGCGGACCTCGGTACGGAGTCGCTGCAACGGGCCCTGCGCCGGGCCATGGCACCCGATCCCAAGCAGCGGTACGCCTCCGCCCAGGAGATGGCCCTCCAGCTCCGCGGAGTCCTGCGCGAACTGCGCTCCCTGCGCCTCGGCGTCGAGACCTTCGAGCCCTCGCCGCTCTTCGACCGGGCGGCCACGGCACTGGACGGGCAGCTGGGCAAGGCCCCGCCGCTGGACCGCTGGCGGGAGGAGAGCAGCCGCAGCTACCGTCTCGGCGCCCAGGTGCCGGGACCTGCCGAGGCCGCCGTCGCCCTGCCCGTGCCCAAGGCGGATCAGCAGGACCCCAACTGGAAAGAGCTGCAGCGCACTTCGTACGACGACCCGGTGGGACTGCTGCAGCTCAGCGGCGAGTGGCTGGAGTCGCCCGAACTTCATCTGCTGCGCTGCCGGCTCCATCTCGAGCTTGCCCGGGACCAGTTGCGGCAACGGGCCGAGCAGCTGGAAGCCGCGACCAGGGAGCTCAAGGGTGCCCACCGCGTCCTCGGCGACCGGGCCCGCTACGACTGGCGGCTGAACTGGCACCAGGGTCTGACCGATCTCGCCCACGGCAGGCTGCGTCCCGCTCTGACCTCCTTCGACGAGGTCTACCGGGCCATTCCTGGCGAGTTCGCGCCCAAGCTCGCGCTCGGCTACTGCCACGAGAAGCTGGCCGACGACCGGCGCGCCGCCGGGGACGACAGCTCACCGCCGGCCGCCGAGGCGCGGGAGGCGCACGAACAGCAGGCCATGCAGTTCTACGAGACGGTCTGGCGGCGCAACCACGCGCTGGGCAGCGCCGCCTTCGGCCTCGCCCGGATCCATCTCGCCCGCCGCAGCCCGGAACGGGCGCTCGCCTCTCTCGACGGCGTCCCGCCGGACTCCCGGCACCGCACCGCCGCCCGTACGGCGATGGTGCGCATCCACGCGAGCCTGCCCGCCGACGGCACGCCGCCGACCGTGGCATCGGCGGTGCGCGCGTACGCCGCGCTGCACCGGCTGGTCAGCCACGAGGGCCTCACCGACCGGCAGTCCCAGGAACGGCTCACCGCCGAGCTGCGCGAGCTCCTCCTCGAACTGGTACACGCCGCACGGGAGAAGGGCGGGAATGCCGATCCGCCGGCCGAGCTGCGTGCCTCGCTGCCCTCCGCGATAGAAGTCCCGGCCACGGAACGCGAACTCCGCGAGCAGCTCTCCGCCAGCTACCGGCAGCTGGCCAAGCAGGTGCCGCGCACCGACCGGGCCGAGGACGCGGCTCTCGCCGAGGCGCTCCTCGACAACGCCTACCGGACCCGTCCTCTCGGCTTGAAACACGACCGGGACCGCGACCGGAAGCGGGACCGGCAGAAGGACCGGGAGAGACGCGAGGGCAGTAGGCCACGGCCGCCGACCGCCTGGCTGCCGCGCTCGCTGCGGCCCGGCTCGGGGGAACGCGGGTGAACGCGCCGAACCGCCTCTCCGCGGCCCTGTCCCGGGCACTCCCCGCACTGCGCCGCCTCTTCCCCGCACTGTGGCGTCGCGCCACCGGCCGTACCGCCGAGGGCGGCCGGCCCACCGCCGCGTTCCTGCGCCGCCGCATGCTCGTGCTGCCGGCACTCGCCGTGGTCGCCCTCGCCCTCTCCGCCGCCGCCTACAGCGACATCCACGGCCGTACGGAACGGCTGCGGGACCGTTGCGCACCCGCGCTGGTGGATCTGGCCGAGGCCCGGACCTCCCTCCAGCTGGCCCAGAAGGAAGCCGTGTCCCGGCTGCTCAACACACCCGGGAAGCCCGGTCTGGTCGAGCTCGGCGAGACCTACCGCTCGCTGCTCACCGAGGCTTCGCAGAGCCTCAACCAGGTGGCGCAGTCCAGGGCCCTGCACAAGGGGCAGGAGCAGGAACTGCGGGTGGTGTCGGGTCTGGTCGTCGCCTACGGGGACAAGATCGCCTGGGCGGACCGGCACCGAACGACCGATGTGCTGCGCACGGCCGGGGTCGGCTACGCCGCCGAAATGCTGGGCAGCTCCACGGGCACGACAGCCGGCAGCGCACCACGGGATCCGACCACCATCCTGGACCGCATCAGAGAGCTGGAGCGCCAACTGCGCGACGAGAACAGGGACCTGGTGGCCTGGAGTCCCCTGACGCTGACGGCCGCGGGCGCCGCCGCGCTGGCGGCCGCGCTCTTCGCCTTCGTTCTCGTCGGCACCTCGGTCTTCCTGCGGGACCGGCTACGGCTGATCAGCCTGCAGTTGGCGGTGGCCGCGGTGCCGGTGCTCCTCACCCCCGCACTGCTGGCCGTCGGCGGCGCACAGGAACACGGTGCGCAGGAGCGGGTCCGTACGGCCGTCGGCGCCCTGGAGCGGGTGGGCGCGGATCGCGACACGGCCCCGCGCCGGATCGAGTCCACCGCGCTCGGCGCGGCCTCCGTGATGCGCGCCACACATCCGGACGGCTGGTCGATGACCGCGGGCATCGCCGTCCCAGCCGGCGGGGTGGGCGCGCTCGCCTGCGGCGTCACGCTCTTCCTCTACGGCCGCCCGTATCCGGCCGGCCGCACCCTACGGAAGTACGGGGACGCATGAGGTGCTTGAGGGTTGTGCTGGCCGGCTGTCTGCTCGCCGTCGCCGCCGTGACGGCCGGCGGCTGCTCCGGTACGGAGGAGGAACGGACGCTGGTCGTCCTCGGCCCGTGGACCGACGGCGAGGAGAAGCCGTTCCTGGTGGCGCTGCGGGGCATCGAGAAGCGGACCGGACACAGTTACGTCTACAAGGGCACCCGTTCCCTGCGCGAGACCCTGGTCGCCCAGCTCCAGGCCGGTGCGCCGCCGGATGTGGCGATACTGAGCAGCCCCGGAGATCTGGTGGAGTACGCCCGCGCCGGGGACGCCCAGCCGCTGCCCGAAAGGGTGGCGGGTGCCGCGGTTCCGCCGTGGGCGCCGGCCGTCACCTTCGACACCAAGGACGGCGAGGCCCGTACGCACGCGTACTGGGCGCCGGTGCGGCTGGACCTGAAGTCGATCGTGTGGAGCCACGCAGCTGATACCGGGAAGACCCCGGACTGGTGTCTTGGCGTGGGTTCGGGCGCCACCTCGGGCTGGCCCGGCACCGACTGGGTGGAGGATCTGCTGTTGCAGCGGCAGGGACCGGCCGCGTACGAGAGCTGGGCGACCGGCAAGACTCCGTGGCCGCAGACCAGGCCGGCCTGGGAGGAGTGGGCCGCCATACTCGCCGCGAACAAGGGGGAACTCGGAAAGGAGGGGCTCGAGAACGGGTTCGAGCTGCTCAGGAACGGCGGATACGGGCTGCTGAACAGCGGCAGGTGCACCCATGAGCACCAGGGCTCCTTCATCCGCCGCCACTACACCGAGGATGTGCTGCCCACGCCCACCGCGCGCTTCCTCGGTTCCGCCAACTCCGGAAAGCCTGGCGAGTCCGGCGGGACTGGAAGCGCCGGAGAGCCAGGGAGGACCGGAGGATCCGGCGCGAACGCCTTCGAGGTCTCCGGCGACATGGCCGCGGTGTTCAAACCCAGCGCCGCCGCCTGGGACCTGCTCGGCCGGCTCACCTCCCGCGCCGCCCGCGACGACTGGGCGAATGCGGCGAAGCCCGGGGAGCGGCCGTACTTCCCGGGCGGCACCTTCGGCACCCGTCCGCAGTCGCCGGGCACCCGCGACATCCAGAAGCTGCTCGCAGGAGCGGGCCAGATCTGCCTGGACGCCTCGGACGCGATGCCGCCGACCCTGCGCGAGGCGTTCTACCGCGCCGTACTGGAATTCCTGGGCCACCCACAGGACCGGGTCCTGCTGACCCGGCTGCTCGAACAGCTGGAGGCGGAACGGGTCCTGCAACAGCGGGAGAGGGCGTTCGCACTGGACGATCTGTGCGACAACCCCGTCGCCCCCTCGCCGTAGACGGCCGGCGGTGCGTGCCCTAGGCGAAGACGACCGTGCGGCGGCCGTTCAGCAGAATCCGGTGTTCCGCGTGCCACTTGACCGCGCGCGCCAGCGCCTGGCACTCCACATCGCGGCCGATCGCCACCAGCTGCTCCGGGGTGACCCCGTGGCCGACGCGTTCGACCTCCTGCTCGATGATCGGCCCCTCGTCGAGGTCGGCCGTCACATAGTGCGCCGTCGCGCCGATCAGCTTCACACCCCGGGCGTGCGCCTGGTGGTACGGCTTCGCGCCCTTGAAGCTCGGCAGGAAGGAGTGGTGGATATTGATGATCCGGCCGCTCAGCTGCTTGCAGAGATCGTCCGAGAGCACCTGCATATAGCGGGCGAGGACCACCAGCTCGACCTTCTCGGCGCGCACCAGCTCGAGGACCTGCGCCTCAGCTGCGGCCTTGTTCTCCTTGGTGACCGGAATGTGATGGAACGGGATGTCGTACGAGGCGACCAGCTCGGCGAAATCCTTGTGGTTGGAGACGACCGCCGCGATCTCGACCGGCAGCGCGCCGGTCCTGGAGCGGAAGAGCAGGTCGTTCAGGCAGTGGCCGAACCTGCTGACCATCAGGACGATCCGCATCCGCTCCTCCGCGCGATGGATCTGCCAGTCCATCTGGAAGGAGTCCCCGACGGCGACGAAACTGGCCTGCAGTTTCTCCACGGTCACCGGCTGCTCCGCCGAGAAGTGGACCCGCATGAAGAACAGTCCCGTGTCCCGGTCCCCGAACTGCTGACTGTCCTCGATGTTGCAGCCGGTGATGAAGAGATAGCTCGACACGGCGTGCACAATGCCCTTTTTGTCCGGGCAGGAGAGCGTCAGGACGTACTGGTCAGTCATCCTCGTAGAGTGCCACACCCGCCGGTCCCGGCCGGATCCGGTCCGTCAGGCGGACCTGGGGCGGAACTCGAGAAGATCTCAGGCGGACCGGGTCATGATCCGCAGCACATCCAGCGAACGCGGCGGCGCGTCCGGGTCCTCGCCGTCGCCGGCCGACAGCCGTACGTGGGCCTCGCGGGCGGCCCGTACAGCCTCGGGCCAGCCGTGGTGTTCGAGGTAGGCGGACACGGGAGCGTCCGCACCCACCTGGTGCATGATGCGCAGCACGCGCAGGACCGCGACATCGACAAGGGCGGCCTCGCCCGAGTCACGGAAGATCGTCCCGACGTACTTCTCCGCGGACCAGTTGTCCAGCCAGGTGTCCTCGACCAGGCGGTACACGGCGTCGGTGACGTCGCCGTACCCCTCGCGGCCGGCCAGCCAGCACTCCTCGTGGAAGACAGGGTCGGAAAGCATGTGCAGCGCCGAGCGCACATTGCTGCGCCAGCGCCACCAAGGCATGTCATTGAGCGGCATGCCGCCCATGGTGGAGGAGCGACGGCCGCGACGGGAAGGGTTGTCCGAACCTTGCTGCACGCCGTCGATCGTACGTTCCCCCGTCGCGGGGTCCTTCAGCCCCCTTCAATTCACTTTGACGTCACCCACCGTTGACCAATGCTCACACCGCCGTTACCCGGGAGGCGGAAACGTGCATCACCATGACCGGTTGGCGACGTTCCTCCTCACCCCACCCCTCAAGGACCCGCCCCTCACGGACCGCGTGGATGCGCGCCGTCTGTATCACTACAGCCGTCGCGGCGGTCGGAGCGTCGCTGGTCACCGGCTGCGGCGCACTCTCCGGGACCACAGGGGGGTCCCGGGAGCCCGTCACGGTGATGACCTTCGCGCCGGAGGAGACTCCCGCGACGAACATGCCCGGAATGCCCGCCATGGCGAAGGCCTACGCACGCTGGGTCAAGTCGCAGGGCGGTATCGACGGGCACGAGCTGCGCGTCATCACCTGCAACGAACAGAACACCTCCACCGGCGCCGCCGTCTGCGCCCGGCGAGCGGTCAAGGAGGGCGTGGTCGCGGTCGTCGGCTCGTACAGCCAGCACGGCGACGCCTTCATGGCTCCGCTGGAGGCCGCGGGCATCCCCTTCATCGGCGGATACGGGATCTCCGAGGAGGAGTTCACCAGCTATCTCTCGTACCCGGTCAACGGCGGCCAGGCGGCGCTCCTCGCCGGCAACGGCAAGCAGCTCGCCGACGTCTGCCAACGGGTCTCGCTGGTACGGCCCAACTCACTCGCCGGCGACGAAATGCCCGTGCTCCTCAACTCCGGCCTCGCGGAAAGCAGTCGGCACGAATCCACGGACATCCTGGCGGCGGAGGACGCGACCGACTACACAGCTCAGGCCGAGCAGGCGCGCAGGAAGGCAGGCGCCCGGAGCGGCTTCGGGACGGGGAGCGACGACCGGCCCGGCTGTGTCACGGCCGCGCTCGGTGACCGCACGGAGACTTTCGTCGACTCCTTCCGGCGGCTGCCCGAGGACAACCGGAAGGTACGGATCTCCTCCGTCATGGGCAGCGTCGGCCAGCCGCTCGTCGACCGCACCGGCGGCCGCAAGGGCCCGCTGGAGGGCGCGTACATCACCGGCTGGTACCCCAACGCGGGCGATGCGCGCTGGGAGGAGATGCAGAAGATCATCCGTGCGCACGCCTTCGGCGACAACGACATCGACCCGGCCGACGCCGGTGTGCAGACCACCTGGATCGCGTACACCGTGCTGAAGACGGTCATCCAGTCGATCCACGACAACAGGATCACCCCGGGGAAGATCTCGCGGGCCCTCGACGGCGGGGTGCGTGTTTCGACCGGCGGCCTCACTCCGATCCTGCGCTGGGAGTTCGAGGACATGCTCGGTACGCCCGACTTCCCACGCGTGGTCAACCGGGCCGTGACCTTCCAAGTGGTGCGCGGCGGACGCCTGGTTGCCCAGAAGCCTGGCTTCGTGGACGTCAGCAAGACGCTGTCGGACTCGGCCACCTCGGGCTGAACGGGGCAGTCAGCCGGCCGGCCACCTCGGGCCGACCGGCTGACCGCTACAGCTGGTCGCTGCGCCGTTCCGTGAGCTCGTACTTACGGGCGATGGCGTTCCACAGTCCGGACGCTTCCCTCTTGGCCTTGGTGGCGTCACCGCTGGCGCGGGCGGCCTGGCCGGCCTGGCCGGTGTTACGGGCCTTGCCGTCCTTGCAGCCCTTCTTGCCCTCGACCTGCTTGGCCCAGGCCGCGTAGTGGTCGTCGGCCGCTGCGGACGCCTCCCATGCCTTGGTGAGCGAAGCCGCCAGTGCCGCGTTGTCGGGCAGCTTGTCGACAGTCAGGCCCTCGAGCCTGGTCACCAGACCGCGCCGCTGTACCGCGGCGCCGTGCAGGTCGGTGGATGCCTGGTCCAGGTTCTGGCACCGCTTGATGTTCTCCACCGAACGGATGACCGTGGCGCGGCTGTTGTTGCTGTCCGCGAGGAGCTTGTCGAGCGCCTCGGCCTGCTGCTTGGCGGGATCGGCGGCGGCCTCGGAACTGTTCTTGGGGGCGTCGGAGGTCGCCGCGACGTTCTTGCCGGCGCCCGGGTCCTTCTTGTCGTCGTCCCCGCCGCCGAACATCACGGCGCTGACGCCGAGTCCGAGGACGGCGCAGCCGACCACGACGGCGGCGATCAGCGGTACGTGCGAGGACTTGCGCCGACCGGGCTCGGGCTCGTGGCCCTGCGGCTGCTGATACTGCGGTTGCTGATACTGCTGCTGGGCCGGCTGCCGGCGCGTCCGCTGGCCGCCGAGCGGACCCTCGAAGCGGGGCATCTGGGCCGTGGCGTCCGCGGGCTGGGCCCCGGGCCCGTCCGTACGGAAGAGGCTGTCGAACTCGGCGGGCGGCTGCCGCTCGCCGGGCGCCCCCGGCCGTATCCCGAACGGCGCGGCGTTGGGCGCGGGAGGCGCGGAGCCAGGCGGTACGGGTGCGATGAACTGCGTGGCCTCGGCGTCCGGTCCCGATACGGGTCCGGGCATGGCACCGGGCACGGTCCCGAGGAACTGGGTGGACTCGGCGGGAGTCTCCGGCGGCAGGGCTCCGGGCCCCGCGGCCGTCACCGGCGGGATGTACTGCGTCGCGTCGGAGGCACCCATGACGGGCGCCTGCGGAGGCAGCGCCTGCGCAGGCGGCCCCTGCGGGGGCAGCCCCTGCGCGCCGTACCCGGCCTGCGGACCGTATCCGGCCTGTGCGCCGTACCCGCTCTGCGGAGCCTCGCCGTACCCGGCCTGCGGACCGTATCCGCCCTGCGCGCCGTACCCGCTCTGCGGCACGTCCCCGTATCCGCCCTGAGCGGACTGCCCGCCCTGGCCGGGCTGCCCCGGCTGCTGCTGCGGCCCCCAGGGCTCGCCCCACGGCTGTCCGCCCGCCGGCGCCACCTGCGGGTCGGAGACACCTGGAATCCAGGGCTCACTTCCGTCGGCGGGCAGCACGACGCCTTCGTGCGCGGGCCGCGCAGCAGGAAGCCGCTGCTCGTCGCCCTGTCCGCTTTGCGTCACCGGGACTCCTACGTATGGACCTACGGAACCGTCGGTTCACGCTACCCGGTGACTCAGCCGCTCCGCACACACGCGCGGAAGCAGTAACAAGATGCGGACTCAAGTCGCTGTTAACGGGACGCCCGGCCCTATGCGGCCTGGATCTCCAGCCGCGCACCGAACTCGCGCACCGAAGGCTCCGCCGCGTAAGGCTCCAGGCGCTGCTGGAGATCGTCCAGATACTCCGCGCCCCGGCTCGAACGCAATCTCCCCAGCAGCTCCACCGCGCGCGTGCCCGTGTGACAGGCCTGCTCCACCTCTCGCTGCTGCACCTGCGCCGTGGCCAGCAGCACAAGACCGATCGCCCGCCGCCTGGCCCGCGACTCCGGGTGTCCGTCCAGCGCGTTCGAGGCATGGTTCGCCGCCACCTCAGCCTGCCCCAGGTCGCGGTAGCAGTGCGCCAGCTCGTCCGCGAGATACGCGTGGTCGAAATGAGCGATCCAGTCCGGATCGTCCCCTGCCGACGGTTCGGCCAGCTCCAGCGCGGCGATCGCCTTGCCGGCCACCTCGTGACAGGTGCGGGCATCCCCGAGCAGGGCATGCCCACGCGCCTCCGCGGCGTAGAACATGGCCTCGGCCCGCGGTGTGACCCTGCCCCGGGCGCCCTCCTGCGCCGCCCGCGCCAGCTGCGAGATCTCCCGCGGATTGCCGAGCTGAGCGGCCAGATGACTCATGGACGCCGCCAGCACGTAGCCGCCGTACCCCCGGTCCCCGGCCGCCTGGGCCAGTCTCAGCGCCTGGATGTAGTAGCGCTGGGCGAGCCCCGGCTGGCCGGTGTCGACGGCCATGTACCCGGCGAGCTCCGTCAGCCGCGCGACCGCCGCGAACAGCTCACGGCCGACCGATTCGCGGTACGAGCCCGAGAGGAGACCGGAGACCACGCTGTTCAGATAGTGCACGACGACCGGCCGGACATGTCCGCTGCCGAAGCGGTGGTCCAGCTCGGTCAGCGCACGCGTCATCGCCCGTACCGCTTCGACGTCCGAGACGCCGACCCGCGCTCCGGCCGTACGCGCGACCTGCGTGTCCGCGCCCGTGATCAGCCAGTCGCGGCTCGGCTCGACGAGCGCGGAGGCCGCGACCGCGGACCCGGAAAGGAAGTCACGGCGGCCGACATCGCTGCGCCACAGCTCGCAGACCTGCTCGATCGCGCCGAGCACGGTCGGCGAGAACTGCAGACCTACGCCGGACGCGAGGTTCTTGCCGTTCGCCATACCGATCTCGTCGATCGTGACCGTACGGCCGAGTTTTCGGCCCAGCGCCTCGGCGATGATACCCGGCGCCCGGCCGCGCGGCTGCTGCCCGCGCAGCCAGCGTGCCACCGAGGTCTTGTCGTAACGCAGGTCCAACCCGCGCTCCGTGCCGACCATGTTGACGCGACGGGCGAGCCCCGCATTGGAACACCCGGCTTCCTGAATGAGCGCCTGCAACCGTTCGTTCGGCTGTCGGACGACGAGAGGCCTGGCTGCCATGACTAACCCCCTGATGCCGCGGTGATCCATGAACTGATCAGTGCCCGGCTGATATACGGAGAATGCAGACTTGGTCTGAGTTGGTCGTTTTTTCCGGGAAGATTCCCGAAAGAGCCTTCCGCAAGGCGGCCGCCTGCACGCACCCGGAAGCCACGACGCCTGCCGCCGCCCTCCCGATCGCGACCTCCCCCTCGCAATGACGCCACTGCCTGTGGCTACCCGCCCACCGCGGCGCACCCGCACGCGCGCCCCCACCCGTGCACCCATGCGCCCCGTGTGCAGGATCGATGCTCCACGCGCCACCCGTGGGACGCCCGTAACCCAAGGTGATGGCGGGAGTTGAGTGTGTCGTGGAAGAGACCATCGGAGTCATGGAAGCCGCGCAGATCCCCCAGCAGCGAGGTGAGCAGCTGCTGGACAGTGCCGTGCGGTACGCGGAAGAGAGGCACTGGGACGTGTTCCCCGGCACCTGGCTGGAGCCGGTGGAGGGTAAGGAACGCTGCTCGTGCGGCGACGTCGCCTGCGCCGTGCCCGGCGCCCACCCGGTCAGGCCGGACTGGGCGAACCAGGCGACCGGCAGCGCGGTCGCCGCGCGGCGGCTGTGGTCCAGGCAGCCGAGAGCGTCGATCCTGCTGCCGACAGGACGTACCTTCGACGCTCTCGAGGTACCGGAGTCGGCCGGCTTCCTGGCGCTGGCCCGCCTGGAGCGGATGAACCTCCCGCTCGGCCCGGTCACCTGCACCCCCGACCGCCGGATGTTGTTCTTCGTACTGCCCGGCGCGGCACTCAAAGCCTCCGACCTGGTCCGCACCCTCGGCTGGATGCCGGAAGCCATCGACCTCGTCGCGCGCGGCGAGGGCCACTACGTGGCGGCGCCGCCGACCCGGATCGGTGGCCATGGCGCGGTGCAGTGGGCCCGCCGCCCCACCACCGCCAACCGGTGGCTGCCGGACGCGGACGAGCTGATCAGCCCGCTGGCGTACGCATGCGGGCGGGAGGCGGCAGCACAGCGGATCCGTCGCGCATAAGGCGGCCCAAGGCGCATAGGGCGGCCCCTAAGGTGGGCCCGTACATACGGGGACACCGAAAGGCGGGGCACCATGCCGGACCGGGCGATTGGAGCCACAGAGGCGGGCGGGGCGCGATCGGCGCCGCCCGCCGTTCGTGTTGAGGGCTTGTGGAAGCGGTTCGGCGAGCAGATCGCGGTGGCCGGTATCGATCTCACGCTCCCCGCGGGCAAGTTCATCGGCCTGGTCGGCCCGAACGGCGCGGGCAAGACGACGACCCTGTCGATGGTGACCGGCCTGCTGCGCCCGGACGACGGCCGGGTGGAGGTGGCGGGCCGCGACGTGTGGCGCGACCCGGTCGAGGTGAAGTCCCGCATCGGCGTACTTCCCGAGGGCCTGCGCCTCTTCGAGCGGCTCTCGGGCCGCGAACTCCTCGCCTACAGCGGGCGGCTGCGGGGCCTGCCGGGTGAGGAGGTCGACAAGCGCGCTGCTCAACTCCTCGACGTACTGGACCTGTCGGGCGCACAGCACAAACTGGTCGTCGACTACTCCACGGGCATGCGCAAGAAGATAGGGCTCGCGGCGGCCCTGCTCCACAACCCCGAAGTACTGTTCCTGGACGAGCCGTTCGAAGGCGTCGACCCGGTCTCGGCGCAGACGATCCGCGGCGTCCTGGAGCGGTACACCGGCTCGGGCGCGACCGTCGTCTTCTCCAGCCATGTGATGGAGCTGGTGGAGTCGCTGTGCGACTGGGTGGCGGTGATGGCGGCGGGCCGGATCCGCGCGCAGGGCCCGCTGGCGGAGGTGCGGGGCGATGCGCCGTCGCTGCAGAGCGCGTTCCTGGAACTGGTGGGCGCGAACGGCCGGGACACCGGGCACTCGCTGGACTGGCTCGGTGGCGGTACCCGTTGAGCACCGTGAGCGCCTTGAACAGCGCGTACCTCACCCCGGTCTTCATCCGCCTCAAGCTGTCGCTGCTGCGCAACGGGCTGCGCCAGTCGTCCGGGCGCAGAGCCGCGTACATCGCCTCGATCGTCGTCACACTGCTCTTCGCCGCGCTCCAGCTCATCGGCCTGATCGCACTGCGTGGAAACGATCACGCGGACTCGGTCGTGGTGCTGCTGACCGCCGTACTGGCCCTGGGCTGGGCAGTCATGCCGCTCTTCTTCCCGAGCGGTGACGAAACACTGGACCCGACCCGTCTGGTGATGCTGCCGCTGCGACCGGGCCCGCTGGTTCGGGCGCTGCTCGCGGCGTCGCTGGTGGGCATCGGCCCGCTGTTCACACTCTGCCTGACGGTGGGTTCGGCGATCGCGCTGTCCCACGGCGCCGTGGCGCTGCTCGTCTCCGTCGTCGCCGTCCCTCTGACGCTGCTGGTGTGCGTGGCGCTGGCGCGGGCGGTCGCGGCGGCCAACATCCGGCTGCTGACCTCTCGCAAGGGCCGCGACCTGGCGCTGCTCAGCGGTCTGGTGATCGCGGTCGGCATCCAGGTCGTCAACTTCGGTGCACAGCGACTCGGCCACGCCGGCGGACTCTCGGCGCTCGATCCGGTGGCGGGGATCGTACGATGGCTGCCGCCGGCGTCGGCGATCGGCGCGGTGGACTCGGCGAGCGAGGGCTCATACGCCCTGGCCGTCGGGCAGTTGGGGCTGTCGGCGGCCGCTCTGCTGCTTGTGCTGCGGTCCTGGCAGCGCAGCCTGACGAAGCTGATGACGACCCCGGACGGCTCGACGCTCGCCGCGGCCTCGGAGCCGACCCGCAAGGAGTCCACGACCGGCTTCCACCGTCTGCTGCCCGAGGGCCGTACGAGCACGGTGATGCAGCGCAGCCTGCGCTATGTGTGGCGGGACCCGAAGACGAAGGCGGCGTGGGTGACGGCGCTGGCGATCGGTCTGATCGTGCCGCTGTTCAACGCACTGCAGGGCACGGGCTCGATCTACTTCGCATGCTTTGCGGCGGGGATGCTCGGCATCCAGATGTACAACCAGTTCGGCCAGGACACCTCGGCGTTCTGGATGGTGGCGCTGACGATCTCCTCCACCCGGGACGCGTACGTCGAACTCCGCGCCCGGGCACTGGCGTTGCTGGTGATCACGCTCCCGTACACCGCCCTCGTCACTGTCCTGACCGCCGCTGTACTGGGCGACTGGCAGGCTCTGCCGGAGGTGGTGGGCCTGTCGTTCGCGCTGCTGGGCGCGATGCTGGCGACGGGAGCAGTGGCGTCGGCCCGCTTCCCGTACTCGATCCCGCAGGACAGCGCGTACAAGAACGTGGCTCCCGGTCAGGGCGGGCTCGCCTGGATCTCGATCTTCGGCGGCATGATCTCGGCAGCACTGCTGTGCGCACCCGTGATCGCGCTGGCGATCTGGCTGCACGCGGCGAACGCCCAGTCGGCACTGTGGCTGCTGCTGCCGGGTGGCACGGCGTACGGGCTGCTCATCGGGTGGGCGGGAGTGCGGGTTGCGGCGCCGCAGACGGCGGGCAGACTCCCGGAGATCCTGGCGGCGGTCAGCAAGGGGTGATCAGCAAGGGGCGAAGGGCCCCGCGGACGGCACAACACTCCCCGGCGGAGGTCGATCCGGAGCCACGGTGGAGGCGACGGTGGGGATCCGCGAGGAGACCCGTCGGCCGATCGGCCGACGGGTCCCTGTCCACGCGCGCCCTGTGGACGCTCAGTTCGCCAGCAAGGACTCCAGAACGACCTCGTTCGGCGAAGTGAGTCCGGAGCCGGCAGCATTCGGACACCGCGGGTCGAGCCGGAGCCTGGCCAGATCGCGGCCGGCGACGCCCCAGGCATACGCGGACGACCGTTCCCAGGCCAGCTGCGGCGGGTTGTACCAGCCGTCACCGAGGCCGCCGAGCATCGGCGCGGCCTCCGCGAGCCCTGGTCCGAGCCGGTACACCGAACCGCCGAAGACCGACGCGAACACCTGACCGCGATGGACGCTGAGCTCCCCGTAGCTCGGCAACTTCCCCGTCTGCAGGACCGTGCGGGTCTCGAGGTCCATGGCGAACCAGGTACCTGCGAGCCGCTTGTAGACCCCGTACAGCACACCGTCGTACACCGCGATGTGCTGCAGGCTCGCGTACCCCTCCACCGGGGCGACCTCCCACAGCACCTTGCGGTGCCGCAGGTCGAAGGCGACGATCGTGGCGCTCGGTCTGGCCGGCGGCACGCTGCCGCCGCCCCAGGTGTCTCCGGCGAGGTACGCGATCCGGGAACCCGGTCTGTCGTCCAGCGCGAGCGACATCACGCTCTGGTCCACGATCACATCCGGATAGACCCTGAGCTTGCGTCTCAGCCGGTCCGCCACTGTCAGCGCGCCTTTGAGCAGGCCGACACCCGGGGCGGTCGACACCAGCAGGAGATCATGGGCCCGTTCGTACACCATGTCCGTCGGCCGTTGCTGCTCGTTCTCGACGAAGCCCATGGACCGGACCTTGCCGCGGTCCGGGTCGAACTCCAGCAACTCGGTACTCGGGTACATCGCCGCGTACACGCGGTCGCCGACCCGTTGCAGCTGCTTCGGTTCGCCCGGGATCCTGATCCGCCGGGACGTGCCTTTCGCCGGTTGGTGGGTCGTGATCGAGAAGTGCCCGCCGACGTGCACGGTCCCGCGCGACCCGTACGTCATGGACTGCACGGGATCCGGTCCGGACAGGCCGATGTCGATCAGCTCGAGTATGTCCGACCGGCCGCTTGCCAGATCCAGCCACCACAGACGGCCGCTGCCCGCACCGCCGAGCAGCGTCCCGTCCGCCAGCGGCAGCAGGGCGCGGTGCTCGTCCCCGGCCGCGGGCGCGGCGACCGGCACGAGGGTGTCGCCGTCCCGCCGGTAGACGGTTCCGGTCGGGCGGCCGACGCAGTACAGCGTGCCGTCGGACGTCATCGTCATCGCGTCGATCAGCCGCTCCGGGCCTGGCGTCGCGATCACCCGTGCGTCGCTGCCGTCGGGCGCCATGTCGACCACGGACTTGGTGAGCGCGGCGATCACCCGGCCACCGCGCGCGAGCAGCGCGGCCGCGCCGCCGTAGGGCGTCGGGGTGAGGTTCGTCCTCGCACCGGTGGTGCGGTCGTAGGCGACGACGTAGCCGTGCGGCAGCGTCCCCGCGTAGACGAAGCGCTCGTCGGCGGCGATCGCACGCACATACTGATCGCCCGGCACCGCGACGCCGAGATTGCGCAGGACGCCGGTCTGCGGCTTGTACTCCCAGACTTCGCCGCGCGGGGACGTTCCCGCGTACACCGTGCCGTCCGGCGCCGTGGTGAGACACCAGACGAAGCCGCCCGCCGGGCCCACCGTGCCGATCAGCTTCACCTCGCCGGTGGCCGGATCGAAGCGGTAGATGTCCGGGGTCGGATACGTCCCGGCGTAGACCTGCCCGCCCGAGACGGTCGCAGCCCAGCCGCCCTCTCCGCGGCCGAGCCGGACGGCTCTGACGAGTTTCTTCGACGCAAGGTCGATCTCACCGAGTACGGGTGGACTCTGGCCCCGGGCCACGACGTAGACGTGATCGTCGAGCCTCGTCATTCCGACTATGGCGGCGGTGAACGACGCGACGCCGAAGGTGGAGATGGGTGGCTCCGAACAGTGGTCCTCCGAACCGGCTGTGTCCGGTCTGTCTGCTGTGTCTGGTCTACCGGCCGTGCCTGCGATGTCGGGTGCGTCGGCGTTCGCAGCGCCCGGGAAAGCCAATTGGCCCGCCACGGACGCCAGGGCGAACCCGGCTCCGGCATGCAATAACCGCCTGCGTTCCATGCATCCCTCCCTCGAGAGATTCGAACTCTCAAGGTAGGTGCGGATCAACGGCCCGTCATCGCCCTGGCCGCGTTCCGCCAGGAACCGTACCGACTTGTCCTATTAGGTCTTATTGTCATCGGAATCCGCGTACGCGAGAGCTACACACCCGCGGCGACGCTCGCCGCGGCGCTCGCGACTCCCGGCGCCGTCGTGACCGTCTCGAAGCAAAGCCTTCCGATTAGCGCGTGTATACATTCCCCTCCGACGGCGGACCGCGCCATCGCCGCCAAAACCCTCGGCGAGGGACGTTTTCCAGTCGAAGCAGGCCTCACACGGAGAGAGCCGCCCGGACGTTTACGCAGCTCAGACGGTAGTTTTCCGTTGCACCATCGAAGATCATCCACATAATGGACACTCCGCCACACCCACTCCGAGCTGCCCGAACGACCATTCGGTCGCCCCCGAACGAACGTACACGGCCGGAAACGAGCGAACAACGTGCACTCACTGTCCGCATGCGCAAGACTCCCGACCGCAATCGCCCCCCAAGTGAAGGAGTTTCACACATGCGTTACATCCGAAACACAGTCGCCGCAGTCGCCACCGCATCTGCACTGCTCCTGACCGGCACCACGGCCACGGCAGTCGCGCAGGACCGGCCCACGCAGCCCGCACAGCCGGCCAAGACGAAGAGCCTGTACGCGCCCTCCGCACTCGTGCTCAGCTTCGGCAGGGGTGATGACGCCGCGACCGCCACGGTCGAGCGGGCCGTCACCCTGACCTGCGCCCCGCGCCCCGGGGGCAGCCACCCCTCGCCCGCGGCCGCGTGTACGGAACTTCTCATCGTCAACGGCGAGTTCAGCGCGCTGGCGGAACAGAAGTCGCACAAGATGTGCACGCGCCAGTGGAATCCTGTTGTGCTCAGCGCCCGTGGTGTGTGGCAGGGCAAGCACGTCGACTGGTCGGCCACGTACGGCAACGAGTGCGAGATGGAAGGAAGCATGGCCAAGGGCACGGTCTTCGCCTTCTGACGGCCCGTGGCCACGGGTCACGTACCTTCGACGCACGCTCCACGAGGCCGGTAACCCTCCCCCGCACCAGACGCACATGAAGTAACCGGTCGACCGGTTACCGACCTCGCCGATCGCCCAGCCGTTGCCGCCACGGCTGAAGGCGATCCCCCGTCTCCCATGCCCGACATGGTTCCTGTCAGGGCGTCAGCACACCATCCAGAAACGGCTCGACCGCCGTCCGCCAACCCTCCGGCTGGTCGTAGTGCACCAGATGGCCCGCGTCCGCCACTTCCCCGTACTCACCCCGGGGCAGGACCCGCACCATCTCCTGGGCCTCCGCGCGGCCCAGTTCGCCGTCCAGGCCACGGACCACCAGTGTCGGGCACTGGACCTGGGCCAACTCCTCCCAGTGGGCGTCGTGGACCCACGTTTCACGGGAGGTGAGCATCTGGCGGCGGGAGAAGACCGGGCGCCAGCCGTCCGCCCGTTCCGACATCACTTCCGCGAAGAACTCTCCTCGGGCGGGGTTGTGCCGCTCCACCCAGGGGTCGTCCTCGCCGAACCACTTGCGGACGTCCGCCAGCGTCGCGAACGGGACCGGCCAGGAGCGGAACCAGTCCTCCCACTCACGCTGCGAGGCCGCACCCAGCGCGGAGGCACGCATATCGCAGATGATCAGAGCCTGGACCAGGTCCGGGCGCTTGGCGGCGAGTTGCCACGCGGTGAGCGCGCCCATGGAATGGCCGACCAGGGTCACCGGGGCGAGGCCCAGTTGTTCGACGGCGGTCTCGGCGTCGGCGACATACGCCTCGCGGGTGAACGGGCCCTCGGCCGGCTTGTCGCTGCGGCCGTGACCTCGCTGATCGAGTGCGATCGCGCGGTGCCGCTCAGCCAGCCAGCGGGCCGTCGAGGCCCAGTGCGAGGCACGGCCCATCAATCCGTGGAGCAGTAAGACTCCGGGTGCGTGATCCGTTTCGCCCCTTCCTTTGGGAGGGTCGGCAAACTCCCAGGCAGCCAGGCGTACGCCGTCGGCTCCGGTTACGTCGATGCGCCGCACCATGTGGCCTGGCACCCCCTTCTCTCCCCCGGTGGTCCTGCTCGGTCGAGTCCTGCCAGACTATCGAACCTCTATTCGAAAACGCGGGTCTGCCGTACAACACCCCTCATTCGAGTGACCGCCCTCAAGGATTGACGCCCGCGGCCGAGGGAAGATCTTCAGCGGGAGGCGGGCCGCTCGGGGATGACGGTCCGAGGGGATTGACCCTGGGAGCTCGGGGCTCCGGGTCAGCACAGGGGAGGTCAGGCCCCGGCTCCCGTGGGAGCCGGGGCCCTCCTGTGGATTCAGGGCGTGCGGGACACAGGCGCACGGGACGTACGGGTCGCGCGGGGCATGCGCGTACAGGGCATGCGCGTACCGCACTTGCGGGGCTCGCTGAGCGTGCTGGGCGCGGCGTTGAGCGCGCTGGACGTACGGCGGGCGCATCACCCGGATCCCTCCCCGGCCATGGGGTCATATGCCTCAGCCACAGCGTGGCACGCGATTCGCCCGGGCGCTGCCATTCCGGACGGAAAACGGTATCCGGCGGGTGGAAACCGCCACACGAAGTCCCGACGGTGTGTCCGGGGGACGCCCGAGAGGCCCCGGGCGTCCCAGGTCAGGAACGCTGCGGGGCCGTCAGGCCGCGGTCAGTGCCCGGTTATTGCTCGGCCACTGCTTGGCTACTACTGCTTGGCCACGAACACATGCGAGGCCACATCGGCCTCCAGCTCCGCCGCCTCGCCGCTGCTGCCCACGAGCACTCCGCCCGCGGACTCCGTCACGCTGACCACCGAACCGGGCTGTACTCCCGCCCGCCGCAGCGTGTACATCAGCTGGGCGTCCGTCTGGATCGGCTCGCCGATCCGCCGTACGACCACGGTCTTGCCGTCCGCGCCCGGGTCCAGGTCGGCCAGCGAGACCATGCCGTCGTCCAGGAACGGGTCGGCCTCCGCCTTCTCGCCCAGCTCCTCGAGGCCCGGGATCGGGTTCCCGTACGGCGACTCCGTCGGGTGGCGCAGCAGCTCCAGAACGCGCCGCTCCACCGCCTCGCTCATCACATGCTCCCAGCGGCACGCCTCCGCGTGGACCTGCTCCCACTCCAGGCCGATCACATCGACGAGCAGACACTCGGCCAGCCTGTGCTTGCGCATCACGCGCGTCGCCAGCCGCCTGCCCTCGTCGGTCAGCTCCAGGTGACGGTCGCCGGCGACCGTCACCAGGCCGTCGCGCTCCATGCGCGCCACGGTCTGGCTGACCGTCGGACCGCTCTGGTCGAGCCGCTCGGCGATCCGGGCGCGCATGGGCACCACACCTTCCTCTTCGAGCTCGAGGATGGTGCGGAGATACATCTCCGTCGTGTCGATCAGTCCGGACATACGTGCCCCTCGATGCTGTGACTGGAAAAACAGTCGTGCGCTGGCCCTGACTCAATTCTGACGCATCCCACTGACAACCGTGCCGTGCCGGGGGTAAGCCGTCGGGAAGCCTCTCCCCGAGCCCGTACGACAGCTCGTACGGAGCTCGTACGGAAGGCTGTATTGACAGAGCAATGGTCCAGACCGCAACGTGATCCGCGGCACGGGTATTCCCGCCGCGGTGCAGCCGCGTGCAGCCGCGTGCAGCCGCGGTTCCTCACCTCCCCGAAAGGGCTCGGCGATGAGCGAGAGCAAGCTGGCCGGTCAGTTCTTCGACGCCGCGATCGGTCTGCTGCAGCGTGTCCGGGACGAGGAGACGGCGAACATCGCCGACTCCGGGGCCGCGATCGCGGACACCGTCGCCGCGGGCGGCCGCCTCTTCGCTTTCGGCGCCGGACACTCCTCGCTCGCCGCGCAGGACGTCGTCTACCGGGCCGGCGGCTTCGCCCTGATGAACCTCCTCGCCGTGCCCGGCGTCGTCGGTGTCGACGTCATGCCGGCCACGCTCGGCTCGGCCCTCGAGCGTGTGAACGGGCTCGCGGGCGCCGTGCTCGACTCCAGTCCCGCCAAGGCCGGCGACGTACTCGTGATCATCTCGCTCTCGGGGCGCAACGCGCTGCCCGTCGAGATGGCCATGAACGCCCGCGCGCTCGGGCTCAAGGTCATCGGCGTGACGTCGGTGGCATACGCGGAGGGCACCACATCCCGGCACGTCTCCGGCACCTTCCTCAAGGACCACTGCGACATCGTCCTCGACTCCAAGATCGCGGTCGGCGACGCGGAGCTCACCCACGAAGGCATCGAGGCTCCCTTCGCGCCCGCGTCGACCGTCGTCACCAGCGCGCTGATGCAGGCGATGATGGCGGCAGCGGCCGAACAGCTGGTCGAGCGGGGCATCGAGCCGCCGCTGCTGCGCTCGGGGAACGTGGACGGCGGGCACGAGTGGAACGGACGCGTGATGACGGAGTACGGGGACCGGATCTTCTTCCGCCACTAGGACGTACGGCCCGCCGCACCCCGGGGCACGGCGGTTTCACGCCGCAGTGGGGCCGCCGCACCGCGACGGCTCACCGCCACGCGGCGGCATCATGTCCGGCCGGCCGCCCGCGCTCGGCGCGGGCCCGCACTCGGCACGCCCGCGCGTTCCGTTCGTCAGCCGTCCCCCTGCCCGCCCGTCAGCCGCGCCAGATCCAGCGCCGACGCCGCCAGAACCGCCACGCTCTCCGCGTACACCGCGTCCTGGCGTTCGAACGCCGGGCGGCTCGCCCCGCGCAGAAACGTCACCACTCCCAGCGTCCGGCCCCGGCTCCGCAGCACCGTGCACAGCGCGTGGACCGCGTCCCGCGGCCACTGGCGCTCCGCCGCCCAGTCGCCCGCCACCGCGGGCGCGCTCGCCCGGACCGAGCCGATGCGGTCCGCTGCCTGGAGCGCCGGATGGTCCTGCGGATAGCGCACCGGAATGCCCGCACCCGCCACCGCCACACACGGGCCCGGCGCCCCCGAAGGCGTTGCCGCGACACGCACCAGCCGATCCCCTTCCCCCTCCAGCAGATCGATCAACGCATGGTCGGCGAAGCCCGCGAGCGCGAAGTCCAGATACGCGGTCGCCGCCTCCATCGAGTCCTCGCACTCCGCCGCGGCCCGCCCCGCCCGGTGCAGCTGGCTCGACCGGAACCGCTGCCGGTCCGCCTCCTGCTCGGCCAGCTTCGCCTCGGTCACATCGTGGAACAGCCACCCCACGCCGAGCGGCACAGGCTCCTCCGCGAGCGGCGAGGCCAGCCGCAGGAACCCACTGCGCCAGCACCGCCGCCGCTCCCCCTCGGCCGTACTCAGCGTCACCCACAACTCCGCGAGCCCCCGCGGCGCCCCCTCGGCCAGCACATGGTGGAGCGCGCCCTCCAGCTCCTCCAGACCCTGGACGACCAGTTCCCCGAGCGGCCGCCCGAGCGATGAGGTGCGCCCGGCGCCCAGCACCCGCGCCGCATAGCCGTTGACAACGGTCGGCCGCAGATCCACATCGACCAGTACGAGCCCCCAGGACTCGTCCTCGAACAGCGCCTCGCTCAACGCGATCGCCCGCTCCAGATCGATCTGCGCGTGCACCTCGCTGAACGCGCAGTACACCCCGGCCGGCTTGCCGTCCGCGCCGAGCACCCGCGCCGACTGGGTCCGTACGAGAACACGCCCGCCGTCCTTGCGCAGCAGCGCGAATTCATGGACGGTGCGCCCCGGCACATCCATCGCGGCCATCAGCCGCCCCTGCACCTCTTCGGCATCGGCGGTCCGCACCGCCCACCCGGCAAACCCGCGCCGCCCCACCGCCTCCTCGGGCGACCAGCCGAGAATCCGCTCCGCCTCGCGGTTCCAGTGGGTGACGGTGCCGTCCGCGTCGAAGGCGCAGAGCGCGGCGTCCATCCCGTCGAGCAGCGCCGCAAGCAGCTCCGCCCCCGGCACCGGGCCGGGCTCCGGCGAACCCACGTCGTCCCGCTCCGGCTCGTCAGGCCCGAGCGCATTGGTGGTCTCACTCCTGGAAGCACTCATCCTGGACCCCCTGCAGGACGCATCCACACATGCTTTTTGCACCTCAGATCATTCAACTGGAACGTGACGCAGCGCACACTCTGTTCCCGGAAATCTTTGCCTGGGGGAAATTGGGTTGTGGCCTCGCGGACCGCTTCCTAAGGTGTTGGCCACACGGTGAAAGGAGGTGATCCGGAAGTGATTTCGTTTCGGATGCGTGAGGTGACTGCGGGCTGACGGCCCGTCGTCGCACTCTGTGTGCAGCCGACAGAACCGTCGGCCGAAATACCTAGCAGTCACCGACCCGCGGGCTCGCCGGCACATCCGGCCGACTCCTCCGCAAGGAGGGACCAGAGCCCGCGGGTTTCTGCGTTCCGGGGCAGTCCCGGGGCAGCTCGCCGCCGTGCCCGGCATCCCGTCGGCGGTGGCTGCCCGCGCTCGGGGGCGGGGCCGCCGCCTCGCGATCGCCTCAGGGTGACAGTCGCTCCACCTGCCACGCCCCCGACGGGGTACGGCGGACATACCGCAGCCGGTCGTGCAGCCGGTTCTCGTGGCCCTGCCAGAACTCCACCGTCTCCGGCTCGACCCGGTAGCCGCCCCACTCCGGCGGCGCCGGGACCTGCTCGCCCTCCGGGTAGCGGGCCGCCAGCTCCTCGTACTTGCGCAGCAGTTCCTCCCGCGAGGCGATCACCGAGGACTGGGCGCTGGCCCAGGCGCCGAGCTGAGAGCCGTGCGGGCGGGTGCGGAAGTAGGCGACCGTCTCGTCGCGGCCGATGCGGGACGCCGTGCCGGTGACGATGACCTGGCGGGCCAGACCGTGCCAGGGGAAGAGCAGCGAGATGTGCGGATTGGCGGCCAGCTCGCCACCCTTGCGGGAGGCGTAGTTGGTGTAGAAGACGAAGCCGCGCCCGTCGAACTGCTTCAGCAGCACCGTGCGCGATGACGGGCGGCCGTCGGGTGTGGCCGTGGCGACGATCATGGCGTTCGGCTCGCGCAGACCGCCGGACGTGGCGTCCCGGAACCAGCGGGCGAACTGGTCCATGGGCGTGGACGCCAGGTCCGCCTCCAGGAGCGCGGTGGAGCGGTACTGCTCCCGCATGACGGCGGGGTCATGAGAAGGGGAATCCGGGTCCGGGTCAGCGGGATCCGAGTTCGGAGCGGCGGGATCCGAGTCCGGTGCGGCGTAGTCGGTCACGGGGCCATCCTGCCGCAGTGGGCGAGTTTGCCCGGCACGGAGTGCCCTTAATCCTCCCCGGCCAAAATGGGGCAGTGTGCCGGATGTCACGCTTCCCCGCATCAGCCGGACCCGCCAAAATCTTGGGTCGGGCCACTGTGGCCTCCATACAGCAGGGGATATCGTCCTGCCTTCCCGACGGTTGGGTGACCACCTGCCGCACGGGGCATCACCGGGGTGACGGACCCACATCTGTCGTACGCATCTTGAGGAGCCGCCTGATGTCCGACTTCGTACCTGGACTCGAGGGAGTCGTCGCGTTCGAAACGGAGATCGCCGAACCCGACAAGGAGGGCGGCTCGCTCCGCTACCGGGGCGTGGACATCGAGGATCTGGTGGGCCACGTCTCCTTCGGGAACGTGTGGGGCCTGCTTGTCGACGGCGCCTTCAACCCCGGCCTGCCGGCGGCCGAGCCCTTCCCCATCCCGGTGCACTCCGGCGACATCCGTGTCGATGTGCAGTCGGCGCTGGCGATGCTCGCCCCGGTGTGGGGTCTGAAACCGCTTCTCGACATCAATGAGGCGCAGGCCCGCGACGACCTGGCACGGGCCGCGGTGATGGCGCTGTCGTACGTCGCCCAGTCGGCGCGAGGCCAGGGCCTGCCGATGGTCCCGCAGAAGGAGATCGACAAGGCGCAGTCCGTCGTCGAGCGCTTCATGATCCGCTGGCGCGGGGAGCCGGACCCCCGTCACGTCAAGGCCGTCGACGCGTACTGGACGTCGGCGGCCGAGCACGGCATGAACGCCTCCACGTTCACCGCCCGGGTCATCGCGTCCACCGGCGCGGATGTGGCCGCCGCGCTGTCGGGTGCGGTCGGCGCGATGTCGGGGCCGCTGCACGGTGGTGCGCCGTCCCGTGTGCTGGGCATGATCGAGGAGATCGAGCGCACGGGTGACGCGACCGCGTATGTGAAGCGGACCCTGGACAAGGGCGAGCGGCTCATGGGCTTCGGGCACAGGGTCTACCGGGCCGAGGACCCCCGGGCTCGCGTGCTGCGCCGTACGGCCAAGGAGCTGGACGCGCCGCGCTTCGAGGTGGCGGAGGCGCTGGAGAGGGCCGCGCTGGAGGAGCTGCACAACCGCCGCCCGGACCGCGTCCTGGCGACGAACGTGGAGTTCTGGGCGGCGATCATGCTGGACTTCGCGGATGTCCCGGCGCATATGTTCACGTCGATGTTCACCTGTGCCCGTACGGCGGGCTGGTCGGCGCACATCCTGGAGCAGAAGCGCACGGGCCGGCTGGTGCGTCCGTCCGCGCTGTACGTCGGGCCGGGGACGCGGAACCCGCGCGAGGTCGTCGGCTACGACAGCATCGCGGACTGACCTCGCGGACCGACCTGGCGAACCTCGCGGACCGACGTCCCGGAAAGCCGCGGTACGGCGCCGTGCCCCTGGTCGCGGGGGCCCGGCGCCGTTCGCCTGCCGTGGTCAGGCCGGGACGAGCAGGTCCTGGTGGTGGCGGGCGGCCACCTGAGGGTGGGCCCGCAGCCAGCCCTTGAGCTCGTTGCGGCCGTACTCGGCGAAGAGCGGGTTGGCCGGGTCTGCGGTGACACCGGGCGCGTCCGCGGCGTGGGGGAAGGGCACCGGGGCGATCCGGGCGTCCAGTCGAGGGTTGTAGAAGAAGGGCACGGAGTAGCGCTCGGTGGCCCCTGCCGGGCTGACCACACGGTGGTTGGTGGCCAGCAGATAGCCGTTGGTGGCGACTTCGAGGAGCTCGCCGAGGTTGACGACGAAGGCGCCGGGAATCGGCGGCACCTCGTGGAAGAGCCCGTCGCCGCGCTGGACCTGGAGGCCGCCTATCTCGTCCTGGTGGAGCAGGGTGAGGAAGCCGTAGTCCTTGTGGGCGCCGACGCCCTGCTCGCTGCCGTCGCCCGCGCTGCCCGGGTAGCGGACCAGCTTGAGGTGCAGATGGGGCCGGTCGGCGAAGATCTCGTCGTAGAAGTCCGGGGGCGCGCCGATGGCGGCGAGCAGTTCGTGCAGCAGCTTGTGCGCGACGCCGCTGAGCCGGTCGATCCAGCCGAGTGCGGCGGTGCGCAGGGCCGGGAGGGCGGCGGGCCACTGGTTGGGGCCTTCCAGCCACCAGTAGCCGGGCTCGCCGGGTCCGGGGATGTGCGGGGGGCGTTCGGCGCCGATGTCGAGCTGGTCGCGCCAGTCGCGGCTGCCCCCGGTGCGTTCGTCGCCGGTGCGGGTGTAGCCGCGGAAGTGGGGCGAGTTGAGGTGGGACACGGCGAGCCGGTCCGCCTCGGGGAGCGCGAAGAAGGCGCGCATCGCGCCGGTGAGGGCGGCGGTCTCTGCTTCGCCGACGCCGTGGCCGGTGAGCTGGAAGAAGCCGACGTCGTGGGCGGCGCTGTGGAGCTGTGCGTGGAGCAGCGCGCGGGACTGGGGGCCTCGGTCGGCTGCGGAGAGGTCGATGACAGGAAGCTGCAAGTACGACATGGGGTACGTCCGCTGAGGTGTGGCCCGGCCGCCGCTCCCGGCGATGGCCGGGTACACGTACCGCCGACGGGCCGCCGGGGTGGGGCGGAGCCGGGGGGACCGGGGTGGGTGGAGAGGGGGCTGGGTCAGGCGGAGCGCCGACAGCCCATGCTCGTGACGCGGACGTAGTCCACGTGGCGGCGGCGTACAAGCAGAAGCATGGGCCCAGGATACTGCGGACCCGTCGGGACGGTAGTGGCCCGTGTCACAGCGCGGGGCCCTGCCGCGGCCGGCCGCCTCCGTGAGGGAGGAAACGGATCAGCCCAGGGCCCCGTCCAGCAGCAACGCCCACTGTGCCACCACCCTCCGACGGCGCGCGGCGTCATCCGTCAGGAGGTTGGCGAGGCCCAGACCGCGGGCCATGTCGAGCAGGCCCTGGACTGTTTCGCGTACCCCGGGCCGTGACTCGTCCGCATCCAGCAGCTGGACCGCGATCCGGTGGGTCTCCCGGCCGACGCGCGCTTCCAGCTCCGTGACGCGCGAGCGCAGTTGCTCCTCGTTGGACGCGGCGACCCACAGCTGCAGGGCGGCCCGGAACAGCGGCCCCGTGTAGAGGTCGACGAGGGCCGCGACGACCGCCGTCCGGTCCTGCGTCGGCAGCGCCCGCAGCGCCTGCGAGCGCTCCTCCGCGACGTACTCCACCGCCGCCGTGAACAGGTCCTCCCTGGTCGGGAAGTGGTGCTGGGCGGCGCCCCGCGACACCCCGGCCCGCTCGGCGACCACCGAGACGGTCGAGCCCGCCCAGCCGCGCTCGGCGAGGCAGGACACCGCGGCCTCGAGCAGCCGCTGCCGGGTGGCCCTGCTGCGGTCCTGCTTGGGAGGTGTCACAACACCCATGCGGGGTCCCGTCGTTCGAGGAAGGCCGTCATGCCCTCGCGTGCTTCCGCCGACGCGAAGAGCGAGGCCGAGCGCTGGACCAGGTCTTCGGCATCCCGGTCGAAAGTCTCCAGCACCCTGGCCGCGAGCAGCTGTTTCGATGCGGCGAGGCCCTGCGGGGAGGCTCTGCGCAACCCGTCGACGACGGGGCCGAGCGCGGCGTCCACATCGTCGGCGGCGAGTGTGAGCAGTCCGATGCGCGCCGCTTCCGCCGCGCCGAAGCGTTCGCCGGTGAGGTAGTAGCGCTCTGCCGCGCGCGCGTCCAGGCGCGGCAGCAGCGGCAGTGAGATCACGGCGGGCGCGACCCCGATGCGTACCTCGGTGAAGGCGAAGTCCGCGGCGCTCGTGCCGGCGGCGATGTCGCAGGCGCCGAGCAGACCGAGTCCGCCGGCCCGTACATGGCCGGTGACACGGGCCACCACGGGCTTCGGCAGCGTGACGATCTGCCGCAGCAGACCGACGAAGGTGTACGGGTTGGGCGGGGCTTTCAGATCGGCGCCCGCGCTGAATGTGGAACCGGTGTGGGTGAGGACGACGGCCCGTACGGTCTCGTCCTTGCCGCAGTCGGTCAGTGCCTGCGCCAGCTCGCCGACGAGCCGCGCCGACAGGGCGTTGCGGTTCGCCGGCGAGTCCAGCGTCAGGGTGGTGATGCCTCGCTCGTGGGCGGTGGCGACCAGCGTCACGTGTTTTCCCTCTCCCGGTCCCTCAGTTCACGCCTGAGGATCTTTCCCGAGGCGGCGCGCGGGACGCCGCCGATGAACTCGACGCGGCGGACCTTCTTGTACGGCGCCACGCGCTCGGCAACGTAGCCGAGGACATCGTCCTCGGTCAGGTCCTCCGCGGCACGCTGCCGTACGACGTACGCCTTCGGGATCTCGTTCCCGTCCGCGTCGTACACCCCTATCACCGCGGCGTCCGCTATGCCTTCGTGGGTGAGCAGCAGCGCCTCCAGCTCGGCGGGTGCGACCTGGAAGCCCTTGTACTTGATGAGTTCCTTGACCCGGTCGACGACGAAGAGCCAGCCGTCGGCGTCCACGCGTCCGACATCGCCGGTGTGGACCCAGCCGTCGGAGTCGATCATGTCCGCGGTGGCGTCGGGGCGGCCGAGGTAGCCCTTCATCACCTGCGGTCCGCGGATCGCGATCTCGCCCTCCTCGCCGACGCCGACGTCCTTGCCGGGGTCGTCGAGGGAGAGGATGCGCATCTCGGTGTTGGGCACGAGCTGTCCTACGGCCCCGGGCGGCGGGGCGGCGGCGGACAGCGGTACGGCATGTGTGCCGGGCGAGAGCTCGGTCATGCCGTACGCCTGCCGCACCGGCGGCAGTCCGAGCCGCGCCGAGCAGGCCTGGCCGAGGCGGGCGTCGAGCGGGGCTGCGGCGCTGACGATGTACTCGAGCGACGACAGGTCGTACTGCGCGACGGCCGGGTGCTTGGCGAGGGCGAGGACGATCGGCGGGGCGACGTACAGGCCGTTGATGCGGTGCTTCTCGATCGCCGCGAGGAAGGTGTCGAGCTCGAAGCGGGGCAGTACGACGACGGTGGCGCCGTGGCGGAGCGGGGCGTTCATCAGAGCGGTGAGGCCGTAGATGTGGAAGAAGGGCAGCACCGCGAGGATGCGGTCACCGGGGCCCATCGGGACCATCGGATAGAGCTGCGCGAGGTTGGTGGCGATGGAGCGGTGGGTGAGCATGACGCCCTTGGGGACGCCGGTGGTGCCCGAGGAGTACGGCAGGACCGCGATGTCCTCGGAGGGGTCGATGGTGACGTCCGGCTCGGGTGCGGTCGAGCCGAGCATGTCGAGGATGCTCACATGCCCGTCGGCGCGGTCGCAGACGAATATCTCCTCGATTCCGGCGACGAGTTCGGCGGCCCGGCGGGCGATCTCGAGGAGCGGTGAGATGGTGACTATCCAGCGGGCGGAGGAGTCGCGGAGCTGTTTGGCGAACTCCTCCGCCGTGGCGAGCGGATGGACGGTGGTGACGGTGGCACCGGCGCGCGTGGCCCCGTAGAAGACGGCGGGGTACGCGACGGTGTTGGGGCTGTGCAGGGCCAGGACGTCGCCCTTGCGCAGGCCCGCGCCGGCGAGTGAGGCGGCGATGCGGCGGTGGAAGGTGTCGAGCTGGGCGTACGTGAGGGTGGTGCCGTTCACGCCGTCGACCAGGGCGATCGTGTCGCCGTACTCGGCGGCGGCCCGGCCGAGTACGGCGTCGTGGATCGGCTCGGTGACGGCGGGAACGTCTGCGTACTCGCTGTGGAACACCATTGCGGCCCCCTCGGCTGTGTGGACGGCCAGAATCTCCCGTCTCAGTACGACTTGGGGAGACCCAGGGACTGGTGGGATACGTAGTTGAGGATCATTTCGCGGCTGACCGGGGCGATCCGGGCGACGCGGGCGGCGGTGATCAGGGAGGCGAGGCCGTACTCGCGGGTGAGGCCGTTCCCGCCGAGGGTGTGCACGGCCTGGTCGACGGCCTTGACGCAGGCCTCGCCGGCGGCGTACTTGGCCATGTTCGCCGCCTCGCCGGCGCCGATGTCGTCGCCGGCGTCGTAGAGGGCGGCGGCCTTCTGCATCATCAGGCGGGCGAGTTCGAGCTCGATGTGGGCCTGGGCGAGGGGGTGGGCGATGGCCTGGTGGCCGCCGATGGGCTGCTTCCAGACCTGCCGGGTCTTCGCGTAGTCGATGGCTTTGGTGAGCGCGTACCGGCCCATCCCGATGCCGAAGGCGGCGGTCATGATGCGCTCGGGGTTGAGGCCGGCGAAGAGCTGGAGAAGCCCGGCGTTCTCTCCCCCACAGCCTTCGGCGTGGGAGGTACCCCCACCCACCAGGGCGTCGTCGGGGAGGTGGACCTCGTCCAGTACGAGCTCGAACTGCTTCTCCTGGGCCTGGAGTTCCATGTCGATCTGCGAGCGCCGGAAGCCCTGGGCCTCGCGGGGGACAATGAAGAGACAGGGCTTGAGACTGCCCGTGCGCGCGTCCTCGGTACGGCCCACGATGAGGGTCGCGTCGGCGATGTCGACGCCGGAGATGAAGACCTTGCGCCCGTTCAGTATCCAGCCGTCGTCGGTCCTGCGGGCGGTGGTGGTGATCCGGTGGGAGTTCGACCCGGCGTCGGGCTCGGTGATGCCGAAGGCCATGGTGAGGCTGCCGTCGGAGAGACCGGGGAGCCAGGTGCGCTTCTGTTCGTCGGTGCCGAAGCGGGCGATGACGGTGCCGCAGATGGCGGGTGAGACGACCATCATGAGGAGCGGACAGCCTGCGGCGCCCAGCTCCTCCAGAACGATGGACAGTTCCTGCATCCCGCCGCCTCCGCCGCCGTACGCCTCGGGGAGGTTCACGCCGAGATAGCCGAGCTTGGCGGCCTCGGCCCACAGCTCTTCGCGTACGTATCCCCGGCCGTGCCGCTGCCCGAGTGCGGCGACGGCGGCACGCAGTGCGGTGTGCTCCTGGCTCTCTGTGTTCATGACGCGGTGTCCTCCTGGGTGGCTACGTCCATTGCTTCGTTGACGACGGCGAGCAGGGCACCGACCTCGACCTGACGGCCGGGTACGGCGTGGAGCGCGGTGAGAATGCCGGAGGCGGGCGAGACGATGCGGTGCTCCATCTTCATGGCCTCCAGCCAGACGAGCGGCTGCCCCTCGCTCACCCGGCTGCCTTCGGCGAGCCCGTCGCCGATCCGGACGACGGTGCCGGGCATGGGGGCGAGCAGCGACCCGGGCCGGGTCCTGTCCTGGGGGTCGGCGAACCGGGGTTGTACGGCGAGGGAGTGGGCGCCGGTGGGACTGTCGACGTGGACGTGTCCGTCGCCGTGATCGGTGACGTCGTAGTGCCGTACGACTCCGTCGATCTCGAGCCGTACGCGGCGGGCGTCGGCGGTGACGACGCGGACGCCGGGATCGTCGACGAGTTCGAACCCGCCGCGGGTGGGGCGGTAGCGGATCTCGTGGTCGCCGTAGACCTTGAGCTGGGCCTGCGAGGGAAGGTTCCGCCATGCGCCGAGCCGTGCGCCGACCGAGGCGCCGGGACGGCTCGCGGCATCCGCGAGGGCGGCGGCGACGGCCGCGTAGCGCTCTCCTTCGGCGGGCGCGGTGAGCGCGTCGAGGTTGCGCTCGTAGAACCCGGTGTCCAGCTGTGCGCCGGTGAACTCGGTGTGCTCCAGGGACCGTACGAGCAGCCCCCGGTTGGTCACGGGCCCGTGCAGGCGTGTCCGCCGCAGGGCGTGGGCGAGCTTCCGCACGGCCTCGTGGCGGGTGGGCGCCCAGGCGATGACCTTGGCGATCATGGGGTCGTAGTGCACGCCGATGGAGTCGCCGGCGGTGTATCCGGTGTCGACGCGCAGGCCGGTGTCGACCCGCGGGCCGGAAGCGGCTCCGGGGACCGACAGCTCGTGCAGCACCCCCGTCTGCGGTGTCCACCCGTTCGACGGGTCCTCCGCGTACAGCCGCGCCTCCACCGCGTGGCCGTGCGCCGGTGGCCCGGACTCCGGCAGCGCCGTGCCTTCCGCCACGCGCAGCTGGAGCGCCACCAGGTCTACGCCGAACACCGCCTCCGTGACCGGGTGTTCCACCTGGAGGCGGGTGTTCATCTCCAGGAAGTGGGACCGGCCCTGAGGCGAGACCAGGAACTCCACCGTTCCCGCCCCCCGGTAGCCCACCGCCTTCGCCGCGGCAACCGCCGATTCGTGCAGCGTCGCGACCAGCGCGGCCGGCAGGCCCGGCGCCGGGGACTCCTCGATGACCTTCTGGTGGCGGCGCTGGAGCGAGCAGTCGCGCGTGCCGAGCGCCCACACCGTGCCGTACGCGTCCGCCAGGACCTGCACTTCCACATGGCGGCCGCCTTCGATGTACGGCTCCAGGAACACCTCGCCGTCACCGAACGCGGACGCCGCCTCCGAAGAGGCCGCCTCCAGCTCCCCGGCCAGCGACGACAGTTCGCGGACGATACGCATACCGCGCCCGCCACCGCCCGCCGCGGCCTTCACCAGCAGCGGCAGATCCGCCTCCGTCACCGAGGCCGGGTCCAGCGGCGCGCCGCCCATCAGCTCCTTCGCCCGCGTCTTGGACGCCATCGCCTCGATGGCGGAAGGCGGCGGGCCGATCCACACCAGCCCCGCGTCCGCCACCGCCCGCGCGAACTCCGCGTTCTCGGACAGGAAGCCGTACCCCGGGTGCACCGCGTCCGCGCCCGCCGCCAGCGCCGCCTTCACGATCAGGTCGCCGCGCAGATACGTATCCGCGGGCGCCGCGCCGGGCAGCCGTACCGCCGCGTCCGCCTCCCGGACGTGCAGCGCCGACGCGTCCGCGTCGGAGTACACCGCGACCGTCGCGATGCCCAGCTCACGGCACGTACGGAACACCCGGCAGGCGATCTCGCCCCGGTTGGCGACAAGAACAGAAGAGATCATCACTGCCTCACATCCGGAAGACGCCGAAGCCGCCGCGCGCGCCCTCGACCGGTGCCGTGTGGATCGCGGACAGACAGAGCCCCAGCACCGTCCGCGTGTCGCGCGGGTCGATGACCCCGTCGTCGTACAGCCGCCCGGAGAGGAACATCGGCAGCGACTCCGCCTCGATCTGCTGCTCCACCATCGCGCGCAGGCCCGCGTCCGCCTCGTCGTCGTACGGCTGTCCCTTCGCCGCCGCCGACGCCCGCGCCACGATCGACAGCACGCCCGCCAGCTGCTGCGGCCCCATCACAGCGGACTTGGCGCTCGGCCAGGCGAAGAGGAACCGCGGGTCGTACGCCCGCCCGCACATGCCGTAGTGCCCGGCCCCGTACGACGCGCCCATCAGGACCGACAGATGCGGGACGCGCGAGTTCGACACCGCGTTGATCATCATCGCGCCGTGCTTGATGATGCCGCCCTGCTCGTACTCCTTGCCGACCATGTAGCCGGTGGTGTTGTGCAGGAAGACCAGCGGCACATCGCGCTGGTTGGCGAGCTGGATGAACTGCGCCGCCTTCTGCGACTCCGCGCTGAACAGCACGCCCTGCGCATTGGCGAGCACACCCACCGGATAGCCGTGCAGCGACGCCCATCCGGTCACCAGGCTCGGCCCGTACAGCGGCTTGAACTCGTCGAAGTCCGAGCCGTCGACGATCCTCGCGATGACCTCGCGCGGGTCGAAGGGCGTGCGCAGATCGCCGGGGACGATGCCGAGGAGCTCTTCCTCGTCGTACTTGGGCGCCGCAGCCGGACCGGGATCGGCGTGCGCCTTGCGCCAGTTGAGACGGGCAACGACCCGCCGCGCCTGCCGCAGCGCGTCCGCCTCGTCGATCGCGAAGTAGTCGGCGAGGCCCGACGTACGGGCGTGCATCTCCGCGCCGCCGAGCGACTCGTCGTCGCTCTCCTCACCCGTCGCCATCTTCACCAGCGGCGGTCCGCCGAGGAAGACCTTCGACCGCTCCTTGATCATGATGGTGTGGTCGGACATACCGGGGACGTACGCCCCGCCCGCCGTCGAGTTCCCGAAGACGACCGCGATCGTCGGAATACCGGCCGCCGACAGCCGGGTGATGTCCCTGAAGAGCGCCCCGCCCGGGATGAAGATCTCCTTCTGGGAGGGCAGATCCGCACCGCCGGACTCGACGAGGGAGATGCAGGGCAGGCGGTTGGCGTACGCGATCTCGTTGGCGCGCAGGGCCTTCTTCAGCGTCCAGGGGTTGGACGCCCCGCCGCGCACGGTCGGATCGTTCGCGGTGATCAGGCATTCGACGCCCGACACCACACCGATGCCCGTGACCATCGACGCGCCCAGCGGATAGTCACTGCCCCAGGCGGCGAGCGGGGACAGCTCGAGGAAGGGCGTGTCGGGGTCGAGGAGCAGCTCGATCCGCTCGCGCGCCAGCAGCTTGCCGCGCCCCCGGTGCCGGGCGATGTACTTCTCCCCGCCGCCCGCGAGCGCCTTGGCGTGCTCGGCGTCCAGCGCGGCGAGCTTGCCGAGCATGGTGTCGCGGTGGGCGGCGTATTCGGGGCCCGCGGGGTCGAGGGCCGAGGCGAGCACGGTCACAGCAGTTCCTCCGGGATGTCGACGTACCGCGAGCGGAGCCACTCGCCGAGCGCCTTCGCCTGCGGGTCGAAGCGCGCCTGCGCCGCGACGCCTTCGCCGAGGATCCCCTCGACCGTGAAGTTCAGGGCCCGCAGATTCGGCAGGACATGGCGTACGACCGACAGCCCCGTGGTCTCGGGGAGCAGCGCGCGGAAGCGGTCCACGGTCAGTTCGTGGGCGAGCCAGCGCCAGGCGTCGTCGGTCCTCGCCCACACCCCGACATTGGCGTCACCGCCCTTGTCGCCGCTGCGGGCGCCGGCGATCAGCCCGAGCGGGGCGGCGCGGTGGGGCCCGGCGGTGTCCAGTGCCTCGGGCAGCGCGCCGGCCTCTTCCAGGTGCCCGACTTCCTTCGTGTGTACGGGAGTCCGCACCGCCACCCGATGCCCGTCCGGCAGGACGGCCGTGTGCGTGACCTCGGCCGCGTCCACGTACTCGGCCTCGAAGACCCCGTACGGCGCGCCCTTCCCGGGCGGTGCCGTCACATGGAAGCCCGGGTAGCTGCCGAGCGCCAGCTCGATCGCCGCGCCGCTCACCGCGCGCCCGACCTTCTCCGGGTCGCTGTCGCGCACCACGAGGCGCAGATACGCGCTGGCCCGCTCCTCGGTGTCGCCGTCGGGCCGCTCGGTGCGGGCCAGTTCCCAGCGCACCTCCGCCGGACGGGACTTGCCGAAGGCTTCCTCCAACTGCTCCTGGACCAGCCGGGCTTTGGCCTCGATGTCGAGTCCGGTGAGTACGAACACGACCTCGTTGCGCCAGCCGCCGAGCCGGTTGAGTCCGACCTTCAGACGGGGCGGCGGGGCCTCGCCGCGTACTCCGGAGATCCGTACCCGGTCCGGTCCGTCCTGCGCCAGCCGTACGGTGTCGAGGCGGGCGGTGACGTCCGGCCCTGCATATCTCGCGCCTCCGGTCTCGTACAGCAGCTGAGCGGTGACCGTGCCGACGTCCACGAGGCCGCCCGTGCCGTCGTGCTTGGTGATGACGCAGGTGCCGTCGGCGTGGATCTCGGCGAGCGGGAAGCCGGGGCGGCGTACGTCATGGCCGCTGAAGAACGCGTAATTGCCGCCGGTGGCCTGGGTGCCGCATTCGAGGACGTGTCCCGCGACGACCGCGCCCGCGAGCGCGTCGTGGTCCTCGGGCCCCCAGCCGAAGTGCGCCGCCGCGGGCCCGGTGACCAGGGCGGCGTCGGTGACCCGGCCGGTGACGACGACATCGGCCCCGGCGCGCAGACATTCGGCGATACCGGCGCCGCCGAGGTAGGCGTTGGCGCTGAGGGCGCCCGGGAAGCGGGCGGCGAGGTCGTCGCCCTCGACGTGCGCGACCGAGACCGGGACGCCGACCCGGTCGGCGAGCTCGCGTACCGCGTTCGCCAGGCCCGCCGGGTTGAGCCCGCCCGCATTGGCGACGATCTTCACGCCGCGCTCGTGGGCGAGCCCGAGGCTCTCCTCCAGTTGCCTGAGGAAGGTCTTGGCGTAGCCGAGGCTGCGGTCCTTCAGCCGGTCGCGGCCGAGGATGAGCATGGTGAGCTCGGCGAGATAGTCGCCGGTCAGTACGTCCAGCGGCCCGCCGGTGAGCATCTCCTTCATCGCGTCGAAGCGGTCGCCGTAGAAGCCGGAGGCGTTCCCGATCCGCAGCATCACGCCGCCTTGGGGCCGCGGCCGGGTCCGGCAGGTCCCGCGAAGGCCTGCGCGATGTCCAGCCACCGGTCCGCGTCGGCGCCCTGGGTCCGTACGGAGAGATCGTCGCGGTGGGCCCGCTGCGTGACCAGCAGACAGAAGTCGAGAGCGGGCCCGGTGACGCGCTGCGCGGCGTCCTCGGGGCCGTACGCCCAGAGCTCGCCGCCGGGCGCGGTCAGCTCCACCCGGAAGGGATCGGCCGGCGGCGTCAGCCCCCGTACTCCGAAGGCGAAGTCGCGCGCCCGGATCCCGATGTGGGCGACGTGCCGCAGCCGTGCGGTCGGTTCGCGGACGGCGCCGAGCGCGTCGGCGATGTCCTGTCCGTGCGCCCAGGTCTCCATCAGCCGCCCGGTCGCCATCGAGGCGGCGCTCATCGGCGGCCCGTACCAGGGGAAGCGGGTTCCGGCCGGGGCCTGGCGCAGAGCCTGTTGCAGCCGCTCGCGGCCGTCGCGCCAGCGGGCCAGCAGCTCACCGGGCGGCAGCGCGGCGCCCGCCTCGGCGCCCTCGTCGACGAAGGAGTCCGGCGCGGCGAGCGCCTTCTCGATCTGGGCGGCGAAGGCCTCGGGATCGGTGACGGCGAGCAGCGCGGCGGCGTCGGTCCAGGCGAGGTGGGCGATCTGATGGGCGACGCTCCAGCGCGGCGCGGGTGTCGGCCCCGCCCACTGTGCGGGGGTCAACTCCCTCACCATCAGGTCGAGTTCATCGCTTTCACTGCGCAAGTCGTCAAGTACGACGGCCGGGTCGGACACGGTGCGCTCCCTCGGGACACGACGTTGTGTGTCCCGGAGCATGGCAGCGACCGGAGAAACAAGCAAGCATGCTTGCTTTGGTTACTGTGCCTTTCTGGCCACCTGCGTACGTACCGCTCCCATGCTCGCCGCGATGACCAGCGCTATCGCCAGTGCGTCGATCACGGAAAGGTCCTGATGCAGTACGAGGAACCCGGCCGTGGCGGCGATCGCCGGCTCCAGGCTCATCAGCACCGCGAAGGTCGGGGCCGGCAGCCGGCGCAGCGCGAGCAGCTCCAGCGTGTACGGGAGGACGGACGACATCAGTGCGACGGCGAGCCCGAGACCGAGCGTGGACGGCACGAGCAGCTGGGATCCGGCCTCCGCGATCCCGAGCGGCAGACTCAGCACGGCGCCGACCGCCATCGCCAGCGCGAGTCCGTCGGCCTGCGGGAATCTGCGTCCCGTCCGGGCGCTGAAGACGATGTACGCCGCCCACATGGCACCGGCGGAGAGCGCGAACACCGCGCCCACGGGATCGAGCCGGTCGAAGCCGCCGCCGCTGAGCAGGACGACTCCGCCGAGCGCGAGCCCGGCCCAGAGAAGGTTCACCGGCCGCCGCGAGACGATCACGGAGAGCGCGAGCGGCCCGAGGACCTCGAAGGTGACCGCCGATCCGAGCGGGATCCGGTCAGCGGCCTGGTAGAACAGCACGTTCATGGCGGCCATGGCGGTGCCGAAGGCGATGACCGTGCCCCAGTCGGCGCGCGAGTGCCCGCGCAGTCGGGGCCGGCAGACGATGAGCAGGACGACGGCGGCGAGGACGAGTCGCAGGGTGACCACACCAAGGGCTCCGGCGCGCGGCATGAGCAGTACGGCGATGGCGGCGCCGAACTGCACGGAGAGTCCACCGGCGACGACGAGCGCGACGGGGCCGACGGCGCGACGGGATCCCTTGCCGACACCGGGGCGGAGGCTGCGGCCCCGGCCGCGGTTCCGGCTCCGGCTTTCGGCGGCATCCAGGGCCGCGGCGGCCTCGAGCTCGCCCGCGACGACAGTGGTGCGCGCTTCGTCCACCGCAAACCTCCCTGGCTGATCCGGCCGCCGACCCCCTCCACGCTACGGGCGCGGAAGCGCTGCGTGAAATGCCAATTGGGCTGCGGTTATGCTCCAGACACATGAGCATCGAGCTGCGCCATCTCCGCTGCTTCCTGGCCATCGCGGAAGAGTCCAGCGTGACCAGGGCCGCGGCCCGGCTGCACGTGGCCCAGCCCACCGTCTCGCGCGCTCTCGCGGCACTGGAGAACCACCTCGGCATCCGGCTCGTCGACCGCTCCACGCACCATCTCGCCCTCACCGCCGAGGGCCGGGCCTTTCGCGACAAGGCGGCGGCCGCGGTGGCCGCGTTCGACGATGCCCTGGATCCCGGCCGGCTGCGCAGGTGGCCGCTGCGGCTCGGGCACGCCTGGTCCGCCCTCGGCCCGTACACGACCCCCTTGCTGCGCCGCTGGCAGCAGGACCACCCGGACACCCCGCTGGAACTCCTCCGTATCGACGACCGCACGGCGGGCCTTACCCGCGGCGAGGTCGACGCGGCAGTGCTGCGCGGCCCGGTGGAAACGCCCGGCCTGGTCACCGAGCTGCTCTTCACCGAGCCCCGGGTGGCAGCTGTGACGTCGGACGGCCCCCTTGCGGCGCGCGCCTCCCTGACCCTCGCGGACCTGGCGGCCGGGCCGGTCATCCTGAACACGGTCTCCGGTCTGACGACGCCGGACCTGTGGCCCGCGGACTCCCGCCCGACGACGACCCTCACCGTCGCCAACACGGACGACTGGCTCGCGGCGATCGCGGCCGGCCGGGGCACGGGAGCGTCGGTGGCCTCGACGGCGGAGATGCACCCGCACCCGGGCGTGACGTACCGCCCTCTGTCGGACGCGCCACCGGCACCGGTCCTGCTGGCGTGGCGCGAGTCGGCGCCGCATCCGGCGGTATCTCAACTGGCGGCGCTGGCGCGGGAGGTGGCTGCTCCGAAGTGGGCTGCACCGCCACGTGGGTGACGCGCCACGGATTCCTGTTCCCTCAACTGTGATCCCTTGACCCTTGGGTACCCACCTCGGGAACATCGAGAGGTCGGCACCAAGGGCAGGCGAGAGGGGAACTCATACGATGAAGGTCTCCAAGCTGGTCAGCAACGTGCGATCTCAAGCAGCCGAACCCTCTTGAAGACGTTCCCGACTTCTGGCTTTTCGATTCGACGGACACAGGGGTACTGAGTACGACGAGGACGGGGCGTTTCTCGGCGCAGCGGTCCTCGAGTCAGGACGAGCACGCGAGTTCGCCGAGTATCGGGAGACGGCACTGGCTCATTCAGAGCCGTTCACCGACTACCCCGGCGGCTGACCCCCGGTCGTGCGCGCCCGCTCAGCCGGCTGACCGGAACACGCAAAGTGCGTCAGGCGTCAGCGGCGGTAGGGATAGATGAACGGCTCCGTCGATCGCCGGATGACATCTCGAACGGCGACCGTGCGTGGTCCGGCCGTGTAGAACCGTCCTCTGGCCTCTCCGTGCTGCTGCAGCCATCCCAGCCGGACCATCTGGCGGATGTCGCGCGTGGACTGCTGGACGCTCAGCTCCGCGTCGATCTGGTAGACAGGCCGACGGACCCGACCGCCGGTGAACGCAGGAAGCAGTGCCGCTGCGACACGTTCATCAAGGCCCGTCGCCGCCGCGGCTTCGACGAGGGCAATCCACCCGCGGGAGTACAGGTCGATGCGGCGCTGCGCCTGCTGCGCCTGGACGTGATGCCCGGTGAGGCAGAACTTCACCCAGGCCGAAGTGTCGGCTCCCGGACTCCATTCCGAGCCGCCCGTCTCGTTCAGCACGGCGTAGTAGGCGTACGTGTTCTGGCCCTGCCCCAGCCACTCCTCGATCGAGGAGAACTCAGGCGGCACCAGCGCTTCGCGCGAGAAGACAAGCGTCGACAGCGCGCGCGACATACGGCCGTTCCCGTCCGCCCACGGGTGGATCTTCACGAGGTTCAGGTGAGCCATGGAGGCTCGCACGTGCACGGGCACGTCGAGATCACCGCTGTTGAGCCAAGCGGCCAGTTCTTCCATGAGCGCCGGCACTCTGTCGCTGTCCGGCGCCGTATAGACGGGAACCATCTCGTCTTCAGGGCTTGAGACGTACACCGACTTCTTCCGCAGCCGTCCCGGCCGCTTCAGAGGGTGATGCTCCTGGATCATGCAGTGGAGGCCGTTGATGAGCCCGACGTCATAGCGGAACTCCTCACCCGCATCGGAGAGGGCCTGGATGTACGTCATGGCCCGCTGGTAGCCCTCCAGCTCCTTGCGGGTCGCGTCGCTTGTGTCCAGCGGCTCCTCGCCGGCCATCAGGGCCTCGACGTCATCGACCGTTGCGGCATAGCCCTCGATGGTGTTGGACCCCGCGATGGCGCGAGCAGTGAGGTTGCGCCGGAGCTGCTTGGTCCACCGCCGACTGGAGGGAAGCATGTGACGCAGTTCCTGACGCATCGCCTCGATCTCATCGAGGGTACGCAGATCCGCGGCGTCGAGGTCAGGGCTTTGAAAGAGCATGCCTCGATGACACCATGTTTGTATCATCGAGGCAATGTGGCGGCGGGCCCGCGGCCATCCCTGGCCTTGGTCGCCTGCTCACCGAACCGCGACGCACCCGACCCGGGCTGCCCCTCACCGGCGTACCACCGGAGTGAGCCGACGGGCTGCCCCGTCACCGCCCTGATAGACAGGTCCCATGAAGCGCGACGAGCTGATGTGGTTCCTTCGCCGGTACAAGCTCGCCGTCCAGGCGACAGTGACCCCGGACGGAACACCCCAGGCCGCGGTCGTCGGATTCGCGGTCAGTGACGAGCTCGAGATCGTGTTCGACACCGTCGAGACGACGCGCAAGTGCCTGAACTTGCGCGCCGACCCCCGTGTCGCACTCGTCATCGGCTGGGACGACGCGATCACCGTGCAGCTCGAGGGCGTCGCGGACTTCCCCACCGGCCCCGAGCTCGAACGCATTCAGCAGTGTTACTTCGCCGCGTATCCCGACGGCCGGGACCGTCTCACCTGGCCCGGCATCACCCATGTGAGGGTGCGGCCGACCTGGGTGCGATACAGCGACTTCACCCAGGACCCGCAGCTGGTCGAGGAGCTCACGGTCGAGCAGCTCACGACCGGGTGAGTCCCAGGCCCTCCGCCAGTACCTCCGCCAGATGCCGCGCCCGTCGCCCCTCCACCTGCTCCAGCTGCGTACGGCAGGAGAAGCCGTCCGCCAGGACCACCGCGGACTCGCCCGCCGCGCGGACCGCCGGGAGCAGCTGGTCCTCCGCGCACGCCACCGACACCGCGTAGTGGCCCCGCTCGAAGCCGAAGTTGCCCGCGAGGCCGCAGCAGCCGCCGCTCAACTCGCCCTTCAGACCCGCGCGTTCGCGAAGTCGGCGGTCCGCCGCGTCGCCCAGGACCGCGTGCTGGTGGCAGTGCGTCTGGCCCGCCACCGCCCGGTCGATCCTCGGCGGGATCCAGTCCGGGGCGCATTCCTCCAGGGCCTCGGCGAAGGTGCGGACGGACGAGGCCAGGCGGGCCGCCCGCGGGTCGTCGGACAGGAGCTCCGGCAGGTCCGTCTTCAGGGCCGCCGCGCAGCTCGGTTCCAGTACGACGACCGGGTAGCCCAGCTCCAGCAGCGGCTCCACCGTGTCCAGTGTGTGGCGCATGACCGTACGAGCCCGGTCGAGCTGGCCGGTCGAGACGTACGTCAGGCCGCAGCAGACCCGCCCCGGCGGCTGCACGATGCCGATGCCCGCCGACTCCATGACCTGCACCGCCGCCCGGCCCACGGACGGCGACAGATGGTCGGTGAAGGTGTCTGGCCACAGCACGGCCGTACGGCCGGTCGTGAGGACCGCCGTCCGGTCGGCCACGTACTCACCCAGCCAGCGCCGGAACGTGACCGGTGCGAGCCTCGGCAGCTCGCGCTCCGGCGCGATCCCGCCCAGCCGTTTGGCGAGCGCCGCCAGCGGCCGGACCCGGGCCACCGCGTTGGCCACCCGTGCGAACGGCGCCGCCGCCCGCAGCCACACCGGCAGCCACCCCATCGCATAGTGCGAGGCCGGCCGGCGTCGGCCCGCGTAGTGGTGGTGCAGGAACTCCGCCTTGTACGTGGCCATGTCGACGCCCACCGGGCAGTCGCTCCGGCAGCCCTTGCAGGAGAGACACAGATCCAGCGCGTCCCGTACCTCCTCCGAGCGCCAGCCGTCGCGGACGACCTCGCCCGCGAGCATCTCGTGCAGCAGCCTGGCCCGGCCGCGCGTCGAGTGGGCCTCCTCGCCCGTGGCTCGGAACGACGGGCACATGACGTCCGTCCCTGAACCGGGCCCGGATACGCGGCACTTGGCCACACCCACGCACCGCCGCACCGCCACCGAGAAGTCCCCGCCGTCGTGCGGATAGCCGAAGGCGACCTCCACCGGCTTCGTCGGCAGGACGGAGAAGCGGAGATTGGCGTCGAGGCGGTCCGGGCGGACCAGCATCCCCGGGTTCATGCCGCCCGCCGGGTCCCACAGGTCCTTGAACCGGCCGAAGAGGCCGACCAGTTCGTCGCCGTACATCTTCGGCAGCAGCTCCGCGCGGGCCTGACCGTCGCCGTGCTCCCCAGACAGCGAGCCGCCGTGCGCGACCACCAGCTCCGCAACCTCCTCGGAGAACCGCCGGAAGCGCCGCACCCCCTCCGCACTCATCAGGTCGAAGTCGATACGGACATGAATGCAGCCGTCCCCGAAGTGCCCGTACGGCGTACCGCGCAGACCGTGCTCGGTGAGCAGCGCGCGGAAGTCCCGCAGATACGCACCCAGCCGGGCCGGCGGCACCGCGCAGTCCTCCCACCCCGGCCAGGCCTCGCCGCCGTCGGCGGTCCTGGTCGCCGTCCCCGCCGCGTCCTCGCGCACCCGCCACAGCGCCCGCATGCCGGCCGGGTCGTCCACCACCGTGCCATCCAGCGCGTCAGCCGCCCGCACAATGCCGTCCGCCCGCGCCCGCGCCTCGGCCGCCGTGTCGCCGCCCGTCTCCACGAAGAGCCAGGCACCGCCGCGCGGCAGCCCCTGCGCGTCCCGCACCAGGTCCTCGGCCATGCCCTCGACGGTCAGCGGGCGGTGCGCCAGCAGGCCCGGGGCCGCTTCCGCCGCTGTGCCCTCGTCGGCGTAGCCGAGCACGGCGAGCGCCCGTGCGCGCGGCGCATCGACCAGCCGTACGCTCGCCCCGGTCAGCACGCCCAGGGTGCCCTCGCTGCCGCAGAAGGCCCGCGCCAGATCGACGCCCTTCTCGGGCAGCAGAGCGTCCAGCGCGTATCCGGAGATGCGCCTCGGCAGCCCGTCCGGGTACCCGGTCCGCAACAGCGCCAGATTCCGGTCGACCAGTTCCCGCAGCCCCGTCGGCGCGCCGCCCTCCCAGCCCTGCCCGAGCCGCAGTTCCGTGCCGCCGTAGGTGAGCACGGACAGGTTCCGGATGTTGTCGGCGGTCGTGCCCCACGCCACCGAGTGCGAGCCGCACGAATTGTTGCCGATCATCCCGCCGAGCGTGCAGCGGCTGTGCGTGGACGGGTCGGGTCCGAACGTCAGCCCGTGCGGCCGTACGGCGGTCCGCAGGGTGTCCAGGACGACACCGGGCTGCACCACCGCCGTACGCGCCGCCGCGTCCACCTCCACCACCGCGTTCATATGGCGGGTGAAGTCCAGGACGACACCGATGCCGGTGGCCTGACCTGCGATGGAGGTCCCGGCGCCGCGCGGCACCACCGGCACCCCCTCGCGCCGGCACACGTCCAGGGCGGCGGCCACGTCCTCGGCGTCGCGCGGCGCGACGACGCCGACCGGCACGCGCCGGTAGTTGGACGCGTCCATGGTCATCAGCGCCCGGGCGGCCGGGGTGAAGTCCACCTCGCCGCGTACCGCCCGGGTGAGCGCGCGGGCCAGTTCGCCCGTCTCCCGGCGGTTCTGACCGCTCCGGCTGCCCCGCTGTACCTGTCGCTGTTCAGCCATGTGTCTCAGGATGCCCCTGTCTCTCTCGTCACACCCGAAGGAAACGTGCCAGCTGTGCCCGCCGCACCGCACAGCCCGCAGGGAAACCCCACAGGAAATTCCCAATGCGATCGGCAACTCTCCTATAGTGACGACCACTTGATCAGGAACAAGCGGCTCCAGTTACTGCCACCGCCACCCCCGGAAGGCAACACTCGATGACCGGCACCGACGAAATCCGATGACCCGCGTCACGCGAGCGGTCTCCCCGGCGCAGCCCCACCCCACGCTCGCCGGGACGACTGTCAACACTCTGAAGATCGTCGTCGTAGGCGGCTTCGGAGTCGGCAAGACGACCATGGTCCGCTCCGTCAGCGAGATACGTCCGCTGCACACAGAGGAGGCGATGAGCCGCGACGGCCCCAGCCCCGACGACACCACCCCCGTGCGGAAAAAATCCGCCACCACCGTCGCCCTCGACTTCGGCCGGTTCACGATCGACGAGAACAGCGTTCTGTACCTCTTCGGCGCACCCGGCCAGGAACGCTTCTGGTTCCTCTGGGACCGCGTCTTCGCCGGCACCCTCGGCGCGGTCGTCCTCGTCGACACCCGCTCCCTCGACGACGCCGGGTACGCGATCGACCGTCTCGAGGACAACGGCACGCCCTTCATCGTCGCCGTGAACGACCTCGGCGGCCCGCTCCACAGCGACGACCAGATCCGCGAGGCGCTCGCGCTCGGGCCCGAGATACCGCTGGTGGAGTTCGACGCGCGGGACCACTCCTCCAGCAAGTTCGTCCTGCTCGCGCTGATCGAGCACGTGCACGCGCTGTCGCTGCCCGACGAGGACTGACACGCAGCTCAGCGGCCCCTGTACGGCCGAGACGGCCGTCTCATTCGCCGGACCGCGTATCCGTCCTGCCGCCGGACCGGTATACGCTCCCGAACGTGGCTGAGATCCAGATTCCCGCTGACATCAAGCCCGCCGACGGCCGTTTCGGCGCGGGCCCCTCCAAGGTGCGTACGGAGGCGCTGGACGCCCTGGCCGCCACCGGCACCTCTCTCCTCGGTACGTCCCACCGCCAGGCCCCGGTGAAGAACCTGGTCGGCGCGGTGCGCGATGGCGTACGCGACCTGTTCCGGCTCCCCGAGGGCTACGAGGTGATCCTGGGCAACGGCGGCTCCACCGCCTTCTGGGACATCGCGACGCACGGACTGATCGAGAACAAGTCGCAGCACCTGTCCTTCGGCGAGTTCTCCTCCAAGTTCGCGAAGGCGTCGAAGCTCGCGCCGTGGCTGGCCGAGCCGAGCGTGATCACCTCCGACCCTGGCACGCACCCGGACCCGGAGGCCGAGGCCGGCGTCGACGTCTACGCCTTCACGCACAACGAGACCTCGACCGGCGTCGCGGCCCCGATCAAGCGCGTCGCGGGCGCGGACGAGGGTTCGCTGGTCCTGGTCGACGCGACCTCCGGCGCGGGCGGCCTGCCGGTCGACATCGCCGAGACGGACGTCTACTACTTCGCCCCGCAGAAGTCCTTCGCCTCCGAGGGCGGCCTGTGGATCGGTGTCTTCTCCCCGGCCGCACTCGAGCGCGCCGCCCGTGTCCACGGCTCGGGCCGTCACGTCCCGGAGTTCTTCAGCCTCCCGACGGCGATCGACAACTCGCTGAAGAACCAGACGTACAACACTCCGGCGCTGGCCACGCTCTTCCTGCTGAACGAGCAGCTGACCTGGATGAACAGCCAGGGCGGCCTGGACTGGTCGGTCCGGCGCACGGCGACGTCCTCACGGACGCTGTACGGCTGGGCCGAGGCGTCCAAGTACGCGACGCCGTTCGTCGTCGACCCGGCGAAGCGCTCGCAGGTCATCGGCACGATCGACTTCGCGGACGAGATCGACGCGGCGGCGGTCGCCAAGACGCTGCGCGCCAACGGCATCGTCGACACCGAGCCGTACCGCAAGCTGGGCCGCAACCAGCTGCGCGTGGCGATGTTCCCGGCGATCGACCCGGCGGACGTCGAGGCGCTGACGGCGTGCATCGACTACGTGATCGAGAAGCTGTAACCGAAGCCTGTACGACGAGGGGCCCGGGCGCGTGTCGCGCACGGGCCCCTCGTGCGTGCGGGGCGTTCGCTGCTGCGCGCCGGCGCGACGGGCACGGTGTCACCCGTACGGCGGCCACTCACGCGTGCGAGTGACGGGCGGCGCACCGGACACACGGTGGTCCACCGGCCTACGATGATGGTCTCGACACCAGCCACCAGGAGGCCCGCATGTCTGCCGCAGCAGCTGAGCACCCCTGTGATGGCGAGCCGGAAACGCTGCTCGAGGCGGCCCACCGTCTCGCGGAACAGCACCCCGGCTACCGCGTCGAGATCATCGGAGGCACCCTCACCGTGACGCCGCCGCCGGACGGGGCCCATGCATGGGCCCTGACCGACCTCATGATCCCCTTCCTCTCCGCTGGTCTGCACGGCGAGGAGTCAAAGGTGCTCCAGGCGGTCGGCCTCTGGCTGCCGGGAGGTCCGGAAGACTATGCCATCCCGGACCTCGCCGTCGTCGACGCCGACTTCCAAGAGCACCTTGTCGAGAACAACTGCTACGACCCGGCCGTCTTCCGTCTGGTTCTGGAAGTCACCTCCACCAACTACCAGCAGGATCTTCGGAACAAGGTCGCCGCCTACGCCGAGGCCAAGATCCCGGTCTACGTGATCGTCGACCGTAAGCACGACCGCCTCCATGTCCTGACGGACCCCGTCTCCAACGGGTACGACAACCACCGCGTCCACGCACCGGGCGAGCTGATCGCCCTCCCCGCATCGATCGGCGCCGAGGTCAAACTCGACGTGGCGGCACTTCTGAAGGCTGCCGCGCGGCAGGGCTGACCCCGCGCACCGCCCACCGCGCGGCAGGGCCGTCAGCCGCGCCGCAGCAGACGCTTCACGCCCAGGACAAGTGCGGCGGCGCCGACGACGCCGATCAGTCCGTACGTGAGGGTGCTCTTGTCGCCGTCATCGCCGACGGCCGGACTCCCACCCCTGGACGGTGACTTGCTGTCCCCGCCCGAGTCGCCTTCCTTGCCGGTCGCGACCCGCTCCACCCCGCTCTGCTCCCCCTCCGAGCCGAACAGCAGCGCTTTCCCGTCCAGCGTGTACGTGACCGACTCGGCCTGCCCCTGCAGCGGCGCGCTCACCCGGTGGTCCGCGCCGAGCTTGCCGTTCTTCCACTCGTATCCGCGCGCGCTGAAGTACGAGCGCAGCACCAGCTCCTTGCCGTCGGGCGAGAAGGCCCCGTCCGTCACCCACGGCACCTCACCGATCCGCCGGAAGACATTGGTCCCGGAGGCGGTGAGCGTGGCGGGGCCCTCGTACAGTCCGCCGCCGTCCTCGTTCTTCGACGCGATGTAGACCCGGCCGGTCTTGGGGTGGACCATCAGCGCCTCGGCATTGCGCGCGCCGTCCGCGTACTTCACCGTGAACTGTGTCGCGCGGACGGTCACGTCCTTGAGGGCCTTCGGCTCCGGGAAGCGGTAGATCCACACGTGGTCCCAGCTGCCGTTGAGGTTGTCGCCGATGTCGCCGACGTATACGTTCCCGTCCGGCCCGACCGAGATCGCCTCCATGTCGCGGGGCTTGCCGACCCCCTTCAGCGTGACCGTCGCGACGGTCTCGCCGGTCCTGGAGTCGACGGCGAAGACGCGCGGCTCGTCCTGGTCGTTGTGCGTCCAGTAGATCCCGGGGTACGCGTGACTGGCCGCGAGCCCGCTGGACTCCGTGATCCTCGGGTCCTTGATCGTGAAGCCGGAGTCGTCGGAGGCGGCGGGGCCTGCGGCGAGCAGCACGACGGCGGCAGCGGCAGCGACGGCGGAACCGGTGACGTACGGAAGCGAACGCATGCCCCCAGCCTGCCATCTCGCGTCGCCGCGATCAGCCCGCGCCGCCGACGACGTCGCCCGTGCCGCCGTGGCCGCCCCTGCCACCGTGGCCAGCCTCACATCGCAGGTGCGTGGCTTGATCCGCCATGATGACCCCCATGCGTTTCATGTTCGTCGGCGACTCCATGACCATCGGACGCGCCGGCGACTACAGCTGGCGCTACCGCTTGTGGCAGCACCTTGCCAGGTCCTTCGAGGGCCCGTACGAGATCGTCGGCCCCCGGACCGCGCTGTACGACACGGCGACCAACACGCCGGTGTCGCACACCTATGCGGACCCGGCCTTCCCCGCCGAGGCCCGCCGCCACCTGTCCGGCTGGGGCGAGGGCTGGCTCCACATGGCCCCCGTCATCCGCGGGACGGTGACCGCGGAACAGGCGGACATCCTGCTGGTCTCGCTCGGCCTGATAGACCTCGGCTTCTACACGGACAGCACCCAAACCGCCGTGAACGCCCGCCGGTTCATCGCCGAGGCCCGCGCAGCCAACCCCCGTGTCCGGATGATCCTGTTGCCGGTCATCCCCAACATACGGGCCCGCTCGGACGCCCCCTTCGCGGCGGAGTGCGACCGCTTCAACGAGCTCCTGGCAAAGGCGGTCGCCGACCTGGACTCGCCGACGTCGCCGATCCTGCTGGCGTCGCCGCCGGATTCGTACGCCATCGACACGGACACGTACGACGGAACGCACCCGGGCCCGACGGGCGAACACAAGCTGGCGGCGGCCTTCGCGGAGGCGATGCACCAGGCGTGGGGGCTCGGCGGGCGGTACGGGGCGACGGCGGCGCCGTCAGGCCGGCGTACCGCCCACCGTCACTACCTTGATCGCGACGCGGGAGCCGTCGACGCTGCGGACGGCGCGGTCATGGCCGGCCCGTAACCGCCGCCACTCGGTTCCGCCGCCCGGGCCGCCCTCGTCGGGACCGTCAGGCGAATGCCGCCCACCGGGTGATGGCGAACCTGGACCCGTCGCGACGGACCTCCACCGCGCCCGCTCCCCCGAAGTGCGCCGGGACCACCAGCTCCCTTTCATCCGCAGCGCGTTCGAGGACGCTCCTCCTGCTCGCCGCCGCGCGCGCCGCGTCCTCGTCGAAGCAGCTGTTGCAGGAGGGTTCGAGGATCTGCACCGGGCTGTGCAGCAGATCGCCGACGAACACCGCCCGGTCGCTCCCGGACGCCAGCCTCAGCACTGCCGAGCCCGGCGTATGGCCGTGCGCGGACTCGAGCGTGAGGTTGGCGTCGATGCGGTGGGTGCCCTCCCACAGCACCGCCTGGCCGGAGCGGTGCACCGGCTCGAGAGCCGACGGCGCCGCCGGCTGGCCCGCCGCGCTGAACGACCCGGTGGTGGCAGCCGCCCTGCGGGTCCTGCACGAGGACCCCGCCGAGGCGTGGAGCAACGAACGGCTCGCCGCCCGGGTCGGCGTCTCCCGGGCCACACTGGCGCGCAGATTCACCGCCCTGGTCGGCCGCCCGCCGATGGCCTATCTGGGCTGGTGGCGGCTGACCCGCGCGGCCGCACTGCTGCGCGACACCCAGGAACCGCTCGACACCATCGCCCGCCGGGTCGGCTACAGCTCGCAGTACGCCCTCTCCCATGCCTTCAGTCGTCTGTTCGGCACGACACCGGGCAGGTACCGGACGCGCGCGGCGCAGTAGGGCGGCGCCACACACGCGTGACGCCGCCCGGGGTCGCTCGTCCGGCCGTCAGAACACGAACGGGCCGGGAGTCTGCGCGGACGTGGCGTTGCAGGTCGCGGTGATGCCGAAGACCACGACCGTCAGTGACGACGCTTCCAGGCTGTCGCCCGCGGCGACCGTCCCGTTGAGGGGACCGGTGGACACGTCGCCCCCGGCGGGGATCGCCGGGTTGGAATTACCGGTGAACGTCGAGGTGCCGGAGCCGTTGTTGGTCAGCTTCAGGGTCGACTTGACCGAATTCGCCGAGATGTTGAGGGGGGACTTGATGGCCGAGGTGGACAGGCTGATGGTCGCGGCCGTGCCGTCCTGAGTGGCCGTGAGCGTCGCCGTGCCCGAGCCGAAGGAACCGCAGTCGAAGGAGATGGTGGCCGTGTCCGGCGTCACCGCGTTCGCGGCGGGTGCCATCACGAGCGCGCCTGCGGCCAGTACGCCGGTGCTCACTAATACGCCGAATCCGAGTCTGCCGTGCTTCATGGGGTCCCGCCTTCGTGTGGGGGTGTACGGGATGCTGTCGCCGGCTGCCGTTACGCGCCGCCTGGGGCCGGGGTGTGCCCCGGGCCTGATGGGCAGTCAGTGACTGTCGTCATTGCGGCATGTGCACCTCAAGAAAGCAAGGCCGGTCCCATGAACCCTGACCGGCAACGGCCAAATCCGGCCGCGGCATCGTCACCCACCGTACGGACATTCGGTCCCCAACTGCCTTGACAGAAAAGGCCTGTTGTAGACCGGCCGTCGGAACTACGCTGACGCGATCACACCGCCTGCAGAAAGGCTCCACACCATGCGCAAGATCATCCGCATCGCCGCGGTCGCCGGCGCCGCCACCGCGATCGCCCTCGGCAACGCCTCCAGTGCCCAGGCGGCGAGCACCTGGTACGCCTACGCGCACACCTCCGGCACCGCGTACGGCACGTTCACGGACGACGGCGACACGTTCAGAGCCTGCGACACCAAGTCGGACGGCCTGGGCGTCTGGCTGAAGATCACTGCCACCTGGTACGCGGGCCCCAACGACGTGCCGTACACCGGCAGCTTCGAGAGGTACTTCACTCCGAATGCCGGCAACTGCTCCACCTACAAGCACGGCGACCTCGTCGAGGACCGCACGGTCAAGCTGACCGTCTGCCTCGGCAACACGGTCAACGGCTCCACCAGCCGCTTCGACTGCGGCTCGACCATCACCGCCAAGTCCTGACGCTCCCCGGCCACGCTCCGAGTCGAGCCGTGCGGTCGCGCGAGCCGCGGCCGCACGGCCACGCCGCCCGTACGCGGACCGTGATGCTGCTGCCACCATCGTGAGGCTCCCTCGGCCGATCGACCGGACCGTTCCCTCACCATGCGCCACGGGCCCCGGCGCCCGCAGGCCGGGGCCGCCGAACGGGTGACCCGCGGCGGCCCGGCACTACGCCCGCGTCAGCCGGTTCGCGAACGTCGACATCGTGTACGTCCCGATGCCCATGACGACCTCCAGCGCGTTCTGCTCCGTATAGCCGTGCGCGAGGAACGCCCGCAGCTCCTCGTCACCTACGCCACCTGCCGTACGCAGCACCTCCAACGCGAACTGCCGTACCGCTTCCAGTCGTTCGTCGCCGAGCGGCTTCCGCTCCCGCAGTGCGGCGATCAACTCCCCCTCCGCTCCCAGCGAACGCAGCTTGCCGGTGTGCATGGCGACGCATACATGACACTCATTGCGCGTCGCGACCGTCATGACGACCACCTCGCGCGCGACCGGCTCCAGGGTCGCCTGCTCGAACAGGGCGCTGAGCTTCAGAAAGCCGTCCAGCAGATGCGGTGACGCGGCGAGCTTGGCGACCGCGGGCGGCAGGTGGCCAAGGTGCTTGATGGTCGACTCCATGGAGTTGCGCGACGCGGCCGGAGCCGATTCCAGAGTGTGTTCGGTAAACATGCGATGGCTCCTATAATCGACAACATGGTTGACGATAAAAAGGTAAACCAGGTTGTCGAAATGCGCAACGGTCCTGAGGACACGCCGGGTTACGAGCTGCCCCTGCTCCTCTTCGCCGGGTTCCGTTCACTCATCGACCGGCTGCACGCCGAGCTGGCCGAGCAGGGTCACCCGGACGTCCGGCCCGCGCACGGCTTCGCGATGCAGGCGATCGGCGCGGGCGGCGCGACCGCGAGCGAGATCGGACGGCGGCTCGGCGTCTCCAAGCAGGCGGCCGGCAAGACGGTCGACCGGCTCGTGGCCCTGGGCTATGCCGTACGCGCCGACGACCCCGCCGATGCCCGCCGCAAGCTCGTGCGCCTCACCCCGCACGGCATCGACGCGCTGACCCGTTCGGCCGCGGTCTTCGACGAACTGCGCGCGGACTGGGCCCGCACGCTGGGCGCGCGGCGCGTGGCCGATATGGAGGAATCGCTGCGCATGGTGGTCCCGGCGGAGGCGTTCCGGCTCGACGCGGCGGGCTGGTTCGGCGGCGCGTGACGCCTTCTCGCCACCGCCGTGCCCCGGTCACCGTGCGTATCGTTGTACTGCGCGGCTGCATGCGACCCCGCTGCAGCGGGGAGGAGTGCCACGATGACCGTCGTAGAGAGCGGCAGGATCGACATGGCCGACTACAACGCCGAGCGCTTGGACGAGTGGTTCGAGAGGCTTGAGCGGATGCCCGTCCCCGAAGGAATCAAGGTTGAGATCGTCGGGGGAGTCGTTTTCATGTCGCCGCAGCGGAGCGTCCACTGGCAGATTATCCGCAGGATCGTCCGAGCACTGGAAGACAAGTTCGGCATGGATGTCGAGGTGCTGTCGGACGTGCGCATCGATTTCCCCGGCCCGGAAAACGGCTTCTGCCCTGACGTGGCAAAGCTCCGCGACGGAGCGGTACAGGACAGCCGAGGCCGCTGGCGCTTCGAGGACGTGGAGTTCATCGCCGAGGTGATTTCCAAGGGCACCGCACTCAACGACTACGGGCCCAAGAAGATCGCCTACGCCCTCGCCGAAGTCCCAGTCTTCTTGATCGTCGACCCGTACACCGGTAAGTGTCTCCTCCACACCCAGCCCAAGGACGGGGACTACATGACCGAGACGAAGGTCGCCTTCGGCCAGCCGGTCGACCTCACCGGCACACCCCTCGGGCTCACCCTCACCACCGGCGAGTTCCCCCGCGACTGACCCCGACGCACCGGCTCATACCCTTGATTCGAGCGCGCTCCAAGGCGTTGGCTGGCACCATGAAGTACACGCAGCTCGGACGCACCGGACTCAAGGTCAGCCGACTCGTCCTCGGGACGATGAACTTCGGGCCTCAGACCGACGAGGCCGGCAGCCACACGATCATGGACGCCGCGCTCGGCGCAGGCATCAACCTCTTCGACACCGCCAATGTCTACGGCTGGGGCGAGAACAAGGGCCGCACCGAAGAGATCATCGGCAGCTGGTTCGCCAAGGGCGGCGACCGTCGCGACAAGGTCGTCCTCGCCACCAAGGTCTACGCGAACATGGGCTCCGACGGCGAGGCCTGGCCCAACCACGACCGGCTCTCCGCACTCAACATCCGCCGCGCGGTCGAGGCGAGCCTCAAGCGGCTCCGGACCGACCACATCGACCTCTACCAGTTCCATCACGTCGACCGCCACACGCCGGTCGAGGAGATCTGGCAGGCGATCGACACCCTGGTCCATCAGGGCAAAATCCTTTACGCGGGCTCGTCCAACTTCCCCGGCTGGAAGATCGCCCAGGCCAATGAGACGGCCCGCCGCCTCGGCCTGTACGGGCTGGTCAGCGAGCAGTGCCTGTACAACCTCGCCGAGCGCCGCGCCGAGATGGAGGTCATCCCGGCGGCGCAGGAGTACGGCCTCGGGGTCATCCCCTGGTCGCCGCTGCACGGCGGGCTGCTCGGCGGTGTGATCCGGAAGGAGCGTGAGGGCGGAGCGGCTCGCAGCGCCTCCGGGCGCTCGGCGGACGCGCTCGCCAACACCGAGGTGCGTGCGCAGATCCAGGCGTACGAGGACCTGCTCGACAAGCACGGACTGGAACCCGGCGAGGTGGCGCTGGCCTGGCTGCTCAGCCGGCCGGGAATCACCGGGCCCATCGTCGGCCCGCGCACGGCGGACCAGCTGGCCTCCGCGCTGCGCGCCGTAGAGCTGGAGCTCGGCGAAGAGGTGCTGTCCGCGCTGGACGAGATCTTCCCGGGGCCGGGTCCTTCACCGGAGGCCTTCGCCTGGTGACGGGCACAGGCCTGGTCGGTCAGGGCCGAGGGCCACAGGCCTGGTCGGTCAGGGCTTGGGGCTACTGACCGACCAGGGCCGACACTGCGATGATCGCGAACATCAGCACTAGCACACCGGCCATGATCTGATTTCTGGTCTTGGGATTCACGGAACGAGGTTAACTCGCCCGTTCGAGTGGACTTGACCCCGTCCCGTCGCCCAGCGGCCAGCTGCCCACCGTCTCGTACCGAGGCTGCTCGCCCGGTACGCCGCTGACCGGCAGATTGCTGCGTACGAGTGAGAGCTCGGCCACCTCCCAGGGCGTGCCCTCGAAGGCCTCCAGAGCCTCGACGTACGGGCGCAGATCGGCCTCGTCGCGGCTGCGGGCGATCGTGAGGTGGGCCTGATAGCGGCGGTGTTCCTGCATGCTGACCCCGGCCCGCCGCGCCGCGGCGTCGGTGCGTTCCGCGAGGAGGCGCATCTCCTCCAGGCCGCCGGCGGCGCCTACCCACAGGGCCCGCTGTCCGAACCGCCCGCCGGCGTGAAGGCGCAGGGCGAAGGGGTGGGTCCTGCGGGCGGCCCGCCCGAGCCGCTCGTGCAGCTCGGGCAGCAGCCCGTCCTCGACCTCGCCCATGAAGGCGAGCGTGAAGTGCCAGCCGGCCCGGCCGGTCCAGCGCAGCCCGTCCGAGCCGGGCAGGGACCTCAACCGGTCGACGGCGAGAGCGAGTTCGTCGACTGCCCGGGCCGGCGGCAGTACGGCGGCGAAGAGTCTCATGATCCGAGTCTGTCAGTCCTGACGGATCGGGGGCAGGCCGTCCGACAGGTCCCGGTCAGGCCGCCGGTCAGGGCGTCCGACAGGTACCGGGCAGGGGGGGCCGACAGGTCCCGGTCAGGCCGCTGTCGCCAGCTGCTCTCTCGGTACGAACTCCACATGCCGGCGCCCCGGCCTCAGATCTATTTTGAGGCGCAGCCCGCCCACACGGGCGAGCATGACGCCGACTCCGATCGCCGCGACCAGCGCCACCGTGCCGCCCGCCGCGAGGCCGATCCGCGGTCCGTACGTGTCGGTGACCCAGCCGACGAGCGGCGCGCCCAGTGGCGTACCGCCCACGAAGACCATCATGAACAGGCTCATCACCCGGCCTCGCATGGCCGGTTCCGTCGCCATCTGAATGCTGGAGTTGGCCGTGACGTTGACGGTGAGGCCGAACATCCCGATCGGCACCATCAGCAACGCGAAGATCCAGAACCGCGGCGCGAAGGCGCTCACGATCTCGAGGGCCCCGAAGAGCACGGCCGCGCCGACCAGCACCCGCAGCCGCGAGGTGCCGCGCCGGGCGGCAAGCAGCGCGCCCGCCAGGGACCCGGCCGCTATCAGGGTGTTGAGCAGACCGTACGTACTCGCGCCCGAGTGGTAGACGTTGTTGACGAAGGCCGACAGCCAGATCGGGAAGTTGAACCCGAAGGTGCCGATGAAGCCGACGAGGACGATCGGCCAGATGAGCTCGGGCCGGCCCGCGACGTACTTCAGTCCTTCCCGCAGCTGGCCCTTGCCGCGCGGCGCGCGCTCGACCTTGTGCAGCTCGCTGTTGCGCATGAGCAGAAGGCCCGCGATGGGCGCGAGGAAGGACAGACCGTTGAGCAGGAAGGCGAAGCCGCTTCCGACGGCCGTGATCAGCACACCGGCGACCGCGGGGCCGACGAGACGTGCGGACTGGAAGTTCGCGGAGTTCAGGCTGACCGCGTTCCCGAGCTGCTCCGGGCCGACCATCTCGGCGACGAAGGACTGCCGGGCCGGATTGTCGACGACAGTGATCAGTCCGAGTACGAAGGCCGTGAGATAGACGTGCCACACCTGGACATGGCCGCTGAGCGTAAGCACGGCGAGCACCAGACCGGTCAGGCCCATCGCGATCTGGGTGGCCAGCAGCAGCCGGCGCTTGGGCAGCCGGTCGGCGAGCACTCCGCCGTACAGACCGAAAAGCAGCATGGGCAGGAACTGCAGCGCGATGGTGATACCGACCGCGGACGCGGAGCCGGTCAGGGTCAGGACCAGCCAGTCCTGGGCGATGCGCTGCATCCAGGTGCCGGTGTTGGAGACGACTTGCCCGGTGGCGAAGAGCCGGTAGTTACGGATCTTCAGCGAGCTGAACATGGTTGTAGGAGCTGGTGCGGGTGCGGAGTCTGCTCCGGGTCCCGGACTCAAAAGGGTTCGCCTCCTCTGGCGTGCGGTGATGATGCGGTGATCAAAGATGCGCGAGCTTCTCCAGTACGGGGGCGGCTGCGCGCAGCTTGGCCCACTCGTCATCGTCCAGCCCTTCGGCGAGCGAGGCCAGCCAGGCATTCCGCTTGCGGCGGCTCTCCTCGAGCATGGCTTCCGCCGTCTCGGTCTGGCTGACCACCTTCTGCCGGCGGTCGTCGGGGTGCGGCTCGAGCCGGACCAGTCCCTTGGCCTCGAGCAGCGCCACGATCCGGGTCATGGACGGCGGCTGGACATGCTCCTTGCGGGCCAGCTCACCGGGGGTGGCCTGGCCGCAGCGGGCAAGGGTGCCGAGCACCGACATTTCGGTGGGGCTCAGCGATTCGTCGACGCGCTGATGCTTCAGGCGTCGGCCCAGCCGCATCACGGCCGAGCGCAGTGAGTTCACGGCGGCGACGTCGGCGTCGCCACCATGGGACAGGTCAGGCATGTTCGTTAGGATAACTCATTACCCAGCCTAAAGACCAGTCGTGTCTCCGCGCACGGACCAGGATGCCGAAGGATGTCGACCGGAAGATCATTGCGTCACTCATACGAGTGAGTCGCATCCGGAAAGCGACGCGCGGGCGGCGCTCGTCCGGCGACCCTGGCTGACATGGGATCGACAGTGCTCAGCCTGCGGATAGACGGTGAGCTACTCGACCGGCTGAGGCACCATGCCGCCAGACGCGGAATGAGCGTCCAGGACTATGTGGTCCGGACGCTCATCCGCGATGACTTCGACGAACGCTTCCACGCGGCCGTCGACGAGACAGAGAAGTTCTACGGCCTCACCTGAGAGGCCCTGCGCGAGAGGCCGCGCCCGAGCGGTCTTATGCGAGACCCAGCGCGGGCATCGCGTAGTAGAAGACGAACACCGCGGACACCACATACATGGCCACGGGCACTTCACGGCCCCGTCCGGCCGCCAGCCGCAACAGGCTGAAGCTGATGCATCCGATACCGATGCCGTTCGTGATCGAGTAGGTGAACGGCATCATCACCATCGCCAGGAAGGCCGGCACGGCGACGGTGAAGTCGTCCCAGTCGATGTCCCGGACCGAACCGGCCAGGATCAGGAAGCCGACCGCCAGCAGCGCGGGCGTCGCCGCCTGTGACGGGACCATCGTGGCAATCGGCGTGAGGAAGAGCGCCACCGAGAACAACGCACCGGTGACGACGGACGCGAGGCCCGTACGGGCACCCTCGCCGACGCCCGCCGTGGATTCCACGAAGCAGGTCGAGGCCGAGGACGAGGTCGCGCCGCCCGCGGCGACGGCGATGCCGTCGACGAAGAGCACCTTGTTGATGCCGGGGAGCCTGCCGTCCTTGTCCAGCAGCCTGGCCTCGTCTCCCACGCCGAGAATCGTGCCCATCGCGTCGAAGAAGCAGGACAGCAGCACGGTGAAAACGAAGAGAATGCCGGTGAGGTAGCCGACCTTCCCGAAGCCGCCGAACAGGCTGACCTTGCCGACCAGGCCGAAGTCGGGCGACGCCACCGGGTTGCCGGGCCACTGGGGCGTGGTCAGGCCCCAGGACGGGACTGTCGCCACGGCATCGATGACCATCGCGACGATCGTCATCGCGACGATGGAGATGAGGATCGCGCCCGGCACCTTGCGGATGATCAGCGCGAGCGTGAGCAGCGTGCCGAGGGCGAAGACGAGGACCGGCCAGCCGACGAGGTGCCCGCCGACGCCGAGTTGCAGCGGCACGGTGGTCTTGGCGACGTCCGGGATGCGGGAGACGAAGCCGGAGTCGACCAGGCCGATCAGCATGATGAAGAGGCCGATGCCGATCGCGATGCCCTTGCGCAGGCTGCGCGGCACGGCGTTCATCACGCGCTCACGCAGTCCGGTGGCGACCAGCAGCATCACCACGAAGCCGGCGAGGACGACCATGCCCATCGCGTCCGGCCAGGACATCCGCGGCGCGAGCTGGAGGGCGACGACCGTGTTCACACCGAGGCCGGCCGCGAGCGCGATCGGGACGTTGCCGATCACCCCCATGAGCAGGGTGGAGAAGGCCGCTGTCAGCACGGTGGCAGTGACCAGCTGGCCACTGTCGAGCTGATGTCCGTACATGTCCTTCGCGCTGCCGAGGATGATCGGGTTCAGCACGATGATGTAGGCCATCGCGAAGAAGGTGGCGAATCCGCCGCGCACCTCGCGGGCGACCGAGGAGCCGCGCTCCGAGATCTTGAAGAAACGGTCCAGAGCGCCGGACGGCCGGCGGGGAGCCGCGGGCCGGTCTGCGGAGTCGACCTTGGGGGTGGCCGAGGGTGGCATACGGAACCTCAGTCATACGGAGGGGCGGGGGCGAGAAAAGGCCAGAGACAGTAAAAACCGGCCAGACTTGTATGTTCCAACGAACAAAACGAGTCAGCCGCAAGCAGTTTCAGTATGAATACATAAGGCAAAGATTTCTATCTCCGCGCGTAGACCCTTGGGGCGCCCGGCCCATGACCTGTTGCCGACCGGCCCCGCGGCCTCGGATTACGTGCCGCCTACACTGTGCGCATGGCGAAGTGGACCCCCAAGCACGAGGCACCCGAGCCCCTGGAGGGGCCCGTCGTCGCCACCATCACCGGCGGCACGATCCTCTGGTTCGTCCTCTTCCTCGTCCAGATCCCCTTCTACAGCTGGTTCGACGGTCGTGACCTGATGTGGTGGGTGTGGACGTGCCTGGCCGGCGGCGGACTCGGGCTGATCGGCATCTGGTACGTACGCAGGCGCGAAGCGGCGATCAAGCTCGCGAAGACCGCCGGGGCGGCTGGACCGGGCGCCGCCGCAGCCTCGGGCGACGAGAGCTCGGGCGACGAAAGGTAATCCGCACCGCCCCCGTACCGCCGAAGGACCATTCACGTCCCACCGGGGTCTGATCTCCGGCGCACTCGGCGGGTGAACCGGCCCCTGCGGCCGTACCGTCGAAACCATGACGCAGCGGGCGAGAATCGACGCGGACGGCCCCGAGCCCGGCGGACCCACCATCGACGCGGGCGCCGAGCTCGACCCCGTACACCCGATGAAGCTGCCGCGGTCCGCGATCGCCGTCCGGGCCACCGGGCTGACGACTGCCGAGGTCACCGAACGGGTCGCCCGCGGTGAGGTCAACGACGTTCCCGTACGCAGCTCCCGCTCCACCACCGAAATCGTCCGCGCGAACGTCTTCACCCGCTTCAACGCGATCATCGGCGTGCTGTGGGCGATCATGCTCTGCGTCGCGCCGATCCAGGACAGCCTGTTCGGCTTCGTGATCATCGCCAACACCGGTATCGGCATCATCCAGGAGTTCCGCGCCAAGAAGACCCTCGACGGGCTCGCGGTCCTCGGCGAGGCGAAGCCGACGGTACGGCGGGACGGCGAGGCAGCCGAGATCTCCACGTCCGAGATCGTGCTCGGCGATCTCGTCGAACTCGGGCCCGGCGACAAGGTCGTCGTGGACGGCGAGGTGGCCGAGGCCGACAGTCTGGAGATCGACGAGTCGCTGCTGACGGGTGAGGCCGACCATGTCATCAAGCAGCGCGGGGAGCCGGTGATGTCGGGCAGCTTCGTGGTCGCGGGCGGCGGGGCGTTCACCGCGACGAAGGTGGGGCGCGAGGCGTACGCGGCGCAGCTCGCCGAGGAGGCATCCCGCTTCACTCTCGTCCACTCCGAGCTGCGCAGCGGCATCAGCACGATCCTCAAGTACGTGACCTGGATGATGATCCCGACCTCGATCGGGCTCATCATCAGCCAGCTCGTCGTCAAGAACAACAACTTCAAGGACTCGGTGGCCAGGACCGTCGGCGGCATCGTCCCGATGATCCCCGAAGGCCTTGTGCTGCTGACGTCGGTCGCCTTCGCGATCGGCGTCATCCGGCTCGGCCGCAAGCAGTGCCTGGTGCAGGAACTGCCCGCCATCGAGGGTCTCGCGCGGGTGGACGTGGTCTGCCTCGACAAGACGGGCACGCTGACCGAAGGCGGTATGGACGTGGCGGAGCTGCGGCCGCTGGACGGCGCGGACGAAACGTACGTACGGAAGGTGCTGGGCGCGCTCGGCGAGTCCGACCCACGGCCGAACGCCTCGCTGCAGGCGATCATCGACGCGTATCCGGACAGCGAGGAGTGGCGCTGCACGGAGTCGCTGCCCTTCTCGTCGGCACGCAAGTACAGCGGCGCGGCCTTCAGCGAGGGCGACGGCGACAACTCCACCTGGCTGCTGGGCGCGCCCGATGTGCTGCTCCCGGCGGCCGACCCGGCGCTGGGCGAGATCGAGCAGCTCAACGAACAGGGACTGCGGGTCCTGCTGCTCGCGCGGGCGGCGGGCGACCTCGACGCGGCGGATGTGGCCGCGCGGGCGAGGCCGACGGCGCTGGTGGTGCTGGAGCAGCGGCTGCGTCCCGACGCGTCCGACACGCTCGCGTACTTCGCCGACCAGAACGTCTCCGCGAAGGTCATCTCCGGCGACAACGCGGTGTCGGTGAGCGCGGTGGCGGGCAAGCTCGGCCTGCAGGGCGCGGAGAACACGGTGGACGCGCGCCGGCTCCCCACGGAGCAGGCCCGGATGGCCGTGGCCCTGGACTCCAACGCGGTCTTCGGCCGGGTCACGCCGCAGCAGAAGCGCGACATGGTCGGCGCGCTCCAGTCCCGCGGACACACGGTCGCGATGACGGGTGACGGCGTCAACGATGTCCTCGCGCTGAAGGACGCGGACATCGGTGTCTCGATGGGGTCGGGCTCGGAGGCGACCCGGGCTGTCGCCCAGATCGTGCTGCTCAACAACAGCTTTGCGACACTGCCGTCGGTGGTGGCGGAGGGCCGGCGGGTCATCGGCAACATCACCCGGGTGGCGACGCTGTTCCTGACGAAGACGGTGTACTCCGTGCTGCTGGCGATCCTGGTGGTGTGCAGCCAGGTCGAATACCCCTTCCTGCCGCGGCATTTGACGCTGCTGTCGACGCTCACGATCGGTGTGCCCGCCTTCTTCCTGGCACTTGCCCCCAACAAGGAGCGGGCGAAGCCGCACTTCGTACGCAGGGTGATGCGGTACGCGGTCCCGGCGGGCGTGATCGCGGGGGCGGCGACGTTCGCCACGTACCTGCTGGCCCGCCACTACTACAGCGGCCCGGGCGCACTCGACGCGGAGACGAGCGCGGCGACGCTGACGCTGTTCCTGGTCTCGATGTGGGTCCTGGCGATCATCGCCCGCCCGTACACCCTGTGGCGGGTGTGCCTGGTGGCTGCGATGGGGGTCGCCTTCCTGATCGTGCTGGTGGTGCCGTGGCTGCAGGCATTCTTCGCCCTGAAGCTGGTGGGCACGACGATGCCGTGGGGGGCGGTGGGCATCGCGGCGGCGGGGGCGGTGCTGCTTGAGGTGGTGTGGCGGGTGGTGGACCGGAGGTTCGCGGCGTAGGAAGGCCTTTTGCCCATAACGCAGCGCCGCCTCAGCGACATGCCCGGCGTCGTGCCGGTCCGTGACAGCAATGTCCCGCCGGGGATCCCGAAAGTGATCGCGCGCCGGATTCACTTCATGTTCCTGGGGCCAGCCGGGCGACGCGGAACCCGACGACTGCCGCTCACCAAAAAGGCCGAGGGGGAGATCCCCCTCGGCCCACTCGCCCGCTCGGCTACTTCGAGATGACCGCGCGGAGTGTTCCCGCGGTGGTCGCTTCGAACTCACCGAAGCCAGTTGTACCGTCCGCGAACTGTACGAAAGCCCGGGCCCCGGACATGTCGAGGACCCTCACCCCGGCTGACGGAGCGCCGGTGAAATCTGGATCGATTCCGGTGAACGACACCTGCTCTCCGGGTGAGAAACCGGAGAAATTCGCCACCACAACCTCGGTGTCCACACCGGCCGTGCTCGTGAGGGTCGCGGGGCCTGCGAAGCTGCCCATACTGTCCCAGGTGACAGGGAACTTGGCCGTACGGCCGCTGATGCCCACCGATTGAACTTCGGAGCCACTCGCGTTGCTGAGATTGAGGTTGATGGAGAATGAGTTCAGCGGACCAGCGAATGTGGCCACGACTTCTTCAGCCATGTGTGATCTCCCGTCCCGTCATTGCAGGGCTGCAATTGGCCCATGCGGTTGTTCTTATGATGGGCACACTTCGGCCTCGATGGTCATAGCTGAGGACAACCCGAAGGAAGCAGAGTATTTTTGAAGGGAAATCAGCTACGACTCACACATCCCCTCACTGCTTCATTGCGCTGTTTCACTGCGCCACCGGACGGGTATTTCAACGACAGGGCAGTCGGATAATAATGAGAAGGACGGGTGGCCGGGGCGTCTTCAGCCGCCGTAAAACGGCCCCGGAGTCCTGGCTCGGACACCAGCCGCAAAGAGCGGTCAGACTTTTCGCATCCGGCCGGCGCCACCTCAGAGCACGGGCGCCACCGGGCCGTTGCCGGCGCCGAGCGCGATCTCCTTGTCCTCTCCGCCCCAGCCGTCCGTAGTACTCCACACGACGTGGACCCCGAATACCCCTCTCACGGTGTCGGCCGCCCAGCCTTCGGCGGGCGGTTCGGAAAGCACCAGGTACAGACGATCGGCGGTTTTCGGCAGAGTGTGGTTGATCTCCAGCAGCCGCGTGGCTCCGGCACGGAGGTCCGGGTAGCCAGAGCGTCCGGCACCAAGGACTTCGTAGAGAAAGAGACCGTCCTGACCGACACGGCTGACGTCGATGAAGGGCGAGTCGGACGGTTTCAACCCTGCCCTGAGCAGAGCGGCCTTCAACTCATGGCGCACCGCCTCATGGGTGTTGCAGTTGCGGTCGGCCTCCGAAGCAACCGTCAACTCGTGCTGAAGGCTCCCCTCGCCCGCCCGCCGGCCAGGTGTCGCTTCGTCGTCGTTCCTGGGGGCGGTGGCGTGCACTTCGGGCTCCTTCTCAGGTCCTGTTTCCGGCGGGCTGCCGGGCTCTGATGGCGTATCGCGTGCAACCTCGGGCTCGGGCTCGGGCTCGGGGGCAGGTACGACGTCGGTTGCTGGCGTGGTGCCGGTGAGTCCCCGCAGACGCTCCCGGGCTTCGGACAGAGTGACCGCCCAGCCGCTTCGCTCAGCGTCCGTCAGAACTTCGGTCCCCGGGGTGACGTCACCAGACGCGACCGCGTCACGAGTGCTCTGCGCAAGGTCGCGCAGAGCTCCCAGCCGACCCGCGTCCGGAGTTCCGAGCAGGTGCCAGACACTGAGCCAGTCGGCCTGGTCCCGGCGCAGGCAGCGATTCGCCATGCCTCTCAGCTCCGAGAGCCGGGCCGCGGCATCCGGCGGGACCGTGTCGCCGCGAACGATGTAGCCCAGAACGTCGAGCGCCGCCTCGTAACGTGCCGCCATGCCGGCCGAGATGGGCTTGCGGCCGAAGCCGCTGGTCGAGATCAGGCTCACCCGTGCTTCGTTGCGGATCACCCAGGCGTCCAGCTTCGATCCGACGGAGGGGGCCGGTGAGCCGTGACGAAGAACGAGGAGAAGCCTGCGCTCCGTAGGAGGCGAGAGGGCCTGGACCCTCCAGTGGGAGCCGGGGCCGGGGCCGAGTACCCGCACCCGGACGTTGTCGCCGACCGCCAGCCCTTGCGGGTGGGACGTGCCGGATGTGCCGCCCCCTCCGGACCCGTGGGATTCCCCCGGCACCTCGGGAACGGAAGGGGTTTCAGCCGCATTGTCGCGGCCTCCCATGAGCGCCTCCGGCAGCGGTGAAGTGTGGAGAACGGTCAGAGTCTGGGTACTGCGGGTCAGGGCCACGTACAGCTGGCGCAGACCAGCAGGGCCGCGGTCCGCGATGGTCGTCGGGTCCAGGACGAGAACATGGTCGAATTCCATGCCTTTGGCCTGGGCGGCGGCCAGTACGGACACGGCCTTACGCATTTCCGGGGTCATGCCATCCGCCCGGTCGAGGCGCAGGCGGACCTCGTCCAGCCAGTCGGAGTCGTCGGGCACAATGACGGCGATCGACCTCAGGGACCGCCCGTCGTCAGTACCTACGAGCTGGGCCGTGTGGGTCACCGTCTCGTCCAACAGCTCCCAGGGTGTCGTCGGAACCAGCCGTACAGCTTCTCCGTCGGCCCGACGGACAGCGACCGGGTACGGAAGCGACGGCGCGACCGCCAGGGCCAGGGGAGCCACGAACTCCATGATCTGCGCGGGCACCCGGTAACTGGTGTTCAGCTCCGCCACATGCCAGTCGCCCTGGCCTGAAAGGAGCCCGCCCAACCGGCCCCAGGCTGCGTACGTGTGAGGACCGGTGGCCTGTGCCAAGTCGCCGAGTACGGTCATCGATCCGGTCGGGCAACGCCTCTGCAACGACCTCGCCTGCATCGGCGTCAGATCCTGCGCCTCGTCGACGACGATGTGACGGTACCGCTGCGGGGACTCACCGGCGATGAGGAAGCGCAGCTCCTCCAGACACACCAGATCGTCGAGGGTCCAGGCTTCCTCCGCCGCGCTTTCGGCCCTCGGCCTCTGCAACGCGGCCTGTTCACTGTCGCCGAGGACCTGCGACGCGCACTCCCGCAGCTTGTCGGGCGAGTTGAGCAGACTCCGCAGAGCTTCCTCCGGACTCAACGCCGGCCAGGTCCGGTCGACAAGCGCCGTGACCTGCCGGTTGCGCTCGAGATCCCGACGCACCGTCGTGTCCCGGCTGCGCCGCGGCGCCAGCTGGACCAGTGCGCTCAGAAGGCGGTCGACCAATAAGGTCCGGAAGCGGTCCCGGCGTGCGCGGTAGGCCCCAGTGCCCTCGCGCGCCTGGCGGAGAAGGTCGAGCACCTCTGAGCGAGGCAGGCGCAACGACGTGCTGCCGATGGCGACAGTGAAGGCCGCCTCGTCCTTGTCGTGCGACGGGGCGGTGGTGAGGGCATCCAGCGCTTCCGGTCTGCACTCGCTCTCCACGCGCCGCCGTAGGACGGTCGCCATCCGGTCGTCGGACTTGACCAGCCTCGTCCTGAAGGAGTCCGTACCGACGGCCTCCCCCTCCCAGAGGCGCGCCAGCTGAACCGCGTTGACGTTCCGGGTGCCGAGGGTGGGCAATACCCGCCCGACGTACTCCAGAAAGTTCTGATGCGGTCCCACCACCAGGATGTCCTGTGCGCGGAAGTGGTCGTTGTTGACCAGCCAGGTCACACGGTGCAGGCCGACCGCGGACTTTCCTGTGCCCGGGCCGCCCTGGATCACGAGCACGTCCGCCGGTGAACCGGTGACCAGAGCCATCTGGTCCCGCCGGATCGTCTCGACGATGTCCCGCATCCGTCCACTGCGGGACCGGTGGAGCTCCCGGAGCAGGAACTCGTCCACCTGTAGCGGCTTCTTCCTCCGCCTGCGAACGACTTCGCGAGGTGACGGCACTCCGGAGGGCGCGGGGTCCCCGGCGGGGGCGGTCTCCGGAATCCCGTCGTCGGCGGTACGCGGCAGAACCACTGTGTCGTCGCGGGTGCCGGGGGCTGCCGCACCCTGATCACCGGGCACCTGAACCGTGGCGATCTCGTCGAAGTAGTCCTCGACCGTGCGCTCCGCGCAACGCAGTTGCCGACGCAGAAGTACCTCACCCGGTGTCTCCGGCTGGGCGTTGTACCACCGCTTGGCCAGCTCGGTTGTCCAGAGGACCACCACCTGGTCCCGGGTCCGGGTGTCGGACACGCTGCGGCGTCCGACATAGAAGGTCTCGGGCAGCATCGCGCCCGGCTCCTGCACGTCAACTCTGCTGACGACGAGGGCCTCCCCGCCGAGACCGCCGTACGCCTCGGCCCTGGCCTCGGCCTCCTTGCGGGCGGCGATGGCGTCCTTACCACTGGCCGCCGCCGAGGCGGGCGACTGTTCGGTCAGCTCCGCGAGGCGCGCCTCGTAGCAGTCGTAGGCGCGGTCGACGGCCTTCTGCTCGCCGGCGACGACCGTCTCCCGTGAAATCGTGCTCACGTATATCCCCTCCAGACAGCGCACCGGCGCTGCGACGGGCTGACGCCCGGAACCCCGGTCATAGGATTAGCAGAAATCAGTGGGCAAAGAGTGATCAATTGCTCAATCGAACGATGACCAGCTCGACTTCGGCTCACCAGAGCCCCAACTGTTCTGCCGTGGGCCCGATCTCGTACTGGTGGTAGTGGCAGCCCGGGCAGAGAAGCTTCCACGCGGCGTTGGCCTGCCGGGCGGTCCCGATACGCCTGGAGAGCCATCGCCGCCTCCGCCCATACGGTCTTGCCGATGGGCACGCGGGGCGTCGCACCCCTCCTCGACGAGGCGGTGCTGAGGCGGCCAGTCGGTGGCAGGCCGTCATGCAGGGCCAGTTGGCCCGACTGCCGGCTGCCGCTGCCGAGCCTCGCATCAGCGTGCAGGTGCTCCCCTTCGACCAGGACGAGCACGAGGTGCTGGAAATGGACGCCGAGAGCCTGGTCGACGTCCGGCCGAACGAGAGCCACACCGAGAAGCTCAGCCGGTCGGCGGGACTGCAGAGGATCTCCGTGTGTCGCCCGTGCGGGACCCGGGCGGCCCCCTGCCCAGTGCCCCATTACGCTATGCCCACCACAGTGATCGCTGTGACATCGAGGCGTGGGAGACGCCCAGATGACAAGGGGTGGGGAGATCCGCATTGATACTGCGGCGTACCGGAAAACGTCGAAGAACCGCATACGGAGCGCTGGTCGGGGCTCTGGCGGCCGGTGCCGTCGTGCTCGCGCCGGGATCGGGTGAGGCAGCCGGGGGGCCGTCGGCCCCGTCCGCGGCGGCTCCCGTCCCGTCGGCCGGGGCAACGCTCGCCACCGGTGAGCGGCTGGAAGTCGTCCCGCGCCGGGGGAAGTCGGCGCCCGGCTTCCGTGTCGTGCCGAAGCGGCAGGGCGAACAGATCGGCCGGTATGCGTACAGCGTCCTGGACGGCAAGCTGCAGGTGCGGCCCGTCGGGCTGAAGAAGCCGGCGAAGGCCACCACGGTCGGCCTCGGGTCGCCGACGAGGTCCGCTACGGCTCCGCGAGCCGCGCTCGCCGCGTACGCGGTGAAGATCCAGCTCGTCGGCACCGACCACTTCGGACCCATCATCCAGGTGTGGAACCGCAAGACCTGGACCTCCTACGAGGTCGAAGAGGAGCAGTTCGGCAGCTCCGGCAAGGTCTCGCTGCCGCCCGGCGACTACATCACCGTCGGGATGTACAACAACTGGCAGCAGCCCGACCACATCCTCACCAAGACGTTCACGGTGAAGGACCGAGGTCTGACGGTGACATTCGACCCGAGTCTCGCCAAGGAGACGGCCATCACGGCGGACGAACCGTCCGCGCGCCGCTACGCCGCAGCCGTGTCGCTCCGCATGCCGAACGGGGACATCGTCGGTTTCCTGGGCGGTTGGGGCAACAAGGTCTATGTGACGCCCTTCTCGCTGCCCGGCGCCTCGCTGCGCGTCCACGAGGTGCTGGTGAAGGACGGGACCGCGGCCAACAGCCCCAGCCCGTACCGGTACGACCTCTACCACAACTTCCCGGGCGGGGTGCCCGCGCTGCCCAAGGTCCAGGTGCGCACGGCCGACCTGGCGAGGACGGTCACCACGCTGCGTTCGGCGGGCGACGACACCACCGGCTGGTTCTCGTCGTATCCCTCCGTCAGCGACTCGTCCGGCGTCTACCTCCCGACCCCGGTCCGGTTCCCCTCCACGGTCACGGAGTACGCGACGCCGGGCCAGGCCTTCGGCCGCGGCGTCTCCTACGACGGGGGACCCCGGCTCGATGCGGCACCCCGCACCCTGCCCACGGGAACCGGGCCGGCGGAGACGTTCGGTGTCGCGCCCTTCGCTCTGCGCTCCTTCCCGCCGTCCGGCGCCGTCCAGCGGGGTACCAAGCTGGAGGTGTACGAGCCGTGGGCCTACACCGACTCGCTCGGCCACGAGGGCAGCGACTACGAGGCAGTCCAGGACTTCCTGCTCACCTCGCGCGGCACGAAGCTCGCCGAGGTGAAGGACCTCGACATGCCCGCGGCGTGGTCCGCCACCGTCCCGAAGACGCAGACCCCTTACGAGCTGACCCACACAGTGCGGCACAAGGGACGGCCCACCCGGCTCTCCACCCGGCAGACGACCGAATGGGCGTTCAGCTCCGACGGTTACTCCGGCTACAACACGAATCTGCCCCTCGCCGACGTCGACGTGCGCGTCGACGGACTCGACGTCCGCAATGCGGCGGGCGCCGCCCCCGTCACTGTGGACGCGGTCGCCACGTCTCGTACGGAGGGGGCGACGGCGAGCGTGACCGGCCTGGAGTACTCCGCCGACGACGGCGAGACGTGGACCGCCCTGCCCGTCGCGGACTCGGGCGGGCGAGCCTCGGCCGCGCTGTCCGTCCCGCAGGGCGCGCGGTACATCTCTCTGCGCGTGAGCGGCAAGGACTCCGAGGGATCGAGCGTGCGCAGGACGGTGGTCCGCGCGTTCGCCGGCCCGGCGCCCGCGGCCGACGAGACCGTGGGATCCACCAGGATCACGAACGTCGTCGTCAACAACGGCAGGGTGATCGCGCCGGTCATGTACGACGATCCGAACAAGGCTCCGTACACCGTGCGGTACACGGTCACCGACCCGGCGGGCGTGGCGGACACAGGCGTGCTCCTCCACCGGAGCGACCCCGGCCGGCCGGACGCGGTGCTGCGCACCTGGCCCTCGGAATGCACCAAGGTGGACGCCACCACGTCCACGTGCGAGGCGCCCTTCCAGCTCAACGCACGCAGCATGCTCGGCCGGAACGATCTCGCCGGTGAGTGGAAGGTGGCCATCTGGGCCCGCTCCCTCGACGGTCGGAGTTTCACCGATCAGGGAGATCTCGGTACGGCCCAGATCCTGCGCGAGACCCGGGTGACGATCAATGCTCCGACTGTCCCGGTGACCAAGGGCAAGGCATTCGCCGTCTCCGGCATCGCCGGGATCGCCGACTGGTCGACCGGCCGCTGGAACGCGCTCCCGGGCAAGACGGTGCAGCTGGAGTTCCGCAAGCCCGGCACCTCGGCGTACACCGTCGCCGCCAAGGTGACCGCCGACACGACAGGCACGGTCAAGTCGGCCCCCAAGGCCGCGTACGACGCCAACTGGCGCTGGCTGCTGCCCCGCACGCCCGGTGTGGGGGCCGCCGCCTCGCCGGTCGTCTTCGTGGACGTCCGCTAGCGGCCACGGGCAGAGAAGACACGGGTACGAAGAAGGGGGCGCCGGCCGCGATGGCCGGCGCCCCCTTCCCGTGTCCTCGAGGTCAGTCGAACCAGCGGTCCCGCGCCAGTTCCTCCGTGCGGGACGGATCCTCCAGCAGCGCCGCCACCTCGAAGCGGCGTGGCCACTGGCCCGCCGCCCAGGCCAGGCCCGCCGCCACGCCCTCCAGGGTCGCGGCGTGGATCACGCCGTCCGGGGTGCGGCGCCAGTCGAGTTCGACGCCGCCCGCCACCAGCTCCTCGTGCTCGACGTACGTCGCGGGCGTGCCGGATCCGAGCAGGACGTGGACCGACTCCGGGACCTCGTGTTCCTCGCCCTTCGTGGTCACCTCCGCCGAGACCGCCTCGCCCAGGCGGCGGACCTGGAACAGCTCCCCCAGATCCGCCGCCCGCGACGGCGCCACCGGCAGCAGCGGCAGGCCCGCCGTCAGCGCGAGCAGGTCCGGCGCGTCCGCCACCACCGCGTCCGACGCGTCGACGACCCGTACTTCGCCGTCGACGACCGCCCGCAGTTCGTCCGGGAGCGTGACCTGGTCCGGGTCGAGGTCCGCCAACGCCGTGTACAGGGCGTGGAGTTGCGCACCGGACACCTCGCGGGAAGGATCGGCGAGCCGGCCGAGCAGCTCCGCCGCCCCGCCCGGCTCCTCCAGCAGCGCGGCCAGCGATGTGCGCACGCCCAGCGCCCGCAGCACCTGGACGTCCTCGAAGCCCGAGGCGTCCACCGTGTCGTACAGACCGGCCAGCAGCGGATCGCCGCCCGCGGACCGCAGACCGGCCGGGCGGCGCCCGTCCAGCACCGGATGGTCCCGCAGCCACCACGCCGTGTACGGGCGCACCGTCTCGGTCGTCCCGTCCGGGAGCAGGATCCGTACGGACTGGGTCAGGGCGTCCCGCAGCGGCGGCTGCGCCAGCAGCGCGAGGGCGCGGGGCCAGCAGTCGTCGTCCACCAGGTCCAGATCCCGTACCGCGACGATCTCCGTGGCGACCGGCGGCACCGGTGTCTCCGGCAGCCGGTCGAGCACGTCCTCGCACCACACGTCGACCGCGTCCAGCAGACCCGCGTCGTCGGGCTCGGCGTAATCCCCGTCGCGGGGCTCCAGTTCATCAGGGTCGAGAACCACATCCGTGGCCCGTACGAGAGAGAAGTTCGCCAGCACACCGCACGCGGCCAGCGGCTGCTCGCCCCACCGTCCGGCCAGCTCGCCGTCGCAGAGCGCCAGCTCGTCCTCGCGCATCACCGAGGCGAACGGGCTGCCCGGCAGCACCAGTTCGCCCGCCGGCGCGAGCTCGCCCTCATCGTCCGGCAGCGCCAGCGCGCCCAGCCACGGCTCGTCCCCGGGCTCGATGCCCGCATCCCGTACCAGCGCCAGCACCGTCTCGGCGAGTTCGTCCGCGTCCAGCGCGGCACCGTCCCCGACGCCGTCGTACCAAACCTCACCGGTGTCCAGCGAACCGGCCACCGCCGCCCGCACCTGCGGCGTCGTCAGCACGGCGCGCGGCGTCGCCGGCAGCGCGCCCAGCTTCTCCAGCAGCGGGTGCGCGGCCTCCGGATGGACCACCTTCAGCCCGAGCCGCGCCAGGTGCGGCGGCGTCTCGGCCAGCGGCAGCAGCGTCTGCCGGGGCCCGATCGTCGTACGCCCGTCGGCGAGCGGCACCGGAAGCCCGGTCAGCCGGTCCGGGTCGACCCCGGCGAGGCTGTCGTACAGCCGCTGCCACCAGGCGGGCTCACGCTCAAGACCCGCGAGCCGGTCGATCGCCTCGGTCAGCGGCACCCGCGCCACGCCGAGCGTGCGCAGCTCCACGCGGCGCTCGAGACCCGCGGGCAGCAGGCTCGGCAGCACCTCGGCCAGCACGCGGACGGTCTCCACGCCCGCACCCTCCAGGACCTCCGCCTCGATCGGCCGCAGCCCGGCGGAGACATTCTCACGGTCCGGCAGCCCGGTGTCCCCGGACCACTCGCCGGACACATCGCGCGGCGCCGCCGCCTCAAGGAACGCCGTACGCGGCAGCAGCTGAAGGATCGCCGCCCGCAGCGCGCCGTCCAGCTCGCCCTTGCCCAGCGCCCCGGGCACCAGGTCGATGGTGCCGACGGTCACCGGCCGCCAGCTGCCCAGGAGTTCGGCGTACGCCTGCGCCGCCTTGCGCACCAGGAAGTCGGTGAGCGGCCCGGGCGCCGGGTGGCGGCGGGTGGTGTCCAGGGGCAGCGAGGCGATCAGCAGCGCGGGCACACCGAGAGGTTCGTCGGTGGGCGTGGGCGCGTGCACCACAGGGGCGGTACGCGGCCGGGCCGGCGCGCCCTCCTCGTCGACGGGCACGGCCCAGGTGACGGTCCAGTACGGCCGCAGCCGCTCCTCGACGGGCCGGTCCGCGAGCAGCGCGGGTTCGACGGCGCCGCCGTGGCTCACCACCCGCCAGCGCCGGTCGCCCTGCTCGCTGTCCTCGATATGGACATACGCCCCGTGCACTGAGCGCCTCAACACCCTTACGCCGCCCGGGGTTTCGACGACGATTTCGGTCAGGCCGGTCAGCGTGAGCAGGAGCGCGTCGTCGATCCCGGCGAGCAGCCGCTCCACCAGATCGACCGCGGCCCCGTCCCGCAGCGGCAGCACGACCACCGTGTCGTACCCCTCGGGAGCCGTGCCCTCGGCGGGCAGCGGCAGCCGCAGCAGCGGTACGTGCCCGTCGCGGCGGCGCAGCTCGTCGCCGAGCCCGGGGCTCCCCTGGGCCGCCTGCCGGGCCAGTCCCCCGGCCTCGGCCAGGGACCAGCGCACGCCTCCGTGCCTGCCGATGACGGCGGGCTCGTCGCTCACCGCGAGGACGGCCGCGAAGCCGACACCGAAGCGGCCGACGGCGGTCTCGTGGCCCTCGCGCTTGGCCGATGCCCGCAGCGTGCTCAGCGATTCGACACCGGTCGCGTCGAGCGGCGCGCCGGTGTTCGCGGCGGCGAGGACGGCGGGCTCGTCACCGGTGCCGGGCCGCAGGGTCAGCCGGAGGCGGCCCGGCACGCCGGCGCGGGCCGCGGCGTCCGCGGCGTTCTGCGCGAGTTCGACGACGAGGCGGTCGCGGTAGCCGCCGAGGGCCAGATCCTCCTCGGCGTTGGCGTCCTCACGGAAGCGGGCGGGACTGGCCCCCCACGCGTCGAGCACCCCGCGCCGCAGCCGCGCCGTCCCGAACGGGTCGGCCCACTCGGTCGTCCTGACGCTCACGCTGTGACTCCGCTCTCTCCGGTCGGCCCGCAGTCTGCGTGCGGACCGTGGGCCACCGTCCGCGACCCACGTACCGCCTGCCCACTGTCGACCCATCCACTGCTTATGCGGCCGAAGGTACCGCGAACGGCGGGCTCAGCACCGCGCGGGAACACGAGAGCCGTCGGGAGCGGACTACGAGTGGCCGAGATCCTCCGACTCGCCCTCCGGCTCCGAGGAAACCGAACCGCTGTCACGGGCCGGACGCAGCGGGAACTCGTCCGTGCCCATCGAGTCGAAGACATGCGGCGCCGGCTTCGGCGGCTTCGGCATCACAGCCGCCTCGGAGTGCGCGCCGCAGCCGTACGACAAGGACACGACACGCCCGTCCGCCGGGGAGAACTCGTTCGCGCAGATACCGAAGGCCTGCCGCAGGGAGCCCGCCAGCGGAACGAGGAAACCGCAGCTCGCACAGGTCGCGGGGGCCGCCTGCGCCATGGGGGTCTTCGCGCCGAAGGACTCGTCCCAGCGGTCCGCCGCGACGTGCAGCCCGTACCGGGACAGCACGCGGGCCCGGCGCATGCCGAGTTCCTCCGCGACCGACGCGATCGCACCGCGGCCGTTGGCGATGCTCGCGTCGATGGGCCTGCGCTCGGTGAGTTCCGCGTCCTCCGCCTCGACGCGCTCGGCCAGGTCGTGGGACGGCGGCACGGTCTCGGCGATCACGGAATTCGGCGGGGGCACGTCCTCGCCCGTGAAGCCGGGCTCCAGCCGCAGATCCTCCGCCTCGGTGGGCAGCAGATCTCCGGGGCCCAGGTCGCCCGGCCGCAGCCGCTCGCTCCACGGCACCCACTCGGGCGCGAGCAGCGAATCGGGGCCCGGTAGCAGGACGGTCTCGTCCAGCGTGACGATCTTGGCGCGGGAGGCCCGCGTGACGGTCACCGCCCAGCGCCAGCCTCGGTATCCAGGTTCCTTGGCCTCGAAGAAGTGTGTGACGACGCGGTCACCCTCCGAGACAACGGATACATGCTCGCCGACCACCCCAGGGGCCGCGGCCTCCTCGGCCGCCGAACGGGCGAGATCCACCGCCTCGGCGCACAGGCGGTCGGGGGTTCGGCTTCGCGTCGTCACTGCACTCACAGGTCTCGCTTCTCTCCTACGCCGTCTCACGGGTGCGCCGGCCGATTCGCGAGGTACGGGCCGCAGGCGGAGCGGACCAGGGGGCCGCATCGACGTCCGCGCCCAGACCAACCTGTCTCGGGCACACCTAACGTCATCCATTCTGCGGGATGCCGAAGAGGCGCGCGGCCGAGAGCTACCGCCGGTGGCGCGCTACGCACGCTACCCCCTCCGCCGCTCAACGCCCACCTGCCCGCCCCAACAAGGGGCGAACAACGGCGCATCGCGGTTCGCCCCGGCAGGGCTTGGGGCACTATGACGGGGTGGCAGCCGTCAGGTCGTCCGAAGGAGTCGGTGCGCTCAGAAGAGCAGGCCGGGCGGTCGGCCGTGCCCTGCATCTGCCCTTCACCGGAACGGCGCGCGGTATCCGAAAAGCGACCCATGCGCATGGCGCGGGCGAGTCGGGGCTCGGCAAGCTGATCGAGCTGCATGCCGTGAACGGCGCCGGCGACGTCATGATCACCGTCGCGCTGGCGTCCACGGTCTTCTTCTCCGTACCGACGGACGAGGCGCGCGGCCGTGTCGCGCTCTACCTCGCCATCACGATGGCGCCCTTCATCCTGCTGGCCCCCGTCATCGGACCGCTTCTGGACCGCATCCCGCACGGCCGCCGCGCGGCGATGGCGGGCGCGATGCTCACGCGTGCGGTGCTGGCGGTGACCATGTCGAGCGCGGTGGCGACGGGCGGCCTTGAGCTGTACCCGGCGGCGCTGGGGGTGCTCGTCGCGTCGAAGGCGTACGGCGTGGTGCGCAGCGCGGTCGTGCCGCGGCTGCTGCCGCCGAAGTTCTCCCTGGTGAAAGCGAACTCCCGGGTGACGCTGGCGGGGCTGCTGGCGACGGGCATCGCGGCACCGATCGGGGTGGGGCTGCAGAAGGCCGGCCCGCAGTGGCCGCTGTACGGGGCGTGCGCGCTGTTCCTGCTCGGCGGGTACTGGGCGTTCACGATGCCGCCCAAGGTCGATTCGGCGAAGGGCGAGGGCAAGGCTCACATGCTGACGCATGGCGAGAAGAAGCCCAGCCTGCGTACGGTCGGGCCCTCCGTGCTGCACGGGCTGCAGGCGAACGCCGCCTTCCGCGCGCTCTCCGGCTTCCTGATCTTCTTCCTGGCGTTCCTGCTGCGCGAGCATCCGCTGCCCGGGCAGAGCGCGGCCGTGTCGCTCGGGATAGTGGGTGTGGCGGCCGGCGTCGGCAACGCGCTCGGCACGACGGTCGGAGCCTGGCTGAAGGCCCGTGGCCCGGAGATGATCATCGCCACCGTGCAGGCGGTGGTACTGGCGGCGGCGATCGCCGCGGCGGCGTTCTTCGGCGCGGGCATGGTGGCGGTACTGGGCGCGACCGCGGGTCTGTGCCAGGCGCTGGCGAAGCTGTCCCTGGACGCGCTGATCCAGCGGGACGTACCGGAACAGGTGCGCACGTCCGCGTTCGCCCGTTCCGAGACGCTGCTCCAGATGGCCTGGGTGGCGGGCGGCGCGATCGGCATCTCGCTGCCGCTGAACGGAACGCTGGGTATGTCGGTCGCGGCGGGAATCGTCACGCTCGGCGCGCTGACATCGGTGAGGGGCCTCCTGACCGCGGCCCGCCACGGCAGCAGGCCCCGTGCCCGGGTGGCGTGAGCATTACGCCGGGGCGACGCGCCGGTGCCGCGGCCGTACGCCTCTGCCGTTCGCGCGCTCCTCGGCCCGCCTCCCTCGGTCAGGGGCCGAATCCGGGGCCCGTCCTCAGTCAGGGGCTGAATCCGGGACCCGTCCGGCGATCCCTCGCGGCACGCCGCACCCGGGCGTCGCGGGGCGCGAGGGGCCCGATAGCCTTCGGACCATGACCGTTGCGTTCTTCTCGGGCAAGCGCCGCCGGGCCGCTGCCGCTCTCGGTGCCGTCTCCGCCGGGCTCCTCGTACTCTCCGCCTGCGACAAGCCGACACCGCTCGCGACCGTGACGGTCGGGACGGACTCGGTGCACACCGAGGCGACCTGCTACAACGACGGCAAGGCCATCAAGGAGTCCTTGATCCAGGCCTGCCTGAACAAGAAGGCCGACAAGGTCGTCAAGGTCTCGATGGACGACAAGGTCCGCTTCGGCGTCGACCCGGAGATCGCGGACCACGGCTGGACGCTGTTCATCGGCGGCCAGCAGGCCGAGCAGGAGCCGTACAAGAAGTCGTACCGGACCATCCCCGGCAACGCCTTCTTCTCCTCGCAGACCGGTGAGACCACGAACAAGGCGCAGGTCAGCATTGTCGGGACCAAGGGCAAGAAGCTCGTTGGCATCTGGCACTTCCAGCTCGAAAAGGACTCCTGACCCAAAGGACCGTGCCGTGCGCGTACTGGTGGTGACCGCGGTGGCGGCGGAGGCGGACTCCGTCGCCGCGGGGCTCACCGCTCCCGTACTCGGCACGCGTCGGCTACCCGGCGGGTACGCGCTGTCCCGATACGGCACCGTGGACGTGCTCGCCGCCGGTGTCGGACCCGCCGCCGCCGCGGCCGGCACCGCCACCGCGCTCGCCCTGGGCACCTACGACCTGGTCGTCTCCGCCGGAATCGGCGGCGGCTTCCAGCCTCACGCCCCCATCGGCGCGCTCGTCGTCGCCGACGCGATCGTCGCCGCCGATCTCGGTGCCGAGACCCCCGACGGCTATCTGCCCGTGGACGAACTCGGCTTCGGCCGCAGCATTCACCGTCCGCCGGCCGCGCTGTCCAAGCGGATGGCTCGGACGCTCGACGCCGTGTACGCGCCCGTCCTCACCGTCTCCACCGTGACCGGAACCGCCGCCCGCGCCGCCGAGCTGAGGAATCGTCACCCGCACGCCGCCGCCGAGGCGATGGAGGGCTTCGGCGTCGCGGAGGCCGCCGCCGCCCACGTTGTACCGGTCCTCGAAATCCGCGCGGTCTCCAACGCCGTCGGCCCCCGCGACCGCGCCGGCTGGCGCATCGGCCAGGCACTGGACTCGCTGGGGTACGCCTTCCAGCTGCTCAACCCACTCCTCGAGGAGTCGCCGTGACCCTGCAGATCGCGTACTCGCCCTGCCCGAACGACACCTTCGTCTTCGACGCCCTGGCGCATGGCCGGGTACCCGGCGCGCCCGCCCTCGACGTGACCTTCGCGGACATCGACATCACCAACAGCATGGCGGAGCGCGGTGAGTTGGACGTGCTGAAGGTCTCGTACGCCGTACTGCCGTGGGTCCTCGACGAGTACACGCTGCTGCCCTGCGGCGGCGCGCTCGGCCGCGGCTGCGGTCCGCTGGTGCTCACGAAGCAGCCCGGCACCGATCTCACCGGGAAGACGGTCGCCGTGCCGAGCGAGCGCTCGACCGCGTTTCTACTGTTCCGGCTGTGGGCCGCGGACGTCGTCCCCGGCGGCGTCGGCGAGGTCGTCGTGATGCCGTTCCACGAGATCATGCCGGCCGTGCGCGACGGCAAGGTGGACGCCGGACTCGTCATCCACGAGGCGCGGTTCACCTACCAGAACTACGGACTGCACTGCCTCGCCGACATGGGCGGGCACTGGGAGTCGACGACCGGCCTGCCCATCCCGCTGGGCGCGATCATCGCCAAGCGGTCGCTGGGCACCGAGACCCTGAAGCGGCTGGCCGATTCCATCCGCGCCTCGGTGCGGATGGCGTGGGACGACCCGGAGGCCTCGCGGCCGTACGTACTCGAGCACGCCCAGGAGATGGACCCGGCCGTGGCCGACCAGCACATCGGGCTCTACGTCAATGAGTTCACCGCAGACCTCGGCGCCGACGGGCACGCGGCGGTACGCGGACTGCTCACGCGCGCCGCGGCCGAGGGACTCGTACCGCCCCTCGGCCGCGATGCGCTCAGCTTCGTATAGCCACTCCGGTGGCCGTCTAGACGTCCAGCTGGTCCGCCACCGCCCGCAGCAGGCCCGCGATCTTCTTGCCGTGCACCTTGTCGGGGTACCGGCCGCGCTCCAGCATCGGCGTGATGTTCTCCAGCAGGGTCGTCAGGTCCTGCACGATGGACGCCAGCTCGTCGGGCTTGCGACGCTGAGCCGCTGCCACGGACGGGGTCGGGTCGAGAACCGTCACGGAAAGCGCCTGGTCACCACGTTGTCCTGCCACGACGCCGAACTCGACGCGCTGGCCGGGCTTGAGCGCGTCGACCCCCGTGGGGAGCACCGACGAGTGAACGAAGACGTCGCCGCCGTCGTCGCGGGAGAGAAAGCCGAAGCCCTTCTCGCTGTTGAACCACTTGACCTTGCCGGTAGGCACGTCTGTCCTCGTCCTCGTACTCGTTGGGGCGCTGGCGGCACCTGAACCCGGGTGCCGAAAAACGGCTCTGGATAGCACTACAGCGGGTCGTCTGACCCGCCACCCCCAAGGCTAATGGTCCAGGGGCTGGTGACAAGACGTCGCCGGACGGTTCCTCCGCGCAAGGAACTACCCTGGCCGGATGACTGCTACTCCTCCCGCACCCGGTGACGGGCTGGTGCGCGTCGGCGCGATCGTTTTCATCGTCGGCGCTGTGGCCACTCTGGTCACCGTGGCCCCGCTGTTCCTGGGCACCGAGCCCTTTCCCCCGATCGCGTACGCGGTCTGCATGCTGATGGGTGTGGGGTTCCTGATCGCCGCGGCGGGTGTGCTGCGCTCGATCGCCGCGCAGCGCCGGCAGGCCGGATCCGCGCTCTAGAACACGCCCTGGTCCCGGCTGTAGCCGCGCAGCCAGTCCGGGAACTCCGTCAGGTCGTCCAGGATCACGTCCGCGCCGGCTTCGCGCAGTTCCGCCGCGTCGCACGGGCCGGTCGGCACGGCGACCGAGAGCGCCTCGGCCGAGTGCGCGCCGCGTACGTCTCCGGTGTGGTCGCCGACGTACACGGTGGCGCCGTGCTCACGCAGCGCCTCCGCCTTGGCCTCAGCCCACAGCCAGCCGATGGCCTCGTCCGGGTCGATGCCCAGGTGGGCCAGGTGGAGTCTGGCGTTCGGCTCGTGCTTGGCGGTGACGACTATGGCGCGGCCGCCGAGCTCCTGGACGGCGGCGACGGCCTCGCGGGCGCCGGGCAGGGCGAGCGTCGGCTCGATCGCGTAGGTGGGATAGATCTCGCGATAGCGGTCGCCCATCTCCTGGATCCGCGCCTGTGGGTACCAGTGGGCCAGCTCCAGTTCGAGGGGCGGCCCGAGCCGGGTGACGGCCAGGTCGGCGTCGATCCACACCCCGGTCTCGGCCGAGAGCGCGCGGTAGGCGGCATGGATACCGGGCCGGGAGTCGATCAGCGTCATGTCGAGGTCGAAGCCGACCGTCAGCGGATGCGTAGCCATAGGGGCCATTGTGCCCATCCGGCCGAGCAGGTCCGATGCCTGGACCCGGCGGCCTCACCAACCCCGGGACCGGCTCGTCCTGGAGCGGAACGCACACGGTGAAGAGGGCATGGCCCCGTCCAGGGGCCCCGACGCGCCCAAGCGCTTCGTCGTTCTGAGTTACCTCCTGCGCGCCCGCCACACCAGGTAGAGGGCGGAGGCGACGGCCGCCCCCTTCACCACCCACGGCCAGGTCCCGGTGAGCGCGTCGCGCATCCCGTCCTTCGGGATCGGTTCGCCCCAGCGGCCGTTCACCCGGCCCCACAGCCAGACCAGCCCGCCCACCGCGACCGCTCCCGGCAGGCCGGCCACCGCCCATTTCGCCTCGGCGCGGGACAGCCTGCGCGAGGCGTACGCGAGGAGCCAGCCGCCGCCGAGCGCGAGCCAGGAACCGAGGACGGCGCCGGCGACGAGGAGCGCGGCGGCGAGCAGCAGGAAGGGGTTGGCGAGGCCCGTCCGTACGGACCGCGGACCGGCATCCGCGGTACGGCGGCCGAGGCGCCGGAGCCACCGGCGCGGTTCGGCCACCGCCTCCACCGCGCCGTCGTCCTCGTACTCCTCCTCGTACCTGTCCTCCCCGGCCTCCCCGACCTCCCTGGCCCCGGCCTCGGGTTCCTCCGCGCGACGCGCCAACTCCTCCTTGGACGGCGGGGGTTTGAGTATTTCGGGAATTTCCACACCGCCGACGAACCCGGCGACGCTCTCCCCCGCGCCGAACGGCCCCGGCTCGATCCGCCACCAGTCGGGCTCGCTGCCGGACGGGCCGAGCTCGTCCATCCCTGCGAGATGGGGCGGCGAAGCGCCGGGCGTCATCCGCGGGGCGTCCACAGCCCCGGGTCCCGGTGCCGGTCCCGGTGCCGGCGGCGACTTGCGCGGTCTCGGGATCTTGCGGCGTACGCGCTGCTCCGGTACGGCGGCCTGCGGCACGGCCGGCTGCGGCTTCGGCACCGAACCGCCGCCGTCCTCCGACGCGGCCGCGACCACCTCGTCCGGCGAACCGAGCCGGCCGAGGATACGGCGTACGGCAGCCGGGCTGTCGCTGCCGAACCCGGCCCGCTGCCGGTCGATCTCGCTGCGCAGCGTGGACACCAGCCGCATCCGGGTGCCGGACGGCAGCTGGTACCGCTGCGCCAGGTCGCCGACCCGGCTCAGATAGTCGTAGACGAGCTGGTCGCTCTCGATCCCCACCGGCGTTCCCCTGACGTTCCCTGCCGGGCCGCCCTGTCTTCCCGGGCCCGCCCCGTCCCCGACGGTAGCGCTCCAGGCACTACCGTGGGGCGGATGGGGACCATGCCCGAAGGAAGCAGTCCGAGCAGTCCGCGCACGCTCGCCGAAGCCCTGCGCAGCCGCGGCGACGAGGAGCTCGCCGCACTGCTGCGCGCCCGCCCCGATCTGCTGAACCCCGTGCCGAACGACCTGGGGCAGCTCGCCACCCGGGCCGGCACCCGCGCCTCCGTCGTACGCGCCCTGGAACGTCTCGACCGGTTCACGCTGCAGACCGCCGAGGCGCTGGCCGTGGCCCCCGACCCCGCGCCGTACGACACCCTGCGCGCGCTGCTGACCGGCTACGAGGGCGACGCGGCGATCGAGGCGGCTCTGCCGCACGCGGTCGCCGTGCTGCGCACGCAGGCGCTGATCTGGGGCGGCGACGACCGGCTGCGGCTGGTGCGCACCGCGCGCGAGCTCCTCACGCCGTCTCCCACCCGTCCCTCGCCGACCGGCCTGGGGCCGACCGTCGCCGAGGCCACCGCCGGGATGTCGCCGACCCGGCTGCAGGAGATCCTGGCGGCCGCCGGGCTGCCGTCGTCGCACGACCCGGTCTCCGCGGTCGCCGCGCTGACCTCGCTGTTCACGGACCGAACGCGGATGGAGGCGCTGCTGGACACCGCACCGCCCGATGCGCTGACCGTCCTCGACCGGCTGGTCTGGGGCCCTCCGTACGGAGAGGTGACGGCCAACCCCACTCCGCCGGTGCGGTGGCTGCGCGACCGTGGGCTGCTGCTGCCCGCGTCCCCGCGCACGGTCGTGCTGCCGCGCGAGGCCGCTCTGCATCTGCGGGCCGGCCGCGCGCATCGCTCTCCGGAGCCGGTGCCGCCGCCGGTCGCGCCGGCCGCGACCGCGTCGATCACCGCGGGCCGTCCACAGGTTGTGGACAGTGCGGCGGCGGGCCAGGCGTACACCGCGCTCTCGACGGTCGAGGACCTGCTGAAGGACTGGCACGAGGGCGGTCCTGCGGTGCTCAGGTCCGGCGGTCTGTCGGTACGTGACCTCAAGCGCACGGCCACCGCGCTGGACACCACCGAGCAGATGGCCGCGTTCTGGCTCGAACTCTCATACGCGGCAGGGCTGTTGGCGTCCGACGGCGAGGCGGACGAGCGGTACGCGCCGACGCCCGCGTACGACGAGTGGCTGACCCTCCCGTCGGCGGAACGGTGGTCGCTCCTCGCCACGGCCTGGCTCACCGCGACCCGCACACCGGGCCTGGTCGGCGGCCAGGACGCCAAGGGCCGTACGCTCTCCGCCCTCGGCCCGGATCTGGACCGCTCGGCGGCACTGGAGGTCCGCCGCCGGGTCCTCGATCTCCTGGCCGCACTCCCGGAGGGCACGGCACCCGACCCGGAGACGCTGCTGGCCCGGCTGCGCTGGGAACGCCCGCTGCGGGGCGGCGGCGCGGCGGGCCAGGATGCGAACGCGGCCCGGAACGCGGTGAGCGGCGGCCCGACCGACCTGCGCTCGCGGATCGCGGCGTGGACGCTGATGGAGGCCGAGGTGCTGGGCGTCACGGGACGCGGGGCGCTGTCGACGCACGGCCGGGTCCTGCTGGGCGGCACGGGCCCGGCGGGGTCGGGTGCCGGCGCCCGGGCACCGGCCGGAGCCGAGGCGGAGACCGGCGCCGGGCAGACCGGGGCCTCGCCGCCCGCGGGAACGGCCGCGGCGGGCGTCGGACCCAGCGCTGAGGCGGATACGGGGACAGGCGGCACGTCAGGCGCCGGGTCCGTCCGCCAAGCCCCCTACAACGCCCCGTACGACGTCGTGTCGCCCGCGTCGCCGGCCTCGCCCGCCTGGCCCGCCTCCCCGGCCGAAAGCGCGTCCGGCGGAGCCGGCGCTCACGGCACGGCCACACCCGGCTTCACCGGCGAGCCCGACGTGCACGCCGCCGCCCGCGCCCTCGCGCCGCTCCTCCCCGCACCGCTCGATCACGTCCTCCTGCAGGCCGACCTCACGGCCGTCGCCCCCGGGCCCCTCGACCGGCCGCTCGCCGAGACCCTCTCCGTGCTCGCCGACATCGAGTCCAAGGGCGGCGCGACGGTCTACCGCTTCACGCCCGGCTCCGTACGCCGCGCACTCGACGCCGGACGGTCCGCCTCCGATCTGCACACCTTCCTCGCCACCCACTCCCGCACCCCGGTGCCGCAGCCGCTCAGCTACCTCATCGACGATGTCGCCCGCCGGCACGGCCATCTGCGGGTCGGCTCCGCCTCCGCCTACGTACGCTGCGACGACGACGCGCTGCTCGGCGAGATCCTCGCCGACAAGCGGTCCCAGGGCCTGCGGCTGCGCCGGCTCGCTCCCACCGTGCTGGCGGCGCAGGCCGATCCCGCGACACTCCTCGACGGGCTGCGCGCCATGGGCTACGCGCCGGCCGCCGAGTCCGCGGAGGGCGATGTGCTGATCACCCGCGCCCATGCCCGCCGCACCCCGCCCCGTACCCCGCCCGTCCCGGTCCCGGACGGACCGCCCCTGCCCCACGGCACTCTGCTCGGCACCGCGGTGAAGGCGATCAGGGCGGGCGACCTCGCGGCCACCGTCGTACGCAAGCCCGTCCCGGAACCGGCCAGGAACGGCGAGCTCCCCCGTACGACCTCCGCCGAGACGCTCGCCACCGTGCAGGCCGCGGCGATGACCGGCTCCGCCCTGTGGATCGGTTACGTCAACGCGGACGGCGCGGCCAGCCAGCGCGTCATCGCGCCGGTGCGCGTCGAGGGCGGCTTTGTGACGGCGTACGACCACACCGCGGACGAGGTCCGTACGTACCCGCTGCACCGCATCACCGGCGTCGCGGAACTCGCGGACGACCCCGCCTGAACCGGTCCGCGAGCTTCGTCCGCGATGCCGTCCATCTCGCCCATGGGCGCGTACCGCCCCGCGCCCGGCGTGCCTTGCGCTCGCGCCTGCGCTTCTCCCGCTCCCGCTCCTCCCGCTCCAGCTCCGCGCGCTCCCGCCGCTCCAGCGTCCGGCGGCCCGGCTCGGCAAGGGTGTGGAAGCGATGTCCGATCCTTCGCCCCAGCAGGACATACGCGATCAGCGCGCCACTGGTGTTCAGGATGACGTCGTCCACGTCGAAGGCGCGTCCCTCGACGATCGCCCCCTGCGCCATCTCCACGAGGATCATCACCAGAGCGGCCAGCACGACGACCCGGATCATCCGGAGTCTGCGCGGCACGAGCACCGGCAGGATCAGCCCGAACGGCGCTCCGAGCACCAGATTGCCGCCGACCTGCTTGCACGCGGCGAGAAAGGTGTAGTCCTCGGCGTACTGCCGGAGCGAGTGCCCCGGCCGGAGGTTGGAGCCCGCCACATCCGCCGACGCCGGCGAGGGCGTGAGGGTCAGTTTGGCCAGGACGGCGGAGAAGGCGACGAGCGCGACGAACCCCACCACCATGATCAGCACACGTAGGACGGTTCTGCCCCATGAGGCACGTGCCAGGGCTGTGCCGCCCACCGCGTCTTCCGTTTCTGCAGTCATGTCTCCCCGGATGCCCCCGGACACCGCGGTCACGCAGCAGTGCTACGACGACACATGGCCCATCTGCAGGGCCACCGCGTGCCATCGCCCAACCGCTCCGCAGAGCTCCACCGGCACATGCGCGCACTCATCCCCTCCGGTCCGGGTCCTCCGTACGGCACACTGGAGGTTTGGCCGTACCGAAAGGCGCAGGTGTGAACGGACCCCTCATCGTCCAGAGCGACAAAACCCTCCTCCTCGAGGTGGACCACGAGCAGGCGGACGCCTGTCGGCGCGCCATCGCGCCCTTCGCGGAACTGGAGCGTGCCCCCGAGCACATCCACACCTACCGGGTCACCCCGCTCGGCCTGTGGAACGCCCGCGCCGCCGGGCACGACGCCGAGCAGGTCGTCGACGCTCTCGTGGCGTACTCCCGCTACCCCGTCCCGCACGCCCTCCTCGTCGATGTCGCCGAGACGATGGCCCGCTACGGCCGGCTCACCCTCTCCAAGCACCCCGTCCACGGACTCGTGCTGACCACCACCGACCGCCCGGTGCTCGAAGAGATCCTGCGGTCCAGGAAGGTCCAGCCGCTGGTCGGGGCCCGGATCGACCCGGAAACGGTCGCCGTCCACCCCTCCGAGCGCGGCCAGATCAAACAGACGCTGCTGAAGCTGGGCTGGCCTGCCGAGGACCTCGCCGGTTACGTCGACGGCGAGGCGCACAGTATCGATCTGGACGAGACGGGCTGGGGGCTGCGCCCGTACCAGAAGCAGGCCGTCGAGGGCTTCTGGCACGGCGGCTCGGGTGTCGTCGTGCTGCCCTGCGGCGCCGGAAAGACTCTGGTCGGAGCCGGTGCGATGGCGCAGGCGAAGGCGACGACGCTGATCCTGGTGACGAACACCGTCTCGGCTCGGCAGTGGAAGCACGAACTGGTGAAGCGCACCTCGCTGACCGAGGACGAGATCGGCGAGTACAGCGGTACGCGCAAGGAGATCCGCCCGGTCACGATCGCCACGTACCAGGTGCTGACGACGAGGCGGAAGGGGATCTATCCCCATCTGGAGCTCTTCGACTCCCGCGACTGGGGCCTGGTCATCTACGACGAGGTGCATCTGCTGCCCGCGCCGGTCTTCAAGTTCACGGCGGATCTGCAGGCCAGGCGTCGGCTCGGGCTGACGGCGACGCTCGTACGCGAGGACGGCCGCGAGTCGGACGTCTTCTCGCTCATCGGGCCGAAGCGTTTCGACGCGCCCTGGAAGGAGATCGAGGCGCAGGGCTACATCGCGCCTGCGGACTGTGTGGAGGTAAGGGTCAATCTCACCGACGCCGAGCGGCTCGCGTACGCGACCGCCGAGACGGAGGAGAAGTACCGCTACTGCGCGACGACCGAGACCAAGCGCAAGGTGACCGAGGCGCTGGTACGGAAGTTCGCGGGCCAGCAGATCCTTGTCATCGGCCAGTACATCGACCAGCTCGACGAGCTGGGCGAGCATCTGGACGCACCGGTCATCAAGGGCGAGACGTCCAACGCCCAGCGCGAGAAGCTCTTCGAGGCGTTCCGGCAGGGCGAGATCTCCGTGCTGGTCGTCTCCAAGGTCGCGAACTTCTCGATCGACCTGCCGGAGGCGACCGTCGCCATCCAGGTGTCGGGCACCTTCGGCTCCCGGCAGGAGGAGGCCCAGCGTCTCGGCCGGGTACTCCGCCCGAAGGCGGACGGCCACCAGGCCCACTTCTACTCGGTGGTGGCGCGGGACACGATCGACCAGGACTTCGCGGCGCACCGGCAGCGGTTCCTGGCGGAGCAGGGGTACGCGTACCGGATCGTGGACGCGGACGAGCTGCTGGCGAACGACTAGCCGGTCGGGAGGTTCGCGAGGATGGCGATCGTCGCAAGCCCGCTGACTCCGGAGGCCAACGCCAGCCAGCCGCGCGCCGCCCGGAAGCGGCGGCGGGCGGGCAGTCCCCATGTCACCAGCAGCATGACCACAGCGGCGAGCCAGAAGACGGGTGCGGCGATGAGCGACTGGTTGAGCGCGTCCGAGCAGTTGTCGGGGCCACAGCTGTCGGTGGCCATCGGCGAGAGCCCGACGAAGAACATGTCGATCATCAGCAGTGGGACGAGGAGGACGCCCGCGACGATCCGCACCACGACGGCCTTGCCGTCGTGTGTGCGCGGGTCGCGCGCCGGCGGCAGAGCGCCGGGGAGCCAGAGGCCGGGGGTCGTCCCGGTGCGGTTCGTCATGGACGACAGTGAACCTCCGGGCGTCCGGCCGGCACCTCCGGTGACGTACTCAGATCGTCCGTGCGCGGGTACTCACCGCGGGGCCCGGGGAGTGTGAGGGCGGGCGCGGTCCGCCAGCCCGCGAAGGCCAGCAGAGCCAGCCCAAGGAGCGGATAGGGCGACGCCAACGGCTGCTGCCACCACGGCAGTTGGAGGTCCAGGCTGTCGCGGTGCGGGACCAGCCGGAGCGTGCGGACCACGAGGACCGCGGCCACCACCGCCGCGGTACGGGTCCGGCCCTCCGCGATCAGTACCGCCAGCAGCGGTACACACCACACCCAGTGATGCGACGGGCTGACCGGCGAGACGAGCAGCGCGGTCGTTGCGGTGACCAGGACGCCCCACTCCGCAGCGGCTCTGCGTGCGGTCCACAGGCCTGCGACGGCGGTGAGCGCGACGGCGAGCGCCCAGGCCGTGCCCGGCTCCGAGGTGTGCAGCACCCGGGCGAACAGGCCTTGCAGCGACTGGTTCTCGACCGTCCAGGCGTGGCCGGCCCGGCCGGTCCGGAAGATGCGCCGGGTCCAGAATTCGGCGCTGGCGTGCGGGAGTACGAGTGCGCCCAGCAGCACCGTGCCGGTGAAGGAGGCCAGGGCGGTGAGCCCGGCCCGTACCCGGCCGGTGATCAGGAGATGGACGATGAACACGGCGGCCGTCGGCTTCACTCCGGCCGCGACGCCGAGCGCGAAGCCCTTGCCGATGGCTTCCTTGTCCCGCGACAGGTCCCACAGCACCAGGCAGACGAGTGCGAGGTTCAGCTGCCCGACGAGGAGGGTCTGGAAGACCGGTTCGAGCCAGAGGCCTGCGGCGATCGCGGAAATGACCAGCGGGGTGCGCGCCGGGAGCCCGGCGAATCGGCAGGAGAGGCGCACAAGCAGGGCGAGCAGAATCGCGTTCCCGGCGACGAAGACCACTTTGAGCGCCGGGACGGGCAGCCATGTGGTCGGTACGAAGAGGATCGCGGCGAAGGGCGGAGAGGTGGCGGGCAGTGGCCACTCCGTGACGGTGAATCCGTAAGGATCGGCGCCGTTGGCGACGGCTGCCCCCTCGACCCGGTACACGAGGGTGTCGGCCACGGGGATGCGCTGGGCGATGCAGAGCGCGATGAGCGCGGCGAGCGAGAGCGCGAGGGCGACGACGGATACTGCGGTGAGTAAACGAGGGGTCACGTTCCGGTACTTCACGGCCGCGACCCTACTAGTGGATCAGCTGAAGCAGGCCGAGCGGGCCGGGCAGGTCAAGCAGATTGAGCAGGCCGGACAGGTGGATCAGGTCGGTCGGAGCTCCTCAGCGGCGGGCGGACTCCGGCCTCCTCGGCGTACTCACCGAGGACGGCGACGCTGAAGACGGCGCCGGCGAAGACCTTGACCGCGCGGAGCGCGTTGCCGACATGGTGCGGGGAGTGGGGTGCGGCGCCGGTGGCCGTGGCGCCGCGACCGGGGTGGGGGACGTGGCCTGGGGTAAAGGTTGCAGTACTCATGTCTCCATGATGGTTTCCGGGCCCGCTCCTCGCATCGGACCACGGACTGAACCGTGAGACCGCTCGCGTACGACTCCAGGCATACGTCATCTCCTACGGGGAGGACGGCGGCGGCTCCTTCCCCGTGAAAAACCATTCGCCCGCGATCCGCGCTCTGACTACAATCGCCCGTCTTGCCCGCCTCCCCTGGGGAGCGCCGCCGCCCGGACGGAAACCGGCCGGTCCGCCATGCCGTGATCCCTGCCGTGACCCGTGCCGGGATCCATGCCGTGATCCTGATCCACGCCGTAGCCGCCGGAGGCAACCCGTGCCCGCGCACGTCCCTGAACCCGCCGACCCCAGCTCCGCCGACCCGCTCGGGCGCGAACGCGCCCATCTCGCCGATTCGCGTGCCGCGCTGCGCGCGATGCGCGAGGACGTCCAGGCACTCGACATCCGCGATGTCACCGCGAACTGGGTCAACGCCGCCGTCCTGGAGGCGCAGATCGAGGAGCGCATCAAAGCGCTCGCCGACTTCTCCCACACGCCGCTCTTCTTCGGCCGGCTGGACTATCTGCATACGGTCGGCGCGGAACAGGCGGAGGGCGCGGCGGGAGAGCGCTTCTACATCGGCCGCCGCCATGTCCACGACGCGGACGGCGATCCGATGGTCATCGACTGGCGCGCGCCCGTCTCACAGCCGTTCTACCGGGCGTCGATGAAGGACCCGCTGGACGTCGGCCTGCGGCGGCGCTTCGGCTACACGGGCGGCGACCTCACGGCGTACGAGGACGAGCATCTGTCCGACCCGGCCACTGAGATGTTTTCCGGCTCGGCCGGGGGGCAGGGGACGAGCAAGCTGCTCCAGGCCGAGATCGAGCGCCCGCGCGTCGGCCCGATGCGGGACATCGTCGCCACGATCCAGCCGGAGCAGGACGAGATCGTACGGTCCGGGCTCGGCGGCACGGTGTGTGTCCAGGGCGGTCCCGGCACCGGAAAGACGGCGGTGGGCCTGCACCGGGTGGCGTATCTGCTGTACGCGCACCGGGAGCGGCTGGCGCGGACCGGGACGCTGGTCATCGGACCGAACCGTTCCTTCCTCCACTACATCGAGCAAGTGCTGCCCGCGCTGGGAGAGTTGGAGGTCAGACAGTCGACGGTCGACGACCTGGTGGCCCATGTGGAGGTACGCGGCGCGGATACGGCGGACGCGGCGGTCATCAAGGGCGATGCCCGGATGGCTCAGGTGCTGCGCCGGGCGGTCCGCGCACATGTGACCATGCCGGCCGAGCCGCTGATGGTGGTGCGCGGCTCGCGGCGGTGGCGGGTGCCCGCGTACGAACTCGCGGAGATCGTGGGGGAGTTGCTCGATCGCGACATCCGCTACGGCGCGGCGCGCGAGGCTCTTCCGCAGCGGCTCGCGCATGCGGTCCTGGTCCGTATGGAGCAGGCGGGCGAGGCCCCGGACGACCGGGTACAGGACGCGGTGGCGCGCAATCCCGCGGTGAAGGCGGCGGTGAAGGCGGCGTGGCCGCCGGTCGACCCGGCGAAGCTGGTGCTGCGGCTGCTGTCCGACGCGGAGTTCCTGGCGGAGCACGCGGAGGGGCTGCTGACTGCCGACGAGCAGAAGACGGTGCTGTGGGCGAAGCCGGCGCGCAGCGTGCGGGCCGCCGCATGGTCTTCCGCGGATGCCGTACTGATCGACGAGGCGAACGATCTGGTGCAGCGCACGCACTCGCTCGGCCATGTCGTGCTGGACGAGGCGCAGGATCTGTCCCCGATGCAGTACCGCGCGGTGGGCCGGCGCTGCACGACGGGCTCGGCGACGGTGCTCGGCGATCTGGCCCAGGGCACCACTCCCTGGGCGACGGCGAGTTGGGCCGACGCGCTCGGGCATCTGGGCAAGACGGACGCGGTGGTGGAGGAGTTGACAGCCGGTTTCCGGGTGCCGCGCGAGGTGATCGCGTACGCCTCCCGGCTGCTGCCGCACATCTCGCCGGGCCTGGCGGAGGTCCGGTCGGTCCGTGAGTCGCCGGGCTCGCTGGAGGTACGGAAGGTGACGGACGTCGCCGGCCTGGACGCGGCGGTGGTGAGGGCCTGTACCGAGTCGCTGCGCCAGGAGGGCTCGATCGGCCTGATCGCCGCGGATGCCCGGATCCCGGCGCTGGCCGAGGCCCTGACGGCGGCCGGCCACGCGTATCTGTCACCCGGCGACGGGACGACCGCCGAGTCCCGCCTCACCCTGGTCCCGGCGTCGCTCGCCAAGGGTCTGGAGTACGACTACGTGGTGCTGGACGAGCCCGCCGCGGTCGTCGACGGCGAGCCCGACGAGCGGACCGGCCTGCGCCGGCTGTATGTGGCCCTGACCCGGGCCGTGTCGGGCCTGACCGTGCTGCACGCCGCCCCGCTGCCCGCGCAGCTCGGCAGCTAGGGCGAGGCCGCCCCGGCCTTGTCCGGCGCGCCCCCGGACGCCCGTCGGGCGTGCCCTCGACCGCCGGACGGGGTGATATTCGGCGCCCGTCCGGCGTTCGAGGAGCGGGTGGGAGCCCCGCTCTAAGCGTCCAGCGCCTCCCGCCACTCCCGCACCGCCGGCGCAGCCACCGGGGCCGACCAGCCGCCCGGCCGGGCGGCGCCGCCGATATGGAACGCGTCCACGCCCGCCGACCGCAGCACCGGCACATGGTCCAGGCGCAGTCCACCGCCGACCAGGATCTGCGGTTCGTACGCCGGCTCCCCGCGCCGCGCCGCCTCCGCCAGCAGGATCGGCAGGCCTTCGTCGACTCCGGCAGCCGACCCCGCCGTCAAGTACGTGTCCAGGCCGGGCAGGTCCGCGAGCTGCTTGCGCAGGGCGTCGCGGTCCGCCGACCGGTCGATCGCCCGGTGGAACGTCCACCGGCAGCCGTCCAGTTCGGCGACGAGCCGCTCGACCGTGACGAGGTCGGGCGTGCCGTCCTCCTCCAGGAACCCGAGCACGAATTCGCCGGCGCCCTCGACGCGCAGCTCCCGTGCGGCACGTACCAGCGCGTCGACGTCACCCGCCGCGAACCCGTCGGCGAGGCGCAGCATCACGCGCAGCGGGATGTCGACAGCCTCGCGGATCCGGGCGTATGTCTCCCGGGTCGGGGTCAGCCCGTCCGCCGCCATGTCGGTGACGAGCTCGAGCCTGTCGGCCCCTCCGGACTGGGCGGCGACCGCGTCCTCGGCGTCGAGAGCGATCACCTCCAGAACTGCACGGTTACTCATGGAACCCCATTCCTCCAGGCAGACGGCTACGGCCCATACAGGTCTAGTCCAATACGCAGCCTAATGCGCATGTATGACGAACGCAGCCGTACCGGGCTTCCGCGCGGGGCTTTCGCACACGATCACCACGTACGTCGCTCACGGACCGGGGACAGACAGGGCCCCGGACCGGATACCCGCCAGGAGGTACTTCAGGGCTCAGCCGCCCGGGCCGCCGCTTCCGGGCGCGCCGCCGCTTCCGGGCGCGCCGCCGCTTCCGGGCGCGCCGCCGCTTCCGCCCGGGCCGCCGCTTCCGGGCGCCCCGCCGCTTCCGCCCGGGCCGCCGCTTCCGGGCGCCCCGCCGCTTCCGCCCGGGCCGCCGCTTCCGGGCGCCCCGCCGCTGTCCTCGCCGGGCGGAGGCGCGGCCTCGGGCTTACTGCTCGGGCTGTGCGTGCTGTGGGTCTTCAGGTTGTACGGGAGGAGCCGCCCGCCGTCATGCGGAAAGTCGTCCTCGTCCGGCTCGCGGACCTCTTCGATGTGCGCCGGGTGATCGGGCCGCTTCGGCTGCTCCTCGGGGCGCGGCGGGACCTGCTGCTCCCGTCGTCTGCCGTCCCACCACATGGCGCCCGCCAGGAGCGCGATGAGGAAGATTCCGAAGATGAAGGGAGCGGCTCCCCTCAGCTGCTCAGCGACCGCGATGTCGGAAACCGGGCTGTTCTGGGCGAACGTCAAGGCGCTCATGGTGTCTGCCTCCGCGGACCGGAATGGCACGCATACCCTTTCCTCCATTATCGCCCCTCACCACCACTTCAGCCGGAGAAGACCAGCTCCTCGTCGTTCGATCCAGGAGCGACGGTGCCGTCCCCGCGGTCCGGCCGGGACAGCGGGCAAGGAGGGCGAAATCCTCGTCGGGGCGGGCGCGCCGCAGCGGATCGGGGCGTTCTAGAGTCGCCCCATGACCGACAGCCCCGTGGACCTGCGCGCACGCTGGACCAAGACCCTCATCGCCGCCCGCCACGGCGCGAGCGCACCGGACCCGCTGCCGTACGCCGACGACCTGCTCACCCGCTGGTCGGAGCCGCAGCGCCGCTACCACACGGTCGATCACCTGACGGCGGTGCTGAACCATATCGACGTACTGGAGGAGCACGCCGCGGATCCGGACCTGGTCCGCCTCGCGGCCTGGTTCCACGACGCGGTCTACCTCCCGGACCGCTCCGAAAACGAGGAACGCTCCGCCCGCCTGGCGGAACGCGCCCTACCCGAGGCCGGGTTGACCCCCGCCGCCACCGCCGAGGTCGCCCGCCTGGTCCGCCTCACCGTCACCCACGCCGCCGAGGAGTCCGACGCCAACGGCCAGGTCCTGTGCGACGCGGATCTGGCCATCCTGGCGTCGGGTCCGGAGCCGTACGCCGCGTACAGCGCGGCGGTGCGGGAGGAGTACGCCTTTGTCCCGGACGAGCCCTTCCGCGAGGGCCGCGCGGCGGTGCTGCGCCAGCTGCTCGGCCTGCCGCGACTGTTCCGCACGCCGTACGGGGAGCGGGAGTGGGAGTCGCGTGCGCGGCACAACCTGGCGACAGAGCTCAAGCTGCTGGCGCCCTGACCCGCGCGGCGCAGGCGCACGATGGCCGGGAGTGCACGGTGGCCGGGGATGCCCGGCCGGTCATCAGTCCTGCCGGGGCCGGGCACCCTTGCGTCTGCGCAGCCCCGCCTTCGTCAGCAGCACGACCACCTCGCGGCTGGACACCTCCAACGCGCCCGCCCGCACCGCATCGGCATACCGGTGCGACGGCACGTCGTAGTGGTCCCGCTCGAAGGCCCGCGGCGGGCAGCCGACCGATGCCGCGAACGCGTGCAGTTCCTCGTACGACGCGTCGCTGACCAAGTGCGACCACAGCCGGCCGTGACCCGGCCAGGTCGGCGGGTCGATGTACACCGTCACGAGAGGCCACCGACCGGCGCCACCACGACGCCCGCCTTGGCGCAGACCCAGTGCGGATCCGGGCCGAGCTCCGGTTCGACGTCCAGCGCGTGCGGGTCGCCGGCGTCGCAGACCGGGCAGAGCGGCCATCTGCCGCACCGTTCGAGCAGCGCGTCCTGGACGTCCTGAGCCACCAGGCCCGCGATGTACTCGACGCCCTCCGGCCACTGTTCGACCCACCAACGGCGGTGCGTCACCGCGTCCTCGACCAGCGAGACGACCCCGGCGTCGGCCACATCCCGCGCGGCCAGGTCGGCGAGGACCAGCGCCCGTGCCGCGTGCAGTGCCTGCTCGAGTGGGTTCGCGTCGTCCATGAAGCCATTGTCACCCCACCCGTTCGACTGACGGCCGGCGGTCCGCTCCCGGCCGCCGGTCCCCGCCGGACCAAGGGGGGTTGACGATGAACAAACACCGAAAATATCTTTCAAGGGTGACCAATCCAGTGAAGGAAATTTTCAGCGTCGAAGCTCCGCCCGCCCCTGCCGCCCTCGCGGCCAAGGTCCGGACCCTCGCGCCGTCCATGACCCGCTCCATGCAGCGCGTCGCCGAAGCCGTGGCCGACGACCCCGCCGGCTGCGCGGCTCTCACGGTCACCGGCCTCGCCGAGCTCACGGGCACCAGCGAGGCCACTGTGGTCCGCACCGCCCGGCTCCTCGGCTATCCCGGCTACCGCGACCTGCGGCTCGCCCTCGCCGGGCTCGCCGCCCACCAGCAGTCCGGCCGCGCGCCCGCCGTCACCGCCGACATCGCCGTCGACGACCCCATCGCGGATGTCGTCGCCAAGCTGGCGTACGACGAGCAGCAGACCCTCGCCGACACGGCCGCGGGGCTCGACACCGTACAGCTGGGCGCCGCCGTGACCGCCGCCGCGACCGCCCGGCGCATAGACATCTACGGCGCCGGCGCGTCCTCCCTCGTCGGCATGGACCTGGCCCAGAAGCTGCTGCGCATCGGCCTGATCGCGCACGCCCACACCGATCCGCACCTCGCCGTCACCAACGCCGTGCAGCTGCGCTCCGGCGATGTCGCCATCGCCATCACCCACTCCGGCTCCACCGGCGACGTCATCGAGCCGCTGCGCGTCGCCTTCGACCGCGGTGCGACGACGGTCGCGATCACCGGCCGCCCGGACGGTCCCGTATCGCAGTACGCCGACCATGTGCTGACCACCTCCACCGCCCGCGAGAGCGAGCTGCGGCCGGCCGCCATGTCGTCCCGCACCAGCCAACTCCTCGTCGTGGACTGCCTGTTCATAGGCGTGGCGCAGCGCACGTACGAGACGGCTGCCCCCGCCCTGGCCGCTTCGTACGAGGCGCTCGCCCACCGGCACAGCCCCCGCACCCGCTGAGCACCTCGTCCCCGCCGAACACCTCGTCCCCACCGAGCAGGCCCGAACCCGCCCCCCACGGACCGAGAAAGCAGAGCCGCTCTTCATGACCTTCTCCTACGGTGAACTCCGCGCCGAGTTGGCCACCCTCACCACCGAGGCTTTCCGGCCCGAGCTCGCCGACATCGACCAGCTCCCCACCCTCGAGATCGCCAGGATCATGAACGGCGAGGACGAGACCGTCCCCGCCGCCGTCGCCGCTCAGCTGCCGCGGATCGCCGCGGCAATCGACGACACCGCCGGGCGGATGTCCCGCGGCGGCCGGCTGGTCTACGCGGGCGCCGGCACGGCGGGACGCCTCGGCGTACTGGACGCGAGCGAGTGCCCGCCCACCTTCAACACCGACCCGGCCGAGGTCCTGGGCCTGATCGCGGGCGGCCCGTCAGCCATGGTCAAGGCGGTCGAGGGCGCCGAGGACAGCAAGGAGCTGGCCGCCGCCGACCTGGACGCGCTGAAGCTGACCGCCGACGACACCGTGGTCGGGATCTCCGCCTCCGGCCGTACTCCGTACGCGATCGGTGCGGTCGAGCACGCGCGATCCCTCGGAGCGCTCACCATCGGCCTGTCCTGCAACGCGGACAGCGCACTCGGCGCGGCCGCCGACCATGGCATCGAGGTGGTCGTCGGCCCCGAACTGCTCACCGGCTCCACCCGGTTGAAGGCCGGTACGGCGCAGAAGCTGGTCCTCAACATGATCTCGACGATCACGATGATCCGGCTCGGCAAGACGTACGGGAATCTGATGGTGGACGTCCGCGCCTCCAACGAGAAGCTGCGCGCCCGCTCGCGCCGGATCGTCGCGCTCGCCACCGGCGCGTCGGACGAGGAGATCGAGGCCGCCCTCGCCGCGACCGACGGCGAGGTGAAGAACGCCATCCTCACCATCCTCGGATCGGTCGACGGCCCCACCGCCGCGCGTCTCCTGACGGAGAGCAGGGGCCATCTGCGCGCGGCACTGCAGTCCGCCCGCCCGTAACCACCGACCGAACATCCCCCACGGCACCGAACGTCCCCCACAGCAAGGCACTCCGCACCATGGCAACAGACGCCCCGGACTCCCCCGCCTCCCCCAACGCCTCGGGCTCCCCGGACAAGAACAGCGCCATCGCCGCCGCCATCCTCCCCCTGGTCGGCGGCGCCCGGAACATCACCACCGTCGCGCACTGCATGACCCGCCTCCGCCTCGGTCTGCGCGACCCCTCCCTCGTACAGGAAGAGGCCCTGAAGGCACTTCCCGCGGTCATGGGCGTGGTCGAGGACGACACGTACCAGATCGTGCTCGGGCCGGGCACGGTCGCCCGGGTCACCCCGGAGTTCGAGGCGCTCGTGGCAGCGGCCCCCAGGACCGCCGGTGACCTCGCCGATCGGGGCGCCGCCATCAAGGCGGCCCGGAAGGCGCGGAATTCGACGCCCTTCAAACTCTTCCTGCGCCGTATCGCGAACATCTTCGTCCCGCTGATCCCGGCCCTCATCGGCTGCGGAATCATCGCCGGACTCAACGGCCTGCTGACCAACCTCGGCTGGGCCCCGGCCGTGGTGCCCGCGCTCGCCGCGATGGCCTCCGGCTTCATGTCGCTCATCGCGGTCTTCGTCGGCTACAACACCGCGAAGGAGTTCGGCGGTACGCCGATCCTGGGCGGCGCGGTCGCCGCGATCATCGTCTTCCCCGGCGTCGCGAAGATCACCGCCTTCGGTGTCCATCTCTCCCCGGGACAGGGCGGCGTCCTGGGCGCGCTCGGCGCGGCGCTGCTCGCGGTGTACGTGGAGAAGTGGTGCCGCCGCTGGGTGCCGGAGGCCCTGGACGTCCTGGTCACCCCGACCCTCACCGTCCTCGTCGCCGGCCTGGTGACCCTGTTCGGCGTGATGTTCGTGGCCGGTGAGATCTCCACCGCGATCGGCGACTTCGCGAACTGGCTGCTGGCAGGCGGCGGCGCGGCCGCGGGCTTCGTCCTCGGCGGTCTCTTCCTGCCTCTGGTGATGCTGGGCCTGCACCAGGCGCTGATCCCGATCCACACCACACTCATCGAGCAGCAGAGATATACGGTCCTGCTCCCGATCCTCGCGATGGCGGGCGCCGGCCAGGTCGGCGCGGCGGCCGCGGTCTACCTCCGGCTGCCCCGCAACACCTCGATCCGCAGCACCATCAGGTCCGCGCTCCCGGCGGGCTTTCTGGGCGTCGGCGAGCCGCTGATCTACGGCGTCTCGCTCCCGCTGGGCCGCCCGTTCGTCACGGCCTGCGTCGGCGGCGCGTTCGGCGGCGGCTTCGTGGGACTGTTCAACATGCTGGGCGACAAGGTCGGCTCCACGGCGATCGGCCCCTCGGGCTGGGCGCTGTTCCCGCTGCTCGCCGGCAACAAGGGCCTGGGCGAGACGATCGGGGTCTACGCGGCCGGCCTGCTGGTGGGTTACGTCGTGGGCTTCCTGGCCACGTACTGGTTCGGCTTCACCGGCGCGATGCTGGAGGAGCTGAACGTGGCTCCGGAGGAGTCCGTGTCCCCAGTGGCCGCGGGCTCCCCCGCCCCACCGAAGGAACCCGCGCCGGCCACGCCCTGATGCCCGTGCGCCCTTCGGGCGTGTCCTCAATCGCCGGACAATCACGCCCTTCCGGCGATTGAGGAGCGGGGTCCGGGGCGGAGCCCCGGCACGACCTGCGCCGCCCCCGCCGCCTGCTCCTTGATCGTCACCCGTCCCTTGCTGATGACGGCCGGCCGAGGAGCCCTGCGCGCCGGCGCCGACTCGTGCGTGACCATCACGAACGTCAGGGTGTGCTCCCCCCACAGCCCCTCCAGCAGATCCATGATCTCGTCGCGCATCGACTCGTCGAGATTCCTGGTGGGTTCGTCGGCCAGCAGCACCGCGGGCCGCTTGGCCGGGCGCACGCACGATCGCCTCGCGCTGCCGCTGCCCGCCGGACAGCTCCCCGGGCAGATGCCCATGCCGCTCCCCCCGGTTCGGCACCTCGGGCACTCGGACACCCATGCCATCGCTCGCCCACCGACGCGGGGACCGGGGCGCCCGTCGTGCCCCCGCCTGCCGGGGATGTCAGGATGGCCCTATGACGACCAAGGTCTACTTCGACATCACCATCAATGACGCCCCCGCCGGGCGGATCAACTTCAACCTGTACGACGACGTCGTGCCCAAGACGGCGGAGAACTTCCGCGCGCTCGTCACCGGCGAGAAAGGCTTCGGGTACGAGGGGTCCTCGTTCCACCGGGTCATCCCCGACTTCATGCTGCAGGGCGGCGACTTCACCCGCGGTGACGGCACCGGCGGCAAGAGCATCTACGGCGAGAAGTTCGCCGACGAGAACTTCAAGCTCACGCACAACAAGGCGGGCCTGCTCTCGATGGCCAACGCCGGGCCGAACACCAACGGCTCCCAGTTCTTCATCACCACCGTGCTGACGCCGTGGCTGGACGGCAAGCACGTCGTGTTCGGCGAGGTCGCCGACGAGGACAGCATGGCCCTGGTCAAGAAGATCGAGAGCTACGGATCGCAGAGCGGCCGCACCAAGGCCAAGATCACCATCTCGGGCTCCGGCGTCGCCTGACGTCTGCGGGACCTGAGCGGCCGAGAGGTCGCCGTGTGACCACACGCTGAAATGCCCGAAGGCGGCACCCCTGTCAGGGATGCCGCCTTCGGTCGTAACCGGGCTTACTGAGCCGAGGCTCAGAAGTCCATGTCACCGCCCGGCATGCCGCCGCCCGCGGGGGCACCGGCCTTCTCGGGCTTGTCGGCGATGACGGCCTCGGTGGTGAGGAACAGCGCCGCGATGGAGGCCGCGTTCTGCAGAGCAGAGCGGGTCACCTTCGCGGGGTCGATGATGCCCTCGGCGATCATGTCGACGTACTCGCCGGTCGCGGCGTTCAGACCGTGGCCGACGGCCAGGTTGCGCACCTTCTCGACGACGACGCCACCCTCGAGACCACCGTTGACGGCGATCTGCTTGAGCGGAGCCTCGAGCGCGAGCTTCACGGCGTTGGCGCCGGTCGCCTCGTCACCCTCGAGGTCGAGCTTCTCGAAGACCGAAGTCGCCTGGAGCAGAGCCACGCCACCACCGGCGACGATGCCCTCCTCGACGGCGGCCTTGGCGTTGCGCACCGCGTCCTCGATGCGGTGCTTGCGCTCCTTGAGCTCGACCTCGGTCGCGGCGCCGGCCTTGATGACGGCCACGCCGCCGGCCAGCTTCGCGAGGCGCTCCTGGAGCTTCTCGCGGTCGTAGTCCGAGTCGGAGTTCTCGATCTCGGCACGGATCTGGTTGACGCGACCGGCAACCTGCTCGCTCTCACCGGCACCGTCGACGATCGTCGTCTCGTCCTTGGTGACAACGACCTTGCGGGCGCGGCCGAGCAGGTCCAGGCTCGCGTTCTCGAGCTTGAGGCCGACCTCCTCGGAGATGACCGTGCCGCCGGTGAGGATGGCGATGTCGTTCAGCATCGCCTTGCGGCGGTCACCGAAGCCCGGGGCCTTGACGGCAACGGACTTGAAGGTGCCACGGATCTTGTTGACGACCAGGGTCGACAGGGCCTCGCCCTCGACGTCCTCGGCGATGATCAGCAGCGGCTTGCCGGACTGCATGACCTTCTCGAGGAGCGGCAGCAGGTCCTTGACCGAGCTGATCTTCGAGTTGACGATGAGGATGTACGGGTCGTCGAGCGACGACTCCATACGCTCCATGTCGGTGGCGAAGTACGCCGAGATGTAGCCCTTGTCGAAGCGCATACCTTCGGTGAGCTCAAGCTCCAGACCGAAGGTCTGGGACTCCTCGACGGTGATGACGCCTTCCTTGCCGACCTTGTCCATAGCCTCGGCGATGAGCTCGCCGATCTGGGTGTCGGCGGCGGAGATGGAGGCCGTAGAAGCGATCTGCTCCTTGGTCTCCACGTCCTTGGCCTGCTCGAGCAGCGCACCGGAGACGGCCTCGACGGCCTTCTCGATGCCGCGCTTGAGGGCCATCGGGTTGGCGCCGGCGGCCACGTTGCGCAGGCCCTCGCGGACCAGCGCCTGGGCGAGGACGGTCGCGGTGGTCGTACCGTCACCGGCGACGTCGTCCGTCTTCTTGGCGACTTCCTTGACCAGCTCGGCGCCGATCTTCTCGTACGGGTCCTCGAGCTCGATCTCCTTGGCGATGGATACACCATCGTTGGTGATCGTGGGGGCGCCCCACTTCTTCTCGAGGACGACGTTACGGCCCTTGGGGCCAAGGGTGACCTTGACGGCGTCGGCGAGCTGGTTCATCCCGCGCTCGAGACCGCGCCGTGCCTCCTCGTCGAACGCGATGATCTTGGCCATGTGAAGTGGTCCTCCCGGACTGGGGTGGATTCTCCGGACCGCGCTGGCGCCCGCGACGGACGGTCTGCCTGCCTTGTGGTTCCTTGCCCCACCCGGCCTGCGGACCTCACCAACCCGGTCCTCGTTGTCACTCTCACTGTCAGAGTGCTAACGCCAATGATTAGCACTCGCCCTAGGAGAGTGCAAGCGACTCTCGCGGATCGAAACCCCCCGAACCGGCCCGCGAACCGACGGCGGGAGACGCACGAGGGAACGCACGGGGCCGGCCCGCGGAAGCACGAGGCCGAACCGCGAGCAGACGCACGAGGGGCCCGCATCCCTGGTGGGATGCGGGCCCCTCGGCGTGAGTGCGTGCGTCGGTGGCCGATCGCGCCGAGATCAGACGGCGAGCTTGACCATGTCCGCCTGCGGACCCTTCTGGCCCTGCGAGATCTCGAATTCAACTCGCTGACCCTCTTCAAGGGTGCGGTACCCGTCCATCTGGATCGCGCTGTAGTGGACGAAAACATCCGCACCACCGTCGACCGCGATGAAGCCGTACCCCTTCTCCGCGTTGAACCACTTGACGGTGCCCTGAGCCATGCCTAACTCCCCTATTACTGGCCCTTGCGCAGGACCGCACTTCGCGGACCCGGGTCAGACCTCCACCCTCCGACAGGAGAGGGTGTGCGCCGGAACGCGTCGACCGCGGCTGAATGTATCTGCCCAACTGCCCTCTGCAACAGGTCAGTCGGACGAGAATTCTGAGCACGACCGAACGGATAATTGACCAGAATTCAAAGTATTCCGGGGCAAGTCGGGCCCGGCAAATAACGCCTATGCGGCAATTCGAGGGAACACATTGGCTGCTTCTTGTCGCGCCCGGGCGCATTCTCATATGCGGTCGGCACAAGCAGCGGAGGGGCCTTCCCCAACTGTACCGCGCTCAACCATAGAGAATTGCCCCCTCCGCTTCTCTTGCGGAGGGGGCAATTCTGTAACGCTGGGTAAGCTCAGCCGCCGGCGACGGCGGGAATGATCGAAACCCCGGCACCGTCCGGCGTGACGGTCTCGAGCCCCTGCTCGAAACGAACGTCGTCGTCATTCACGTACACGTTCACGAACCGGCGCAGCTTGCCCTGGTCGTCCAGGACGCGGGCGGCGATACCCGTGTGGTTCTTCTCCAGGTCGGCGATGACCTCGGAGAGGGTCGCGCCCTCCGCCGGGACCTCGGCCTGGCCGCCCGTGTACGTACGGAGAATGGTGGGGATGCGGACGTTGACGCTCATGGTGCGTGCCTTCCTGGAGTCTCGGGAGTTCGGGAAGCCCGGGTGGTCAGCCGGCCAGGCCGGCGTTGCGGAACGCGTCCAGGCTGGGGCGGATCGTCGCGGTCGGGCCGGTGGTCGGCGCCACCGCGTCCAGCGTCTTGAGCCCGTCGCCGGTGTTGAGGACCACCGTGGTGAGCGCCGGGTCGAGCACACCCGCCTCGATCAGCTTCCGCGTCACACCCACCGTCACGCCACCCGCGGTCTCCGCGAAGATGCCCTCGGTACGGGCCAGCAGCTTGATCGCGTCGACGATCTGCTCGTCGGTCACGTCCTCCACCGCGCCACCCGTGCGGCGCGCGATGTCCAGCACGTACGGGCCGTCGGCCGGGTTGCCGATGGCCAGCGACTTGGCGATGGTGTCCGGCTTCTGCGGGCGTACGACGTCGTGCCCGGCCTTGAAGGCAGTCGACACCGGTGAGCAGCCCTCCGCCTGGGCACCGAAGATCTTGTACGGCTTGTCCTCGACCAGACCGAGCTTGATCAGCTCCTGCAGACCCTTGTCGATCTTGGTGAGCTGCGAGCCCGAGGCGATCGGGATCACGATCTGGTCGGGCAGCTGCCAGCCGAGCTGCTCGCAGATCTCGTACGCGAGCGTCTTCGAGCCCTCGCCGTAGTACGGGCGGAGGTTGACGTTGACAAAGCCCCAGCCCTCGCCCAGCGGATCGCCGATGAGCTCGGAGCAGAAGCGGTTGACGTCGTCGTAGTTGCCCTCGATGCCGACCAGCTCGCCGCCGTACACCGCGGCCATGACGACCTTGCCCTGCTCCAGGTCGTGCGGGATGAACACGCAGGACCGGAAGCCGGCCCGGGCGGCGGCCGCACCGACGGCGCCCGCGAGGTTGCCGGTGGAGGAGCAGGAAAGAGTCGTGAAGCCGAAGGCGCGCGCGGCCTCGACGGCGATCGCGACGACACGGTCCTTGAAGGAGTGCGTCGGGTTGCCGGAGTCGTCCTTGATGAACAGGCCACCGGTGACGCCCAGCTCACGGGCGAGATTGTCGGCCTTGACGAGCTTGGTGAAGCCGGGGTTGATATTCGGCTTCTCGGCCACGTCCGCGGGGACGGGCAGCAGCGGGGCGTACCGCCAGATGTTGTCGGGACCCGCCTCGATCCGCTTCTTCAGCGCGTCCGGGTCGCCGCTCGGCAGGTCGTACGCGACTTCGAGCGGCCCGAAACACAACGCACAGGCGAAGATCGGGCCGAGGTCGAAACGCTCTCCGCACTCGCGGCACGAGAGCGCCGCGGCGGGACCGAGGTTCACGGGAGTGGTGCTTGCGACAGTCTGAACAGCCATGGTGGCGAGGCCCTTTCTCCTCATCTTCCCCGTGACGGACTTCGCCACGAGACGGAATTGGCACCTTCCCCACCGTGACCTCGCGGTCGGCGGGAGGGTTGCCGGGGCTTCAACGGGCCGTTCCCTCTGCCCCTCTGGATGAGCGGTATTCGATTGTCAGCGTGATGACCCCGGCATGCGACGGTCATCCGCGTTGTTCAAGACTGTAACCGAAGGCCCGGACGGTTGAGATAGTCGTCCGAACCGCGAGATGAAGATCATGATCCTGCCGCTGCAGCGGCGTGGCAACCCGGGAGCAACGAACGTGCTGGAAGAGGTGGAGCGCTGGCTGAGCCGGCGCTCCTGGTCGGCGGCCGACCGCCCGCTCGGCCGTCTGATGGCCGCCAAGCGCGGTACGACGGTCAGTGTCGTCCTGCCCGCGCTCGACGAGGAGGCGACGGTCGGCCAGATCGTCACCGTGATCCGGCGCGAGCTGATGGAGAAGGTGCCGCTCGTCGACGAGCTGGTCGTCATCGACTCCGGCTCCGGCGACCGGACGGCGGAGGTGGCCGCGGCGGCCGGCGCTCGGGTGGTGCACCGCGACGCGATCCTGCCGCGGATACCGGCGGTCCCCGGCAAGGGTGAGGTGCTGTGGCGGTCGCTGATGGTGACGAGCGGCGACATCGTCTGCTTCGTCGACGCGGACCTCAAGGACTTCTCGGCGGACTTCGTCTCCGGGATCGTGGGGCCGCTGCTGACCGACCCCGAGGTGCAGCTCGTCAAGGCGATGTACGACCGGCCGCTCGGCGATGCGGCAGGTCAGGGTGGCCGGGTCACCGAGCTGGTGGCGCGTCCGCTGCTCAATCTGCACTGGCCGCAGCTGGCCGGGGTCGTCCAGCCGCTCGGCGGTGAGTACGCGGCGCGGCGCTCGCTCCTCGAGCGACTCCCCTTCCCCGTCGGTTACGGAGTGGAGCTGGGTCTGCTCGTGGACGCGCTGCACACGGTGGGTCTCGACGCGCTGGCGCAGGTGGACGTCGGCTCGCGCAAACACCGGCACCAGGACGGGCAGGCGCTGGGCCGGATGGCCGCCGCGATCTACCGTACGGCTCAACTGCGTTTGTCCAGGGGCCACTTGGTGCGGCCGGCACTCACGCAGTTCGAGCGCGGCGAGGACGGCTTCGAACCGCGTACGTATCCGGTGGACACGGAGGAGCGGCCGCCGATGCGCGAGATCGGTGAGTACGCGGCGCGTCGCGCGGCATAACCACCGCCGGCCAAACAATTTGTCTAAATTTCCCACTTATGGGCTTCAGACGCAGTACGGGCGCTCCGCGCCGCAGTGCCAGGCTGTCCCGGCTCCTCGGGGTCCTGGCGGTCATGGCCACCGTTCTGACCGGTGCGGTCCTCCAGGGACAGGCGGTGGCCGACACCGTCGCCCCGGCGCACCGGGGCGACCACGACTCCGAGCGGCTGTGGCTCCTCGGCGGTCTGGCGCTGAGCCTGACCGCGGCCGGTGTGATCGCCGTCGCCGCCACCCGCGGACGCCGCGATCACTGACCTGCTGACGTGAATCACCGACCCGCTGACCTGCTGCTCGGCCGTACGCACGTTTGAGGGTTTGTGGGACGGGCTAGGTTTCGCCACATGGTCTCCGAGCACGCTGCCGCCCAGGTCCTCGTCGCGTCGAACCGCGGCCCGGTCTCGTACACGCTGCGCGAGGACGGCTCGCTCGACGCCAAGCGCGGCGGCGGCGGGCTGGTCTCCGGTCTCTCCGCCATCGGCTCCGAGGCGGACGCCCTGTGGGTGTGCGCCGCACTGGGCGACGGCGACCGTGAGGCGGTACGGCGCGGGGTCGGCGAGGCCGGGGTGCTGATGCTCGACATCGACCCGGCCGTCCACTCCGACGCGTACAACGGCATCGCGAACTCCGTGCTCTGGTTCGTCCACCATCTGCTGTACCAGACGCCGGTGGAACCGGTCTTCGACGCCGAGTTCCGCCGCCAGTGGGCCTCGTACGAGACCTACAACCGGGCCTTCGCGGACGCGCTCGCCGCGCACGCGGCTCCCGGTGCGGCGGTCCTGGTGCAGGACTACCACCTGGCGCTGGTGCCCGGCATGCTCCGCGAGCTGCGGCCGGATCTGCGGATCGGGCACTTCTCGCACACGCCGTGGGCGCCCGTCGACTACTTCCGGATGCTGCCCGACGACATCGGCGAGCAGCTGTTGCGCGGTCTGCTCGGCGCGGACCGGACCTGTTTTCTGACCCGGCGGTGGGCGGACGCGTTCACGGCGTGCTGTACGGAGCTGCTGGGCCCTGACTCCCTGGCGGGCACCCGGATCGGGGTGCACGGGCTCGGCGCGGATGCGGACTTCCTGCGGGAGCGTGCGCACCGGCCGGATGTGGCGGAGCGGCTGGTGGCGCTGCGCGAAGAGATCGGCGGCACCCCGTCGGCGCCCCGGAAGACGATCGTCCGGGTGGACCGCACCGAGTTGTCCAAGAACATCGTGCGCGGCCTGCTCGCCTACCGGCAGCTGCTGGCGTCCCGGCCCGAGTGGCGTGAGCGGGTCGTCCATGTCGCCTTCGCCTACCCGTCCCGGCAGGACCTGGCGGTGTACCGCGATTACACGGCGGAGGTCCAGCGCCTCGCCGATGGGATCAACTCCGACTACGGGACGCCGACATGGACCCCGGTCGTCCTCCATGTGAAAGACGACTTCGCACGCTCCCTGGCCGCGTACCGGCTGGCCGATGTGGCCCTGGTCAACCCGATCCGGGACGGCATGAACCTCGTCGCCAAGGAGATCCCGGTCGTCTCGGACAACGGCTGCGCGCTGGTGCTGTCCCGGGAGGCGGGGGCGTACGAGGATCTGGGTGAGGACGCGGTGGTGGTGAACCCGTACGACGTGACCGGTACCGCCGACGCGCTCCACGAGGCGCTGACGATGCCGGACGACGAGCGGCTCCGGCGCACCGAGCGGCTGGCCGCAGCGGCGACCGCGCTGCCGCCGCAGAAGTGGTTCCTGGACCAGCTACAGGCACTGCGCGAGGTCTGACAGGAACCCGACCACCGCCGCCGGGCCCGGCAGCAGCAGATCGGCCCGTTCCGCGAGCTCCGTGACCTCCGTGCTGCCGCTGCACACCAGCAGCCCGGGGACGCCGTCCGAGCGGAGCTTCTCCACCGCGGCGAAGGCCGGCAGATCGCCGAGGTCGTCGCCGGCGTAGAGCACGGAACCGGCGTCCACTTCGCGTACGTACTCCGCAAGCGCCACGCCCTTGTCCACGCCGGGCGGGCGCAGCTCCAGGACCATACGGCCCGGCTCCACGATCAGACCGTGGCGGGTGGCGAGCTGGGTCAGCGGTCCGCGCAGTGCCTCGAAGGCCGCCTGCGGATCGGTCGCACGGCGGGTGTGCACGGCGACCGCCTGGCCCTTCTCCTCGATCCAGGTGCCCTGCCAGGCGCCGACACTTTCGAGCAGCCCGGGGAGCTCGGCGCGGGCGGCCGCGACGCCGGGGTGCGGGGCGGGCGTGCGGACGGTGCCGCTGACGGCGTCCCAGCGCTCGGCGCCGTAGTGACCGAGGACGACGAGATGGTCGAGGCCGGGAACCCCGGCGAAGCCGCCGTGCCGCACGGCGACACCTGCGGGGCGGCCGGTGATCACGGCGACGGACAGCACCCGCGGGGCGAGGGCGGCGAGCGCGGGGACCGCGCCCGGGTGCGCCCTGGCCTGCTCGGGGTCGGGCACGATCTCGGCGAGGGTGCCGTCGAAGTCCAGAGCGATGACGGCCCTCTCCGGCCTGGCCAGGATCGCGGCCAGACCCTCCCGGCCGGCAGGCGTCGACGGCGTCGGCAAGGGGTGCGCGTGCGGAGTGTCGCCCATGCCACCGACCCTATCGGCGACTTCGCCGGGCGTCTCTGACGCGGCGCAAACGGTTCACGGTCACGGGGTCGTGTGCCAGGGCGCGCTCGTCGTCGAGAAGAGCGTTGAGGAGCTGGTAGTAGCGGACCGGGGAGATGCCGAGCCGCTCGCGGATCGCCCGCTCCTTCGCGCCGGGGCCCGGCCAGGACTGGTGCTCCATGGCCAGTACCGCACGGTCCCGCTCGGAGAGAGCCTCGTCGTCGGTCATACGATCCAACCTATCCGTGCGACGAGGCCCGCTGCCCGGCTACCGCGCATTGCCGAGTGGCTGGGTGGCCGGTGGTCGGTGCCGGGACCCTTCGGCTACTCGGCCCTCTCCGCCGCGGTGGCCGCGCGCCCTATCCGGCCGAGGACGGTCGCCGGTCTGCCGCCCGGCTCGACGGCCTTGCCGATGTTCCCCTTGATGTTCTCGCTGACCGCGGCCCATGACGTCTTGCCGACCGGCGGAAGCACCGAGGTGGGGAGCTCCTGGAGGAATTCCCTCAGCGCCAGGTGCTTCGGGTCCTTCTCCATAGCCTCGGACGCGGTGACCGTCGCGGGCAGCAGGCCGTTCTGGCCGGCGAAGTCGAGGACGTTCTTGTCGCTGAAGACGAAGTCCAGGAACTTGCCGACCTCGTCCCGGTGGCCGTTCTGCTTGAAGCCCATGATCCAGTCGGCGACGCCCATCGCCGATTTGGCCTTGCCGTTCCTGCCGGGCAGCGCCACCTTGCCGACATCGATGCCCGCCTTCTCGGCGGCCTGCATCAGCGAGGGGTGGCCGTTGAGCATGCCGACCTCACCGCGGGTGAAGGCGGCGAACGCCTCCTTGCGGTTCAGCTTGGAGGGCGCGACCGGGCCGGTGAGCTTCTTGTCGACCAGGTTGTCCTTCAGCCAGGTGAAGGTGCTGACGTTCTGCGGGGAGTCGATCGCGTAATTGCCGACCGTGTCGGTGTAGCCGTCGCCGCCGCTGAGCAGCCACATCATGGTCTCGGCCTGGGCCTCTTCCGGACCGAGCGGCAGCGCGAAGGGGTACTTCGCGTCCGTGTTGGCCTTCAGCTTGACCGCGTCGGCCCTGAGGTCGTCCCAGGTCTTCGGGTCCTCCCTGATGCCGGCCTCCTCGAAGAGCTTCTTGTTGAAGAAGAGCAGCCGGGTGGAGGCGACGAACGGCAGACCGTACTGGACATGCTTGTGCTCACCGGCGTCGACGAGCGGGCGGAGGAAGTTGGACTGCACGGGTACGGAGAGCAACTGGTCGGCGCTGTAGAGCTTGTCGGCGGCGGCGTAGTCGGCGTACGCGCCGATCTGCGCGACGTCGGGGGCCTTTCCGGCCTTGACCATCTCGGCGACCTTGCGGTCGACGTCGTTCCAGGATTCGATCTGGACGTCGATCCTGATGCCGGGGTTCTTGGACTCGAACGCGGCGGCGAGGTCCGCCCAGTACTTCTTGCTGCTCTGGCCGCCGGCCACGTCGTAGTCAGCCGCGACCAGCTTGAGCGTCACGTCTCCGGAACCGCTGGAGCTGCCACAGCCCGCGAGCGTCACCGTCATACCCAGTGCGGCGACTGCCGCGGCCAGACCCAAGAAGCGCTGCTGCACAGCTCTTCCCCCACCCTCTGCCGTTGGTTGCCCGTCTTGTCCCAGACGGCTCCCCCGCGACGTCTTCTGAGATGAGCAGCGATTTTCCCCCATACGGGGGATGAGGTCTACTCCAATGGATATCACTTCTGCAACGTCTGGCTCATGGCTGAGGGGCATTGCCCGGGTACGCCACGGCCTGCTAAGCACGTCACGGCACGAAATGGTCGGTGCCGGTCCCGAGTTACGCGTACGTCGCTAGGAGCCTTGCCGCATGTCCCGTACCGCAGCAGAGATTGCCACCCAGCCCGCCTGCTGGCGACGAGCGGCCGAGGCCGCCGCCTCCTTCGAGGGCCTTCCGGCGCCGGGGGAACGTGTCGCCGTCACCGGGTGCGGGACGTCGTGGTTCATGGCGATCGCCTACGCCGCACTGCGGGAGGCGGCGGGACAGGGCGAGACGGACGCGTTCGCCTCCTCCGAGTTCCCGGCCGGCCGGTCCTACGACCGTGTCGTCGCGATCACCCGCTCCGGCACCACGACCGAGGTGCTCGACCTGCTGCACGCACTGAAGGGCTCGGTGCCGACGCTGGCTCTGACCGCGGACCCGAAGACGCCCGTGATGGAGGCGGCGGACGCGGTGGCGGTACTGGACTGGGCGGACGAGGAATCGGTCGTCCAGACCCGGTTCGCCACGACCGCGCTGGCGTTCCTGCGGGCGGGGCTCGGCGACATCCCGGGCGTGAAGCCGGTCTCCGAGGCGGCGGTCGACGCGGAGCTCGCGATCACCGAGCCGCTGGCGGAGGTGGTGGTGGGCGCGGAGCAGTGGACATTCCTGGGCCGTGGCTGGACGTACGGGCTGGCGCTCGAGGCGGGCCTGAAGATGCGCGAGGCGGCGGGCGCGTGGACGGAGTCGTACCCGGCGATGGAGTATCGCCACGGTCCGATCGCGATCACCGGCCCCGGCCGGGTGGCATGGGTCTTCGGCGCGCTGCCGGAGGGCCTGTCGGTGGACGTGGCCCGGGTGGGCGGCACGCTGGTGGCCCGCCAGGAGGCGGACCCGCTGGCGGACCTGATCCGTGCGCAGCGCCTCGCGGTGACGCTGGCCGAGTCGAAGGGCTACGACCCGGACCGCCCGCGGAACCTGTCGCGCAGCGTGATTCTGGCCTGACGGGTCCGCGTGGTGCGGGTGCGCCTGGCCTGCGGCGGACCTGTTCCCCTACCCGCCCCTTCCTGCTGTGCCGATGTGCGGCTCCGCCGCGTGGGGGGCTTCGCCCCAGACCCCGTATGCGACCTTCGGCCGCATGTCCTCAATCGCCGGACGGGCTGGATTTTCCCGCCGTTTGTATGACCGCGCAACAATCTGGCGTAGTGGACTAGACCTTTCTTGGGTGTACGCGACAGACTGTCCGGGTGAGACACGTCATCGCCCTCGATGTGGGCGGCACCGGGATGAAGGCCGCCCTGGTCGGGGTGGACGGGACGCTGCTGTACGAGGCCCGTCGCGCGACCGGGCGCGAACGCGGGCCCGACGCGGTCGTCGAGACCATCCTGGGCTTCGCCCAGGAACTGCGCGCGTACGGCGCCGAGCACCTCGGCGAGAGCGCCGTCGCGGCCGGCGTCGCCGTGCCCGGCATCGTCGACGCCGGCCGCGGCATCGCCGTCTACGCCGCCAACCTCGGCTGGCGCGACGTTCCCATGCGCGCCCTGCTCGCCGGCCGCCTTGGCGGCGTACCGGTCGCGCTCGGCCACGACGTCAGGACCGGCGGCCTTGCCGAGGGCCGGATCGGGGCCGGCAAGGGCGCCGACCGGTTCCTGTTCGTGCCGCTCGGCACCGGGATCGCCGGAGCGATCGGCATCGCGGGATCCATCGAGGCCGGCGCCCACGGATACGCGGGCGAGATCGGCCATATCGTCGTACGCCCCGAAGGCCCCGACTGCGGCTGCGGCCAGCGCGGCTGCCTCGAGACGCTGGCCTCCGCCTCCGCGGTGACCAGGGCCTGGGCCGCCGCGTCCGGCGACCCGGACGCGGACGCCGCCGACTGCGCGAAGGCCGTCGAGTCCGGCGACGAACGGGCCGCACGGGTCTGGTGGGACGCCGTCGACGCGCTCGCCGCCGGCCTTGTCACCGCGATCACCCTGCTGGATCCCCGCACGCTGATCATCGGTGGCGGTCTCGCCGAGGCGGGGGAAACCTTGTTCACACCACTGCGGGCCGCGGTCGAGGAGCGCGTCACGTTCCAGAAGCTGCCCGCCATCGTCCCGGCAGCCCTCGGGGACACCGCCGGATGCCTGGGCGCGGGACTGCTCGCCTGGGATCTGCTCGCCACCGACTCGGAGGTATCCGCCTAATGGCCGCAAGCGCCGAAAGCACAGTTCTCACCGGCGCCCGGGTGGTGCTGCCGACCGGGATCGTCGAAAATGGACGGCTCGTCGTCGCCGGCACGAAGATCGCCGGCGCCGCGCCGGCGGACGCGCACACCCGCGATCTCTCCGGCCACTGGGTCGTCCCCGGATTCGTCGACATCCACAACCACGGCGGCGGCGGAGCCTCGTTCACCTCCGGCAGCGCCGAGGACGTGCTGAAAGGCGTACGGACCCACCGCGAGCACGGCACGACCACACTCGTCGCCTCCACTGTCACCGGCGAGATGGACTTCCTCGCCCACCGGGCCGGCTTCCTCTCCGAGCTCGTCGAACAGGGCGACCTGGCCGGCATCCACTTCGAGGGCCCGTTCATCTCGCCGTGCCGCAAGGGCGCGCACAGTGAGGCGCTGCTGCGCGACCCCGACCCGGCCGAGGTGCGCAAGCTGATCGACGCCGCGCGCGGTACGGCGAAGATGGTCACCCTCGCCACCGAGCTGCCCGGCGGTATCGACTCCGTACGCCTGCTCGCCGAGCACGGCGTGATCGCCGCGATCGGGCACACGGACGCGACGTACGAGCAGACCGTCGAGGCCGTCGAAGCGGGCGCGACCGTGGCAACCCACCTCTTCAACGCCATGCCCCCGCTCGGCCACCGCGCACCGGGCCCCATCGCCGCGCTCCTCGAGGACGAGCGGATCACCATCGAGCTGATCAACGACGGCACGCATCTGCACCCCGCCGCTCTGGAGCTCGCCTTCCACCGCGCCGGCGCGGACCGGGTCGCCTTCATCACGGACGCGATGGACGCGGCGGGCTTCGGCGACGGCCGCTACCAGCTCGGCCCGCTCGCCGTCGACGTCCTGGACGGGGTCGCCCGGCTGGTCGATGGCGGCTCGATCGCCGGCTCCACACTCACTCTGGACACCGCCTTCAAACGCGCGGCCACGATCGACAGGCTGCCGGTGCCGGACATCGTCCGAGCCATCTCGGCCAATCCCGCGAAGCTGCTCGGCGCGTACGACACGGTCGGCTCGCTGGAGCCCGGCAAGGACGCCGACCTGGTGGTCCTCGACGCGGAGTTCACACTCAGGGGGGTCATGCGCAGGGGCGAATGGCTGGTTGAGCCCCAAGTTGGGTGATTTCTGCGCAAGTTACGGCAAGGTGGTTGGCTCGGGGGTCTGGGCCAACCGTCTTCCGTTTGGCATGATCAGGGCCCGTACGAGCATGGCACGCGCATTCTCCGGGGGGTGTTACGGGTGATCCTGACGGTCACACTCAACACCGCTCTGGACATCACCTACAGGGTGGGCGCGCTGACCCGGCACGCCAGCCACCCCGTCAGTGAGGTCCGCGAACGCCCGGGCGGCAAGGGGCTCAACGTCGCCCGCGTGCTCGCCGCACTGGGCCACGAGACGGTGGTCACGGGCTTCGCGGGTGGCCCCACCGGAGCCGTACTGCGCGAGCTGCTGGCGCCACTCGCACCGCATGACGCGCTCGTCCCGACCGCCGGAACCACGCGCCGCACCATCGCCGTCGTGGACGACGCCGGCGACACGACCCAGCTCAACGAGCCGGGACCGGCGGTGACCGCCGAGGAGTGGGCCGTGTTTCTCTCCTCCTACGCCTCCCACCTGCGGGACGCCGAAGCCGTCGCACTGTGCGGCAGCCTGCCGCCCGGCATCCACGTCGGCGCATACGCCGAACTGATCCGCCGCGCCCGCGGCGCGGGCGTCCCCGTCCTCCTCGACACCAGCGGCGAGCCACTGCGCCGCGGCATCGCCGCCCGTCCCGACCTCGTCAAACCCAACGCGGACGAGCTCGCGAAACTCACCGGATCCCGCGAGCCGCTGCGCGCCACCCGCGACGCCCGCCGCCGAGGCGCGCACACGGTGGTCGCCTCGCTCGGCGCGGACGGCGTGCTGGCGGCCACTCCTGACGGCGTCTGGCAGGCGATCCCGCCGGCACCCCTGAAGGGCAACCCGACGGGCGCGGGCGATTCGGCGGTGGCCGGGCTGCTCTCCGGTCTCGTGGAACAACTCGCTTGGCCGGACCGGCTGTCCCGGGCCGTGGCCCTGTCGGCGGCGACCGTACTGGCCCCGGCGGCGGGTGAGTTCGACGCCGGGGCGTACGAGGATCTGCTGCCGCGCATAGCGGTGACCGAGCGCGCGGCCGCGGCGTGAGGGCCCGGAGCAACCGCACAAACGGGCCCAGCAGCCCAGGAATCGGAGGGCACCATGCCACTCGTCAGCACCGGTGACCTCGTCTCGGCCGCGGTGGCCGAGGGCCGTGGTGTCGCCGCGTTCAACGTCATCACCCTGGAGCACGCGGAGGCGATCGCCGCCGGCGCCGAGCAGGCCGGCGCGCCCGCGATCCTGCAGATTTCCGAGAACGCCGTGAAGTTCCACGGCGGGTCGCTCTCCGCCATCGCCGCCTCCGCATCGGCCGTCGCCCGCGCATCCTCGGCACCGCTCGCCCTCCACCTCGACCATGTGGTCTCCGTGGAGCTGCTGTACGCAGCCCATGACGAGGGGTTCGGCTCGGTGATGTTCGACGCCTCGAAGCTGCCGTACGACGAGAACGTCAAAGCCACCGCGCACGCGGTGTGCTGGGGCCACGAGCGCGGCATCTGGATCGAGGCGGAACTGGGCAAGGTCGGCGGAAAGGAGGGCGAGACCCCGCTCGACGCCCATGCCCCGGGCGTCCGCACGGACCCGGCCGAGGCGGCGGCCTACATCGCCGGCACGGGCGTGGACGCGCTGGCCGTCGCGGTCGGCTCCTCGCATGCGATGACCGAGCGCACGGCGGCCCTGGACCACGCCCTGATCGGCCGGCTGAGGGACGCGGTGCCGGTGCCGCTGGTCCTGCACGGCTCGTCCGGCGTGCCCGACGCGGAAATCCGCGAGGCGATCGCCTCCGGCATGACCAAGATCAACGTCGGCACGGCACTGAACACTGCGTTCACGGGCGCGGTACGGACGTTCCTGGAGGCAAACCCGAAGACCGTCGACCCCCGGAAATACCTCGTCCCGGCTCGCGATGCGATGGCCGGGACGGTGGCGGGCTTCCTGGGGCTCATCTGACGTCCCGGGACCGGTGTACGGGTCTCAGAGCTCCCCGTCGCTGACCTGGAGCCAGTCGAGGAGGGCGTTGCACTGGTTGCCCGCCTCACATGAGATCTTGATCTCGTTCTCGCCCTTCTGGAGATTGACCGGCGCCCATGTGGTCTGCCAGTTCTTCTCCGGGTTCGGGTCGGAGGACTTGATGAAGTTCTTCAGGCCCAACGGGTTGCTGTTCGCCTTGCCGTTGACGGTCAGGGTGGCGTTGGCGTCCTGTGCCGGGATGGCGTACCTCACATACAGGCGGTACTCCTTGGTGTCGGAGACGCTCGCCTTCCAGGTGACCGAGGCGCCCACCGCGTTGAAGCCGGTGACGTACGCGCCGTCGGCGCCCTGCGCGCCCTTGACATCCTTCGCCAGCACGGCCGGTGCACCGAGCTGCAGCGTGGCCGCGTCCTGCTTCGGCAGCTCCGCCGGCTTGTCCGACGCCGACGGCTCGTCGCTCGGCTTCACGGACTCGCCCGCCGTCGCACCGCCGTTGCCGGCCTGCGAGCCACCCGCCTTGTCGTCCTGGCCGCCTCCCGTCAGGAGCGCCGCGCCGATGCCGATCACGACCACCGCGACCACCGCGATCGCGCCGATCAGCAGGCCCTTGGTGTTGGGACCGCCACTACGGCCGCCGCCATGGCCGCCGTGGCCGCTGCCGTTGCCCTGCGGCGGAACCTGTCGGGTGGGAGCGCCGCCGGGGTAGGTCTCGGGCGCCGCGTACTGCGCGGTCGGCTGGCCCTGGGCGTACCCCTGCTGCTGGCCGTACGCATGCTGCTGCGGGACCTGCTGGCCGTACTGGCGCTCGCCGACAGTGCGTACCTGGTTGTACGAGGTTCTGGGGACACCGGGCTGCGCGGCGGGACCCGGATAGCCGTAGCCGCGGCCCTGGCCGGGCGGTGTCGCGCCTGCTGCCCGTCCGTCCTCGTACAGATAGCCGAACGGATCGTCGTCCTCGGGCGTGCTCGCGCCGTTGTTCGCGGCCGTCATCTCCCAGTCACTCCTCACCATGTCGTCAGCACATCGCCGACGCGGGCGAGCCTACCCGGTTCGGAGGTACCAAAAGGGTGGCGTCGGACTCAGCCCGCCCGCCGGTGCACCTTCGCGCGCGATCGCTTCTCGATGTACATCCGCTGGTCGGCGGAGCGCAGAACCTCCTCGACGGACATCCCGCAGCTCGCCCAACCGATGCCGAAGCTGGCCCCGACGCGGACCCCGCGGCCGCCGACCCGGATCGGCAGGATGATCGCGTTCCGCAGGCGTACGGCCAGGTCGGCGGCATCGGCCGCGCCCAGGCCGTCGGCGAGGACGACGAACTCGTCACCGCCGAGCCGGGCCACCGTGTCCCCGTCCCGTACGCCCGTGGTCAGCCGGCGCGCCACCTCGACCAGCACGGCGTCGCCCGTCTGGTGCCCGAAGCGGTCGTTGATCGACTTGAAACCGTCCAGGTCGCAGAAGAGGACCGCGAGCCCCTTCGTCCCGTCGTCGCTCTCTCCGTCGGGTGCGACGGAGTGCACATGGTGGTTGTACGGGCCGCCGACCGACTCGATGTCGAAGCCCTCGCTGCGGAAAAGGTGCTCCCCGTCACCGGCGTCCCTGGTGTCGTACGCGGCGTCCAGGGCCTCGATGGCCGTCTCCCGCTCCGCGTACGGCCGCTCGCACAGCCGGGAGCTGAGCCGGGCCCGCAGCTCGGCACTGTTGGGCAGACCGGTGAGCGAGTCGTGCGAGGCGCGGTGGGCGAGCTGCAGCTCGTGACGCTTGCGCTCCTCGATGTCCTCGACATGCGTCAGCAGAAAACGCGGACCGTCGGCGGTGTCCGCGACGACGGAGTTGCGCAGCGAGACCCAGACGTACGTCCCGTCCCGTCTGCCGAGACGCAGCTCGGCACGGCCGCCCTCGGCGGACGTACGCAGCAGAGTGCCGACGTCCTCGGGGTGGACGAGATCGGCGAAGGAGTACCGGCGCATCGCGGAGGCGGGACGGCCGAGCAGTCGGCACAGCGCGTCGTTGGTGCGCAGCAGCCGGCCGTGCTGGTCGCCGCCCATCTCGGCTATGGCCATACCACTGGGCGCGTACTCGAAGGCCTGCCGGAAGGACTCCTCGCTGGCGCGCAGGGCCTGCTGCTCGCGCTCGAGGCGGACCAGGGCGCGCTGCATATTTGCTCGCAGCCGGGCGTTGCTGATCGCAATAGCCGCCTGAGAGGCGTACATCTGGAGCGCTTCCTGGCCCCAGGGTCCTGGCCTGCGGCCATTGCGCGGCCGGTCGACGGATATGACGCCGAGGAGTTCACGGCCGCCGCCCGACGCGTACATGGGGGCGTAGAGACGGTCCTGCGGGTGCCACTCGTCCTCGAAGCGGGGATCGGGGCCCTCGGTGTGCCACTGCGGTACGTCGTCCTCGATGAGGACCCAGCCCTCGGTGTGCGGTATGAAACGCAGCTCGCCCCAGGCCTCGCCCATGGAGAGCCGGCGTTCCCAGGAGGGGCGGGAGCCGACCCGACCGGTGATCAGGGCTTCCGCGGCGGCACTGCCGGCGAACGCGGCGACGACGAGATCACCGTCGGGACGTACGAGATTGACGCAGGCCAGCTCGTAGCCGAGTCCTGCGACGATGCCGTCGGCGACGGTCTGCAGAGTGTCGGCCAAGCTCCGGGCCGTGTTGAGGTCCGCGACCACCTGATGCAGCTGCCGCAGGGTCGCAAGACGGACGTAGGGCTCCGACTCGGTCTCCATTGCTCGCTCTCCCCGAGACCTCGACAGCAAACTCCAGGGTTCTCATCAGCGTTCTTGTTGCGGGTATCACGGCCACTGAATCACAGCGAGCTGTCCACTCGGTACACAGGGTCAACAAATAGTGCACTCTGTGACTCAAGTCACATCAGATGATGAAGGGTTGCGCACGTCGAGTGGGAGCGCTCCATCGCTTTCTTGAACGCAAATCCGGTGCACTGGTCCTAGGACTCGGCTGGTCCCCTGGCCCGATGCGGCTTGCGGACGGCCGACACTAGCGTTCCTCCTGTGTTGCAGACGACCCCCGCTACCGCCGCTGTTGCCATCCCCCATGCTGAGGGGGTGAGTAACGAGGAGTTCCGCGCAGCCATGTCCCGGCTGGCCGCCGGCGTGGTGCTGGTGACCGCGCACGACGCCGACTACGGCCCGCACGGAGAGGACGTCGGCATGACCGCGACGGCCTTCATGTCGGTGTCCCTGGACCCGCCGCTGGTGATGGTGAGTCTGCGCAACGGCTCCCGCATGGACGACCTGCTGGCGGAACAGCCGCTGTGGGGCGTCTCGGTGCTCTCGGAGAGCCAGCGGCACATCGCCGGGCGCTTCGCGATGAAGGGGCGGGTCAGCGACCGGCTGCTGTTCGAGGACATCCCCTACACGAGGGGCGAGGTGTGCGGGTCGCTGCTGGTGCGGGGCGCGCTCGCGACGCTGGAGTGCCGTACGGAGCAGCGGATCGAGGCGGGCGACCACACGCTGGTGATCGGGCGGGTACTGAAGGCCGGCCTGGAGAGCGCGGACGGCGGCCCGCTGACGTACTTCAAGGGCCGCTACCGCCAGTTGGGTTGAGCGACCCCGATGGAGGCGTCAGGTCCGCCGCGGAGCCGTGACGACAAGCCCCGCCGGCGATTGAGGTGCCGGGTCCGGGGCGGAGCCCCGGCAAGAGGGCGCGCTACCAGTCCCGGCCCGTGCGCCCGCGCTTCGTCTCCGCGCGCTGCTTCTTCTCCCGCAGCCGCCGCTCGTTGATACCGCGGGGAATCCTCGTCGCGCGACGAGGCCGCGGCGGAGGCGCAGTCGCCTCCGCGAGCAGCGACGCGAGGCGGACCGCTGCCGTCTCGCGGTTGCGCCACTGCGAGCGGTGCTCCGAGGCACGTACGGCGATCACCCCGCCGACCAGCCGGCCTGCGAGCCGCTCCAGCGCGCGCTCCTTCCACACCGGCGGCAGTGCCTCGGTCCTGGCGAGGTCGAAACGGAGCTCCACCTGCGAGTCGCTGGTGTTGACGTGCTGACCGCCGGGCCCCGACGATCTCGAGAAACGCCACATGAGCTCGGCCTCCGGCAGGAAGACCGAACCGCGGATGCTGTGTTTACCCGGGGGACGCCCCCCGGACCCCCTCTGGGGCTGGGTCCCGGACATACGTCCATGGTCGCGTGCGCGGCCTTTCACGTCACCCTCTTTTCCACCGGACAGCGCGGGCAAAGAAAGCAAAGGCGGGTGGAACCTGGCAGTCCCCTGCCTGCGTTATGAGGTGTGACGGTAGCTTCGGGAGCACTCGAAGCCCGCACACTCGACCACGAAGGGGACATCCCAATGGCAGTAAGCCTGTCCAAGGGCGGCAACGTCTCGCTCACCAAGGAGGCACCGGGCCTGACCGCCGTCACGGTCGGCCTCGGCTGGGACGTCCGCACCACCACCGGCACCGACTTCGACCTCGACGCCTCGGCGATCGGTGTGAACCCCGGCGGCAAGGTGACCTCCGACGCGCACTTCGTCTTCTTCAACAACAAGGCCACGCCGGACCAGACCATCGTCCACACCGGTGACAACCGCACCGGCGAGGGCGGCGGCGACGACGAGCAGATCAACGTCAACCTGGCGGGTCTGCCCGCCGACGTCGACAAGATCGTCTTCCCGGTCTCGATCTACGACGCCGTCAGCCGCAGCCAGAACTTCGGCCAGGTGCGCAACGCCTACATCCGTATCGTCAACCAGGCCGGCGGCGCCGAGCTCGCCCGCTACGACCTGAGCGAGGACGCCGCCACCGAGACCGCGATGGTCTTCGGCGAGCTGTACCGCAATGGCGCGGAGTGGAAGTTCCGCGCAGTGGGCCAGGGTTACGCCTCTGGCCTCGAGGGCATCGCCCGCGACTTCGGCGTCAACCTCTGACGTACGCGTCGCACACAGGAGCCCCTGGCCGCCGGCCCGGGGCTCCTGCCGTTGTCACGGCGTCGCGGGCTTGCCCTTCCCGTACAGCCAGGTGTCCCACAGCGCGCCGAGGTCCTTGCCGGACTTCTTCTCGACGTACGCCGTGAAGTCGGCGGTGGAAGCGTTGGAGTGGCGGTACGTCGCAGCCCAGCCCTGCACGATGCCGAAGAAGACCTTTTCGCCCACCGCCTGGCGGATCTTGTGCAGGACCATCGCGCCGCGGTCATACACCGGGTCGTCCGAGACCTTCGCCGCGGAAGGCGGATCGGCCGGCGGGAAGGCCCAGTTGGTCTCCTGGGCGAAAGCCTGGTCGAACTTCTCCTGGGCCGGGGTGTCCTCGTGGTCCTCGGCCCATATCCACTCCGCGTACTGGGCGAAGCCTTCGTTGAGCCACATGTCCTTCCAGGACTTGGGCGTCACGGAATTACCGAACCACTGATGCGCCATCTCATGGACGAGTGTGTCGATATCGAGCGTGTTCTCGTCCGGGTCCAAGGGGATGACCGGTCTGGTCTGCGTCTCGAGGGCGTAGCCGACAGCCTCCGCCGGCACGACGATCGCGCCGGTGGAGGAGAAGGGATACGGGCCGAATTTCTCCTCCCCCCACTCCATGATCTCGGGGATCCGGCCGAGGAGCTCGGCGCTTTCCTCGGACACGGCCTGGTCGACGGCGGTGAGTACGCGCCGACCGGACGGCATACGCGACTCCGCCAGCCGGTAGTCACCGATGGCGAGCGTGACGAGGTAGCTCGCCATCGGCTCCTTCGATGTCCAGCCGAAGGTGGTGCGCCCGCCGGTGGTGCTCCGGTTCTTCAACTCGCCGTTGGAGATCGCCCGCAGCTTCTCGGGGACGGTGACCTTGATGTCGTAGGTGGCCTTGTCGCCCGGATGGTTGTTACTGGGGAACCAGGCCATCGACCCGACGGGCTCGCCGACCGCGAGCGCGCCGTCCGGGGTCTTCAGCCAGCCCTCCCGCGACTTGTCGGCGTCCTCGTCCACGATCGTCTTCGGGATACCGGAGTAACGGACCACGGCACGAAAGGTCCTGCCCTTGTCGAGGTCGGTGTGCGGCCGCAGCGTCAGCTCGTCGCCCGCCCGGTTGGCGGCAGCCTTCTTGCCGTCGACGGTGGCACCGGTGACGCTCATCCCATGGAGGTCGAGGTTGAAGGCGCTCAGATCCTGGGCGGCGCGGGCGGTGATCTCGGCGGTGCCCTCGAGGGTGCCCGTCCTCGGGTCGTAGCCCAGGGTCAGGGCGTAGTGCTGGACGTCGTAACCGCCGTTGCCGAGCCTGTGGAAGAGCGGGTCACCCGCGCCCGCGGCGCCCGGCTCTCCGTGCACGCCCGCACCGCCGTCGGTGCAGCCCGCGAGGAGGAGCAGGGCGACGACGGGTGTCAGAGTGCGTACGAGAGTTCGCTGGTCCACACGCTTGATCCTATGTGGGCGGATGATCCTATGTGGGGCGGATTTCAGCCACCGGCCCGTAGGACCGCGGCCGCTGCCGCCCGGCCTTCGCGAAGCCACCGGCCGTGCTCCGGTGGCGTCCCCTTAACCGTCGAGTTCACCGTCGAGAGCCGGACCCGCCTGCCCGGCACGGCGAACACCGCGGCGGGTTTCCGCTACGCCCCGCTCATCGCCGTCGTCCCGCCGCAGCCGGCCGTGACCTGGTCGTACGGGAAGCGGCACCGGGCATGACACCATCGAGCACGTGCTCGACATCGGCTACTCCCTCTCCCGCCGCTTCCCCGACCCCCCGCAGACCGACTACCGGCGCGCGGACGTCCAGGCGCTGCGCCACGACCTCTTCTGCGGCGACGTCTACCTCGCGGACACCAAGGAGGACCGCGAGGTGTCCACAGCCTGGGGATGGGTCCCGGTGCTGGACTTCGCCTGGGCGCTGTGCGACATCGTCGAGCAGCTCGACCGCGACCCGCTCGGCAGCCGCGCCGCGAAGCCCCAGTACGCCGAGCTGGACTTCACCGAGTCGGCCGACCGGATGCTCTTCGAGCGGCGCTTCGGCTGGGTGGACGTCGAGGCCGACTGGATGCCCGGCGAGGAACCGCCCCTCACCTTCAACCACACCGAGCTGCGCCGCGAGGCCCGCGACTTCCTGCACGACCTGATCGCCGACCTCTCCGACATGCACGAGGGTCTCGACGACAATCCGGTCGTCTGGGACCTCCAGGCCCGCTTCCCCCGCCTCCAGGACGCGCCCTAACTCTCCACCCGCACCCCGATCTGCGCCGCGAACGCCGGTGCCAGATCCAGCAGTTGGGCCGAGCTGATCACCGCACCGGCCAGCCGGTCCACGCCCCGCGCGATGTCCAGCTCCGCCACCGTCCGCAGATCGACGTCCTTCAGCTGCGCCGCGCTGAAGTCCGCCCGCCGCAGCACACAGTCCCGGAACTCCACCCGTTCCAGCTGCGCACCCCCGAAGTCCGGCTCCGACAGCACACATCCCTCGAAGACGACGTCCTTCAGCCTGCCCTTCCGCAGATTCAAGTAGTCGATCTTCCCGCCACGGATCAGCACCCGCTCAAGCACGGCCCCGTGCAGCTGCACCCCGCCCAGCCGCGCGTCCGTCACCTCCACATCACGCAGCGACGCGCCCGCCAGATCGGTGCCCACTCCTCGTACGCCACTGAGCACGGAGTCGACGAAGCGGGCCTTGAGCAGCTCCGTCTCGTCCAGGCCGCACCCGCGCAACGCACAGTCGATGAAGCGCGCGCCACGCCCCGACTGCCCGGCGAGGTCCAGGTCCTGGAACTCCAGGCCGTCGTAGTCGCCGTCCGACTCCAGCCCGCCGCCGTCGTACCGAGCGAGCGGCGGCAGCCGCACCTCCGGCCGCTGCGCTGCCCGCGATCTTTCCGGTTTCCGTGCCATGGCCCCATGGTGCCCGCTCCCACTGACAAGGCCGATGTCACAAACCAGGTGCCCCGGCGGGCCCGGCCCGCCATCGACCGCGGACACGGCAGGCCGCCTCGCGGGCGAGCGGGTCGCCGCGGCCGGACTGCTCACCGGGGTGGCGTTCAACAGCAGTCCGCAGGCGGCCCCGATCCCCGCGCTCGCGTCCGAGCGCACCACAGGACCTGTTGACCTCAAGCGAACTTGAGGTCGGAGGGTGTCCCTCATCAGCCCGTTTCGCACATCAGGGGAGCCAGCCATGCACGCCATCCGCCTCCACGCCTTCGGCCCCGCCGAGAACCTCGTCCACGAGCGGACCGAAGATCCCGCCCCCGGCCCCGGCCAGGTGCGGATCGCCGTGGCCGCGGCCGGCGTGCACCTGCTCGACACCGTCCTGCGCGAGGGCATGCAGGGCCCCTTCCCCGCCCCCACCGAACTGCCGACCATCCCCGGCCGCGAGGTCGCCGGCACCGTCGACGCGCTCGGCGAGGGCACGGACCCGGACTGGCTCGGCAGGAAGGTCGTCGTCCACCTCGGCACGGCGCCAGGCGGGTACGCCGAACTCGCGGTCGCCGACGCCGCGAGACTCCACGCGATCCCGGTAGGCCTCGACGAGGCCGAGGCCGTCGCGATGATCGGGACGGGCCGCACCGCCATGGGCATCCTGCAGTTCACCGACCTCGGCCCCGACGACATCGCGATCGTCCCCGCCGCGGCCGGCGGTATCGGCACCCTCCTCGTGCAGTACACGAAGAACGCCGGCGGATACGTCGTCGGCCTCGCGGGCGGCCCGGAGAAGGTGGCGCGGGTCGCCGCGAACGGCGCCGACATCGCCGTCGACTACAACCAGGACAACTGGGCCACCCAGGTCCGCGACCACCTCGGCGGCCGCCGCGCCACCGTCGTCTTCGACTCGGTCGGCGGCGCCACCGCGCGCGCCGCCGTCGACCTGCTCGGCAAAGGCGGCAAGCACATCGTCTTCGGCTGGTCCGCCGAAGGCCTCCACAACGGCTCCCCGCTCACCTTCACCGCCGAGGAACTGACCGAGCGCGGCATCACCTCCGAGGGCGTACTCGGCCCGGTGATGCTCCAGAGGGCGGGCGGCGACATACGCGTCCTCGAGGAACGCTCCCTCGCCGAGGCCGCATCCGGCCGCCTGCGCCCCGCCATACAGCGCTTCCCGCTCACCGAGGCCGCGGCGGCCCACCACGCACTGGAGACGCGCGCCACGATGGGCAAGGTCGTCCTGATCCCCTGAGATCCCGACCTGATCACCTGCGACCCCGGAGAGGTCGGCTAAGACCCCAGAGAGGTCAGCGCCTCGTCGGTCAGCCGGTACACCGTCCACTCGTCCTGCGGCTTCGCGCCCAGCGACCGGTAGAAGTTGATCGACGGGGTGTTCCAGTTCAGTACGGACCACTCCAGGCGCTCATAGCCACGCTCCACACAGATCCGCGCCAGCTCCGTCAGCAGCGCCTTGCCGTAACCGCCACCGCGCAGCCCGGGCCGTACATACAGATCCTCCAGATAGATGCCGTGCACCCCGCGCCACGTCGAAAAGTTCAGGAACCACAGCGCGAAGCCCGCCACCTCCCCGTCCGCGGTCACCGCCATGTGCGCGAAGGCGGCAGGCCGCTCGCCGAACAGCGCCTCGTGCAGCTGCTCCTCACTCGCCCGGGCCTCGTCCAAGGCCTTCTCGTACTCGGCGAGCTCACGGACCATGCGGTGGATCTCAGGGACATCAGCAGGCGTGGCGATACGAATCATGAGGTCAGAGTGCCCGCCGAGCCGGCTGCCGTGCCATGAGTTTCCGACCGGTGGACACCTGCTCCGCCTGAAGCCGCGTCCGATCACATCCCGGATCCCATGACCGTGGCGAGGATCACCTCCGCGTACGACCATGGAAGCCACCGGGCAGGCGCCCGATCAGCCACCGCGGCCTGCGAGTACCCTCCCGCCACACGCACTCAAGCTGAGCAGCAGGGGCATCATGAGCACGAACACCGTCAACGGCGGCATATCGTTCTGGTACGCGCAGGAGGGCACCCCCCTCCCGAGGGAGCCCCTCCCCGGCGACATCACCGCGGACGTCTGCATCGTCGGCGGCGGATACACCGGCCTCTGGACGGCGTACTACCTCAAAAAGGCCGTCCCCTTCCTCAACATCACCGTCCTCGAGGGCAAGTTCTGCGGCTACGGAGCCTCCGGCCGCAACGGCGGCTGGCTCTACAACGGCATCGCCGGCCGCGACCGCTACGCCAAACTCCACGGCCACGACGCCGCCGTCCGCCTCCAGCAGGCCATGAACGACACCGTCGACGAGGTCGTACGCGTCGCCGCGGAAGAGGAGATCGACGCCGACATCCACCAAGGCGGCGTCCTCGAAGTCGCCCACACTCCCGCCCAGTTGACCCGCCTCAAGGCCTTCCACGCCGTCGAAATCGCCTTCGGCGAGAAGGACCGCGTACTGCTCGGCGCCCGCGACACCGCCGAGCGCGTACGCGTCACCGGCGCCGTCGCCTCCACCTGGACCCCGCACGGCGCCCGCCTGCACCCCGTGAAGCTGGTCAAGGGACTCGCGGCAGCCGTCGAAGCGCTCGGGGTCACCATCCATGAGTCGACCCCCGTCACGGAGATCAAGCCGAAGCACGCGATCACCCCGTACGGCACGGTCCGCGCGCCGTACATCCTGCGCTGCACCGAAGGCTTCACGGCGAACCTCAAGGGCCAGAAGCGCGCCTGGCTCCCCATGAACTCCTCCATGATCGCCACGGAACCCCTCCCCCGGTCCGTCTGGGACACCATCGGCTGGGACGGCCGCGAAGCGCTCGGCGACATGGCGCACGCCTACATGTACGCCCAGCGCACCGCCGACGACCGGATCGCACTCGGCGGCCGCGGTGTCCCCTACCGCTACGGCTCCCGCACCGACAACGACGGCCGCACCCAGCCCGCCACCATCGAAGCGCTCCGCGAGATCCTGGTCCGCTTCTTCCCCACAACGGCAGGCGCCCGCATCGACCACGCCTGGTCCGGCGTCCTCGGCGTCCCCCGGGACTGGTGCGCCACAGTCACCCTCGACCGCTCCACCGGCCTGGGCTGGGCCGGCGGCTACGTAGGCTCCGGCGTCGCCACCACCAACCTCGCCGCCCGCACCCTGCGCGACCTGATCCAACAGGACTCGGGCCAGGCGGGCCCCACCGAACTCACCACGCTCCCCTGGGTGAACCACAAGGTCCGCAAATGGGAACCGGAGCCGCTGCGCTGGCTGGGCGTACAGGGCATGTACGCGGCCTACCGCGGCGCGGACCGCCGCGAGGCGGTCGCCCGCACCGCGGCAACGGACCCCGTCGCACAGATCGCGGACCGGATCTCCGGCCGTCACTAGAACGTGCTGCCGGACGCTGCCGCCGATGACGAACTCCCAGTCACCGCTTCCCCGGCGGCGGAAGGACCCGAGGACTGCTGCTGCCGCTGCGTCTCGGCCCAGACCCCGACCAGTCCGGTGGAACGTCTTCTCACGCCACCACCGCCCCCTTTCCCACACCCCGGAAAAACAAGTGTCCCGGACCTGAGGGGTCCGGGACAGGGTGTTTCGGTGGAGCCGCCTGTCGGAATCGAACCGACGACCGTTCCATTACAAGTGGAGAGCTCTGCCAACTGAGCTAAGGCGGCACAGCGCACTTCGAAGCCGTGCGCTAGGGCTTTCACACTCTACACAGGGCCTCATCCCCCGATCCACGCAGTTGCCGCCTCCCGTGACCTCTCGGCACACCAGTTCGTTGAACGGACTGGTGTGCCGTTCTGAAGATCGGACAGCGGGGGGGCGGATGACCGAGCCACCGGAGGGGCCCGTACGCGTCGTCGGCGCGGAGGCCAAGCGCGTCAAGCGGGAGGCGTTGGGCATCGCCGACCGGAGCAAGCACCACACCCGCCCCGCGGCCCCGATCAAGCACCGTGCCAAGGAGCCGGGCACCTGGCAGCGGGTCTACCGTTTCCGCTTCTATCCGACTCCGGTCCAGGCCGGGCAACTGGAGCAGACCTTCGGCGCCTGTCGGTGGGTCTACAACGAAGGCCTGGCCCTGCGATCGGGCGCCTGGGAGCAGCACCGCGTTTCAGTGGGTTTCGCGGAGACGTGCCGAGCTCTGACCGGCTGGCGGCGGGCCGAGGCGACGTCGTGGCTGCGGGACGTGTCATCGACCGTGTTGCAGCAGGCTCTGCGGCATCTGGACGGGGCGTACACCCGCTTCTTCAAGGGGACGGCGAAGTTTCCGCAGCGGAAGAAGAAGCGCCGCTCGCAGGATTCGGCGACCTATGTGCGGACCGGCTTCCGATGGGTCGAGGATCCAGGGCGACCCGGGACGGGGTTGGTGACCCTGGCGAAGCACACCACCCCGCTGGATGTGCGGTGGTCCCGTCCGCTGCCGGGCGGGCAGCTGCCGGTGAAGCTGACGGTGACACGCGACCGCGCCGGCCGGTACTTCCTGTCCGTGCTGGTCGAGGAGCGGATCGAGCCGTTGCCCGCGGCATTCCTGCCCGGCGGGAGTGAGCCGAAAGCTGTCGGGCTCGACCTCGGTCTGGCAGCGCTCGTGACGCTCGACGACGGCTCGAAACTGGAGCATCCCCGGCTGCTGAAGAAGTACGCGAAGGAACTGGCCAGGTGGCAGCGGGAGCTGCACCGCAAGCAGAAGGGGTCGAAGAACCGCGACAAGGCCAGGAAGAGGATCACCCGGCTGTACGCGCTGATGAACGACGTTCGCAGGGACATGCTGGACCGGTTCACCACCCGCCTCGTGCGCGAGAACCAAGTGCTCGTGGTGGAAGACCTGTACATCGCCAATCTGATGCGGCCGACGGTCGGCAAGGGACGACGGCGGAAGGCCAGGCTGAATCAGTCGATCATCGATGCCGCCTGGGGTGAGCTGCTGAGGCAGCTGCGCTACAAGTGCCAGTGGTACGGCCGGACCTTGGTGATCGTGGACCGCTTCTTTCCGTCCACCCGCCGCTGCTCCGCCTGCCATACGAAGGGGCCTCGGCTGGATGTGTCCGTACGGGAGTGGACGTGTGCCGAGTGCGGTGTGGCGCACGACCGGGATGAGAACGCGGCGGTGAATCTCCGGGACGAGGGGATGCGGCTGTACTGGCTGGTGGCTGCGGCGCTGCCGCCTGGGAGGATGCCGCCGCCGGTGATCAAGGCCTCGGAGCTGCCGGAGGTCCTGCTGGCTGCAGAGAGGAGCCGGACCGACGGGCCGTCGGCCGGAATGCCTGTGGAGCCCCTGTAAGACCGTACGGGTGTGGTCCTTGAGGTCATACCAGCACGGCAGTGGGCGCTGAAGCAGGAAGCGTCGCACGAGCGGTAGCAGGTCAAAAGCATTCCGCTCTGCCCGTGTGCATGCCCAGGTCAAAAGCGCGTTGCTCTGACCCGGCCGAGCCGGAGTCGAAAAATTTCATCGTCGTTCAGCTGCTGACATGACGGGGCATGCCAGGTAGCGTCACGGCGGGTCCACGTGTGTGGACCAGACCACTCCCTTACTCGGATCGTCCGGCACGTTCCTGCCGGTGAAGGAGACGCATCACCATGGCCACTGTCACATTCGACAAGGCGACCCGGGTCTACCCGGGCTCCACCAAGCCCGCCGTCGACCAGCTCGAGATCGAGACCGAGGACGGCGAGTTCCTCGTTCTCGTCGGACCCTCCGGCTGCGGCAAGTCGACCTCCCTGCGCATGCTCGCCGGTCTCGAGGACGTCAACGCCGGCTCCATTCGCATCGGTGACCGCGACGTCACGCACCTGCCGCCCAAGGACCGGGACATCGCCATGGTGTTCCAGAACTACGCGCTCTACCCGCACATGTCCGTCGCCGACAACATGGGCTTCGCGCTCAAGATCGCCGGCGTCAACAAGAGCGAGATCCGCAAGAAGGTCGAAGAGGCCGCGAAGATCCTCGACCTCACCGAGTACCTGGACCGCAAGCCCAAGGCGCTCTCCGGTGGTCAGCGCCAGCGTGTCGCGATGGGCCGTGCCATCGTGCGTGAGCCGCAGGTCTTCCTCATGGACGAGCCGCTGTCGAACCTCGACGCCAAGCTCCGTGTCTCGACCCGTACGCAGATCGCGAGCCTGCAGCGCCGTCTCGGCATCACCACGGTGTACGTCACGCACGACCAGGTCGAGGCCATGACCATGGGTGACCGGGTGGCGGTCCTCAAGGACGGGCTGCTTCAGCAGGTCGACTCGCCGCGCAACATGTACGACCGTCCGGCCAACCTCTTTGTCGCCGGGTTCATCGGCTCGCCGGCCATGAACCTCGTCGAGGTTCCGATCACCGACGGCGGCGTGAAGTTCGGCAACAGCGTCGTGCCGGTGTCCCGTGAGGCCCTGTCCGCGGCCGCCGACAAGGGCGACACCACTGTCACGGTCGGTGTCCGGCCCGAGCACTTCGACGTCGTCGAGCTGAACGGTTCCGCGGCCAAGTCCCTCACCAAGGACACCGAGGACGCTCCGGCCGGTCTCGCCGTCTCCGTCAATGTCGTCGAGGAGCTCGGCGCCGACGGTTACGTCTACGGTTCCGCTCAGGTCGGCGGCGAGCACAAGGACCTCGTGGTCCGCGTCGGCGGGCGTTCCGTGCCGGACAAGGGTGCTGAGCTGCACGTCGTGCCGCGGCCGGGCGAGATTCACGTCTTCTCGACGTCGACGGGCGAGCGCCTCAGCGGCTGACCGGGGCGACGTCACCGTCAATGTGCCGGAACGGCCCCGCAGTTCGCTGCGGGGCCGTTCCGCTGCCAGATGGGTCATGTCGACAAATACCCCGGCAGATCCGCCATTTCGATCCTGTACGTCAACACCGATTCGAAAAGCATCGTCGAACCATCCCCCGCCCGAGTGACTAAATGTCGCCAAATCATCACTGACCGCTACGCTCGCTCGCGTGACCCACTCAGCCCGCCGAATCGGCCGCACTCTCGCCCTCGTTCTGCCCGTCGTCCTGGTGCTCTCCGGAACCCTCGCGGTCACCAGCGTCCCGTGGGCAGGGCACAACACCGAGTCGCAGATTCTCACCGCGTCCTCGCGGAACGTCTCCGTGCGTGCCGAGCCCCGCTCGCCGCAGGACGTTCTGCGCGACCGGCTGCTCGCCGAACTCCAGGAGAAGGACCCGAGCATCGCGCTCACCCACCTCCAGCGCGAGGTCGAGGAGCGTCCGTCGCTCGCCAGGCACTGCATGTCGCTCGCCCGCGCCCTCGGACGCGCCGCCGTGAACCGCTACGGCCCCACCCGCGCCCAGACGTTCTCCCGTCCCGTCTGCGACACCTCCTTCGCCACCGGCGTCTCGCAGCAGACCCAGGGGAGCTGACCGCGGGGCCGCCGCCCGCGCCGCATATCGTTCACGGCATGCATACGCCTACGTATCCGACGCAGGCCGTGGTCCTGGCGGGCGGCCAGGGCTCGCGGCTGCGCCCGTACACCGATGACCGCCCCAAGCCGATGGTCGAGATTCCGGGAACCGGGACCCCGATCATCGGCCATCAGCTTGCCTGGCTGGCCGCCGAGGGCGTGACGGACGCGGTGGTTTCCTGCGGTCATCTCGCCGAGGTTCTGCAGAGGTGGCTGGAGACCGCGGAGCTGCCGCTGCGTGTCACCACCGTCGTCGAGACGGAGCCGCTGGGCCGCGGCGGCGGCCTCAAGTACGCCGCCGCTCATCTTCCGCACCCGGACCAGCCCTGGTACGCCACCAACGGCGATATCTGGACCCGTTTCTCGCTGCGCGACATGGCCGCCTTCCACGCCGAGCGCGACGCCATCGCCACGCTCGCCCTCGCCCGCCCCCGGATCCCGTGGGGAGCCGTCGAGACGGACACCTTCGGCCACATCACGGACTTCATCGAGTCCCCGCCGTCGCCGTATCTGATCAACGCGGGTGTGTACGTCTTCTCCGCGGCCTTCACCGCGCTCCTCCCCGACCGGGGCGACCATGAGCGCACCACCTTCCCGCGTCTCGCCCGCGAGCAGCGGCTGGCGGGCTTCCCGCTGCCGAACGGCGCGTACTGGCGGGCGATCGACACCGCGAAGGACCTCACCGAGGCTGCCAAGGAGCTTGCCGCTCAGGCGCGTTGACCGCCCCAGGCCCGATACCCGGAGATACGACGAGAGGGGCGGCCACCGAAGTCCGGTGGCCGCCCCTCTCGTTGCGTATCTCAGCCCAGCAGGCCGCCGATCACCCTGCCCCCGCCCGAGCCGCCGCCACTCCCGCCGGAGCCGCCGCCACTGCCGCCTCCGGAGCCGCCTGAGCCGCCGCCACTGCCGCCACCGCTGCCGGTGCCGCCGCTCGACGAGGGGCCGGCGCTGCTGGACGGCGGCTGGGCCGGCACCGACTGGCTGGGCGGCTGCTGTCCCGTGCCCTGCGTCTGGCTGGGCTGTCCGCCGGTCCGGCCGGTCTCGCGGGCCGTGTCCTCGGAGGGCGTGGGCCTCTCGGAATCGGGGCTGCCGGAGCTGCTCGCGGACGGCGACGGCTTGCCGTCCTCGCCGAGCGTGCCCGCGGAGCTGCGCGCGCCGCTGGGCTCCTGCGGAAGCGGGGACCCGGGAAGGTGGTTGGTCGGGTCCTGGTTGGGCTCCGGCACGGTCACCATGTCCGTGGAGCGTACGGCTCCGCCGAGCATCGAGCCCAACAACAGGGTGAGACCGACGACCACGGCGGCGACGACGCCGCCGCGTCGCAGTACCCGCCGCCGCAGCTCCCACAGCTCCGATCGCGGTCCGAGCTTGCGCCAGGCCTCGCCCGCGAGCCGGCCGTCGACCGAGTAGACCGGTGCGCCCGCGATGATGAGCGGGGACCAGGCGGCCAGGTAGATGATGTCGGGCGCGTCGTACGCCGGCACGGTCTTCCAGGTCACGGTCAGGATGAGCATGGCCGACAGCAGTCCGCCGATGACGGCCGCGACCCGCTGCCAGAGCCCCAGTACGGTGAGCACGCCGACGACCACCTGGAGGAAGGCGACGGTGAGTCCCGCTCCTACCGGGTGGGAGAGCGCGAAGTCGCGCAGCGGCTCGGCGAGCGCCCAGGGGTGCAGCGAGTTGAGCCACTTGACCATGGAGCCGCGTTCGCCGCCGTCGAAGTAGACCGGGTCGCAGAGCTTGCCCATGCCGGCGTAGATGGAAATGAAGCCGAGGAACACGCGCAGCGGCAACAGCACCACTCCGAGGTTCATGCGCCGCCCGGGGTAGTAGGCGTGGCGGACGGCGTCGGCGCCGTGCCGATGGGAGCGCACTTCGGCGTCGGCGAACTCCTCCTGCTGGTAGCGCTCCTGGCCGTAGGGCTCCTGCCCGTAGCGCTCGGACTCGGGCTCGTGGGGCTCCGCCTCGTAGGGATCCGGCTCGTAGGAGTGGTACGAGTCGTACGCGCCGACCGCTTGACGCATGGGCGGCAGCAGCGGCCTGTCGGGGTCGCGCGGCGCGCCGGGAGAGCCCGCTGCGGGCATCCGTGTGGTGTGCTCGGCGACGTCGAGCCGCGGGATGACCTGGGTGGCTCCCGTGTCGAAGGTGTCCCGGCCGTAAGCGTCCCGGTCGTAGGCATCCCGCTCGTAGGGATCCCGGTCGTAGGGATCCCGGTCGTAAGCGTCCCGCTCGTAGGGATCCTGCTCGTAGGGATCCCGCCCCATGGTGGAGTTGCGCACGGCCTGGAGAAGACCGGTCGCCCCGGCGTCCCCCGGCGCCGACTTGCCGCTCCACACAACGGGCGCCCGCCTGCGCACACCCGTTCCGGCTCCGCCGACGACGGGGTTCCTTGCGTTGCCCGCCATGCCACGTGCGGGGCGCTGGCTCTGGGCGAGCTGCACCCGGAAGCTGGCGTGGTTCACGATGACCTGCGCGGGATCGCAGTCCACCTTGACCATGCTCAGCGCAGGCTGATCATCGAACCCGGGCCGGGGCGTTCTGGTGTCCACACTCATCTAACCGAGTGACTTGTGTTTAGGACACTGCCCTGACGGGCCCGATCTGTCCGAGACCCGTCAAGCGTTCCTAATAACCCGATTTGACCGTCATCCTTCGTCGTCTCTCATCCTCGTTCGTCGTTCGTCGTTCGTCGTCGCCACGGAGCCGGTCATCGCCGGGAAGACATGAGAAACAGGGCGGGACCGGGGCAGTGCCCCGGTCCCGCCCCGTTCTCCGGCGTCCTGCGACGCGGCTCGGCCATCAGCGACGGCGCTTGGCCGCCTCGTACAGCACCACACCCGCCGCGACACCCGCGTTCAGTGACTCCGCGCCACCCGGCATCGGGATCCTGACCAGGTAGTCACAGGTCTCGCCGACCAGTCGGCCCAGGCCCTTGCCCTCGCTGCCGATGACGATGACCACCGGGCCGCCCAGGGCTTCCAGGTCCTCGACCGAGGCCTCGCCGTCCGCCGCGAGCCCCACGACCGTGATGCCGGCCTTCTGGTAGCCCTCCAGCGCGCGGGTCAGATTGGTCACACGGGAGACCGGCGTACGGGCCGCCGTGCCCGCCGAGGACTTCCAGGCGCCTGCCGTCATGCCTGCCGCGCGGCGCTCGGGCACGACCACACCGTGGCCGCCGAAGGCGGAGACGGAGCGGACGATCGCACCCAGGTTCCGCGGGTCGGTCACCCCGTCGAGGGCGACGATCAGCGGGTCCTCGCCGTTGTCGTGGGCGGCGGCCGTGAGGTCCTCGGGGTGCGCGTACTCGTACGGCGGGACCTGGAGGACGAGACCCTGGTGGTTGAGCCCGTTCGTCATCCGGTCGAGTTCGGGCCGGGGGGCTTCCATCAGGTTGATGTTGCCGCGCTCGCTCGCGAGCTGGAGCGCCTCGCGCACCCGCTCGTCGTTGTCGATGTACTGCTGGACGTACAGCGTGGTCGCCGGGACGCCGTCGCGCAGCGCCTCGAAGACCGGGTTACGGCCGACGACCATCTCGGACGTGCCCTTGGCGCCGCCGCGGCGCGGCGCCGGACGCCGGGCGGCGGCCTGCCTGGCCTGGGCATTGGCCACCCGGTTCTTCTTGTGCCCCTTGCGCTCGGAAGCGGGCGGCGTCGGGCCCTTGCCCTCGAGCCCGCGGCGTCGCTTGCCACCGCTGCCGACCTGCGCGCCCTTCTTGTTGGACGTGCGGCGGTTCCTGCGCTGGCTGTTCCCGGCCATGACCTACCTGTTTCTGTAAAGCTCGCTCAAAAGTGTGTACGTAAGTGAAGTGTGCCGCCCGGGCGCCCGGGCGGCACATCTTTGTCGGGCGGGCCCGGTGGGTTCAGCGGGGGCCGAGTGTCCACCGAGGGCCGTCAGGCCCGTCCTCGATGACCAGACCGGACTGCAGAAGCTGGTCGCGGATGGCGTCGGCGGTCGCCCAGTCCTTGCGGCTGCGAGCGGCCTCGCGCTGCTGCAGCACCAGCCGCACCAGTGTGTCGACGACTCCGTGGAGATCGTCGCCGCGCTCACCCTCGGCCGCCCACTGCTCGTCGAGTGGGTCCAGGCCAAGGACGCCGAGCATGGACCGTACCTCGGCGAGCCGGGCGACGGCTGCTTCCTTGTCGTCGGCGGCCAGTGCGGAGTTTCCCTGCCGGACCGTGGTGTGGACGATGGCGAGCGCCTGCGGGACTCCCAGGTCGTCGTCCATCGCCTCGGCGAAGGCGGGCGGCACTTCGGTGGCGGGCTCGACCGGCCCGCCGGCCTTTTCCACCACGCGCTGGATGAAGCCCTCGATCCGCGCGAACGCGGACTCGGCCTCGCGCAGGGCCTCCTCGCTGTACTCGATCATCGACCGGTAGTGCGGGGTGCCGAGGTAGTAGCGCAGCACGATGGGCCGCCAGTGCTTGACCATCTCGGAGACGAGCACGGAGTTGCCGAGCGACTTGGACATCTTCTCGCCGCTCATGGTGACCCAGGCGTTGTGCACCCAGTACTTCGCGAAATCGTCGCCGAAGGCCTTGGCCTGGGCGATCTCGTTCTCGTGGTGCGGGAAGATCAGGTCGATCCCGCCGCCGTGGATGTCGAAGACCTCGCCCAGATACTTGTGCGCCATCGCCGAGCACTCCAGGTGCCAGCCGGGCCGGCCGCGGCCCCAAGGGGTCTCCCAGCTCGGCTCGCCGGGCTTGGCCGCCTTCCACATGGCGAAGTCGCGCTGGTCGCGCTTGCCGGTCTCACCTTCGCCGGACGGCTGGCGCAGATCGTCCAGCTCCTGGTTGGAGAGCTCCAGATAGCCGGGGAAGGAACGCACGTCGAAGTAGACGTTGCCGTCGGCCTCGTAGGCATGCCCGCGCTCGATGAGGCCGCGCATCATCTCGACCATCTCGGTGATGTGGCCGGTGGCCCGCGGTTCGTACGTGGGCGGCAGGCAGCCGAGCCGGTCGTAGCCGTCGTTGAAGGCGCGCTCGTTCTCGTAGCCGATCGACCACCAGGGGCGGTTCTGCTCCGCCGACTTCCTGATGATCTTGTCGTCGATGTCGGTGACGTTCCGCACGAAGGTCACGTCATAGCCGCGGTACTCGAACCAGCGGCGCATGATGTCGAAGTTCAGGCCGGACCTGATGTGCCCGATGTGCGGGGCAGCCTGCACCGTGGCGCCACACAGGTAGATCGAGACGCAACCCGGCACTAGCGGGGTGAAGTCACGGATCTGCCGGGCGCTGGTGTCGTACAGGCGAATAGTCACGCATCAAGGGTAGTGGCCCGTTACCAGTGCCCCGCGACCCTTCCGGTGCGCGGGACGCGTTTGTGACGTTGTCCGGCCCTGGGACGGCCCTGGGACAACGCGAATACGACACAACGCGAATACGACTCGGATACGCCGTGGGCGCGATGCGCGCCGGATCCCGGCTGTCCGGTGGGTCAGTTCCTGACGACCAGCGCGGTGGCGATGGCGGCCAGCCCTTCGGCCCGGCCCGTCAGACCCAGCCCGTCCGTTGTGGTCCCGGACAGGGAAACCGGCGCGCCGACCGCCGCGCCGAGTACCTTCTGGGCCTCCTCGCGCCGCTTGCCGATCTTCGGGCGTACGCCGATGACCTGGACGGAGACATTGCCGATCTCGAAGCCCGCGGCCCGTACGATCCGTGCCGCCTCGGCGAGCAGCGTGACTCCGGAGGCGCCGGACCACTCGGGCCTCGAGGTGCCGAAGTGGGCGCCGAGGTCGCCGACGCCGGCGGCCGAGAAGAGCGCGTCGCAGGCGGCGTGGGCGGCGACGTCGCCGTCGGAGTGCCCGGCGAGCCCGTCCTCGCCCTCCCACAGGAGTCCGGCGCACCACAACTCGCGCCCCGGCTCGAAGGCGTGCACGTCCGTGCCGATGCCGACCAGCGGAATCCGCGCCTCAGAAGCCATCGTTGGCCCTCCTCCGGGCAAGAACCGCTTCGGCCAGTACGAGGTCGAGTGGCCGGGTCACCTTGAACGCCTCCTCGTGGCCAGGTACCACCACGACGGGCACGCCGAGCTGCTCGACCATGCCGGCGTCGTCGGTCGCGCCCTCGCCGTTGACGGCGACCGTCTCGTGCGCTCGGACCAGCGTGTCGCGGTCGAAGCCCTGCGGGGTCTGTACGGCACGCAGCCGCGCCCGCTCGGGGGTCGCGACGACCGGCTCGGGTTCGCCCTTCTCCTTCGGCTCGACCTCTTTGACGGTGTCGGCGAGAGGCAGTGCCGGTACGACGGCCGGAGCCCCGTCCCGTACCGCCTCGATGACCGCGTCGACGGTGTCGACGGGCACGAGCGGGCGGGCCGCGTCATGGACGAGGACGACGGAGATGTTGTCCGGAAGTGCCTCGAGGCCGAGGCGTACGGATTCCTGCCGGGTGTCGCCGCCGGCCACCACCAGGAAGTCGGTGCGCTCGGGCAGGGCGTGCGCGTCGAGGAGGTTCTTCACCTCGGGCGCGCCGTCGGGCGGGGCCACCACGACGACGAGCGAGACGGCCCGGGAGGCCGCCATGGCGCGTACGGCGTGGATCAGCATGGGCGTGCCGCTCAGCGCGCGGAGCGCCTTGGGGGCGCCGGGGCCGAGCCGTACGCCCCGGCCGGCCGCCGGGATCACTGCGGCGGTGCGGTACGGGCGCGATTCGTCTGACATCGGTTGCACTCCGGCAGGTTTGTTTCCTTGGCCGACATGGGTATGGCCACAGCGTGCCGGGCGCGACGCCCTGACCGGACCCTTCCGTGACAACCGGTCTGCGCCGGCCGCCCGGGCCCGGCACACCCAGTGGTACGGCGCACCACTGGTTCAGCGCAATCGAGCTGTGAGCACAGCCACAGTGAGAGCACAGGCACAGTGTGAGCACAGCGGCAGTGAGCAGGCGCATTGAGCGGGGGTGTACGTGGCGCGACGGACATGCCGCAGCGCCCGGCGACAGGACTGTTTTCACAGCATGTCAGCGGGCACCGCGGCATTGTGGCGCGTGTTACGCGTCAGGACGCGAGGACCTCGTCGAGCAGAGCCTCGGCCTTGTCTTCGTTGGTGTTCTCCGCGAGGGCCAGCTCGCTCACCAGGATCTGGCGCGCCTTGGCGAGCATCCGCTTCTCACCTGCGGAAAGCCCACGCTCGCGCTCACGACGCCACAGGTCACGCACTACTTCGGCGACCTTGATGACATCGCCGGAGGCGAGCTTCTCGAGATTTGCCTTGTAGCGACGGGACCAGTTCGTCGGCTCTTCGGCATATGGTGCGCGCAGCACCTCGAAGACCCGGTCGAGCCCGTCCTGACCGACCACATCGCGCACGCCGACAAACTCCGCATTGTCCGCCGGCACGCGAACTGTCAGGTCGCCCTGGGCGACCTTGAGCACCAAGTAGGTCTTGTCCACGCCTTTGATCTGGCGAGTTTCGATGGCCTCGATCAGCGCGGCCCCGTGATGGGGATAGACCACGGTGTCGCCAACCTTGAACGTCATGTGACAGGTACCCCTTCCGTGGCTATCCAGAGTAACACGAGAACGGCTTCTACTGAATGGCGTTTTCGCAGGTCAGGGCATATCTCGGGGCTTGACAACAGCAACACGAACGTGCTGCGGACGCCTTCCGGAGGGGGGTATTCGCAGGTCGGAGCGGCTGCGCGGGCGGAGAGAAACGCGCACGTTACACGCAACAGAACCCCCTCTCCGGAGGACGAACGTCCCGGTTTGCCGGGTTCCAAGCGGTGAACTTCCCGTACTCCGTTCGGTGACCGGTCACCCGTACGGACGGATGTGCGTCGAATCCGGAATTGATCTACGAGGGGTATTCGGTAAGCAATCCGTGGCGGCCCGGAGAATTGATCAACGCGCTTATGTGAACGGCGTACGAAACGGCACGACCGGACCGTCTCCCGAGGTACCTCTCGAGATGCCCCTCAGGCCGCTTCCCGACCGGCCCTCGACCGCTCGTCGGGCGAAGGGGCGGGTCGGGTGCGGGGCGGGTGGGGCGGCTCGGTAACCTAAGCGCGAGCTGACACCCCCTTAGCCGATCTTCGAGCCGGTTCAACCGCCGGCTCGGCTGCCGGCTCGACTGTCGGCTCAAACCGCCGGTTCAACTGCCGGCTCACCGCCCGTCCGTAGCCAGTCCGTACGTCCTAGGAGATGCCGCCGCCGTGAGCCGCAGCCTTCGACGCGGCGCCCTCGCCGCTACTGCCATCGTGTTCTCGATCGCCTCGCTCTCCGCCTGCGCAGCGGGCACCGACGCGCAGACCCTCGGCGTCAAGCCGGACAATGCCGCCACGACGGTCGACAGCATCAAGATCCAGAACGCGACGGTGATCACCCAGCCGGACGTGAACGCGGTGGGCCCCGCGGTCGTCTCCGCGACGGTCTTCAACAACAGCACCACGCCGCAGACCATCGAGGCGATCACGCTGCCCGGCACGAGCGCCCAGGTGAAGCTCTTCCCGGCCAAGGGCTCCGGCCCGGTCACGGTGCCGGCCAACGGCTCGGTCGTCATCGGCGGAGCGGGCAATCCGTCCGCCGTGATCGCGGACGGCCGCGAGGCCGCCGAGGCCGGTAACGTGCAGGAGGTCGTCTTCCGCTTCAGCGAGACCGGCGACGTGAAGATGCAGGCCTTTGTCGTCCCGGCGGAGGGCTACTTCACGGGCTTCGGCCCGAGCTCCCTGCCTAAGCCGCCGGAGACGCCTGTGGAGAAGCCCTCCGGAACCCCCTCGTCGACGCCGTCGGGCACTCCTTCGGGAGGAGCCACGGGCGCACCGGGCAACGGCCGGTCCGGCGAGCCCGGCACGCCGTCGGACTCCTCCTCGGCGTCGAGCGAAGCCGGTCACTGACGGCCACGCCGGAAGCCGTAACAGCCGTAGGAACACGAGGGGCGCCCCGCCGGAAAGGATTCCGGCGGGGCGCCCCTCGTCGTACCGCTGCCGGTTTACGGCTCGAACTTGTACCCCAGGCCACGCACCGTCACCAGGTACCGCGGCGCACCGGGGTCCGGCTCGATCTTGGCGCGCAGGCGCTTGACGTGGACGTCGAGGGTCTTCGTGTCGCCCACGTAGTCCGCACCCCACACGCGGTCGATCAGCTGCATACGGGTGAGCACCCGGCCCGCGTTGCGCAGCAGCATCTCCAGCAGGTCGAACTCCTTCAGCGGGAGATCCACCTTGCCGCCCGAGACCGTGACGACGTGACGGTCCACGTCCATCCGCACCGGGCCGGCCTCCAGGGCTGCCGGGGTGACCTCCTCCGGTTCACCGCGGCGGCGCAGGACCGCGCGGATGCGGGCGACCAGCTCCCGCGAGGAGAAGGGCTTGGTGACGTAGTCATCGGCTCCTATCTCCAGGCCGACGACCTTGTCGATCTCGCTGTCCTTGGCGGTCACCATGATCACCGGGACGTTCGAACGGCCGCGCAGCTGTCGGCAGACCTCGGTGCCCGGCAGGCCGGGCAGCATCAGGTCGAGGAGGACGAGGTCGGCGCCATTGCGCTCGAATTCGTCGAGCCCCTCGGGCCCCGTGGTCGCGATGGCGACCTCGAAGCCCTCTTTTCTGAGCATGTAGGAGAGGGCGTCGCTGAATGATTCCTCATCCTCGACGACAAGCACTCGGGTCACGGAAGGACCTCCGGGGCAGGGATTTCGGCATTCGGATCGGTGTCGTAAGGCCGGTCGTCGTCCTCGTCGACGCGATCCGGTCCGGTGAGTGAGCGGTCCCGTACGGCACCCGCTTCGGGCAGCCGCAGGGTGAACGTGGAGCCCTGTCCCTCGGAGCTCCACACCGTGACCTCCCCGCCGTGCGAGGCGGCCACGTGCTTGACGATGGCCAGACCCAGACCCGTGCCTCCGGTGGCCCGGGAGCGGGCGGGGTCGACGCGGTAGAAGCGTTCGAAGACCCGCTCGCGGTCCTTCTCGGAGATGCCGATGCCCTGGTCGGTGACGGCGATCTCGATGAGATCCCCGCCGGGCGCGGCGACGCGGCGCGCGGATACGCCGACGCGGGTGCGGGCCGGGGAGTAGTTGACCGCGTTCTCGACGAGATTGCCGAGTGCGGCGGCGAGCTGGCCGCGGTTGCCCCAGATTCGCAGGTCGGCGGTGCCGCCCGCGGCCATGGTGATCTGTTTGGTGGATGCCGGCTGCCGGGACCTGTCGATGGCCTCGGCGACCAGTTCGTCCACACGTACGGGTTCGGCGTCCTCCAGCGGGTTGTCGTTCTGGACCCGGGAGAGGTCGATGAGTTCCTGTACGAGGTTGGTGAGCCGGGTCGCCTCGATCTGCATGCGGCCGGCGAAGCGGGTGACCGCCTCGGGGTCGTCCGAGGCGTCCATTACCGCCTCGGAGAGCAGGGAGAGCGCGCCGACCGGGGTCTTGAGCTCATGGCTGACGTTCGCGACGAAGTCGCGCCGTACCGCTTCGATACGGCGGGCCTCGGTGAGGTCCTCGACCAGGAGCAGGACGAGGCGGGAGCCGAGGGGAGCCACCCGGGCGGAGACGGCGAGGGCCTCGCCGCGGCCGGTGCCGCGCCGGGGCAGGTCCAGTTCGACCTGGCGTATCTCGCCGTCGCGGCGGGTGTCGCGGGCCATGTGCAGCATCGGCTCGACGGCGAGCTTTCCGCCGCGGACCAGACCGAGGGCGTACGCCGCGGAGCTGGCCTTGACGACGGAGTCGCTCTCGTCGAGGACGACCGCGGAGGAGCGGAGCACGGACAGCACCGTGTCGACGCCGGGCGGCAGCACGGCGTCGGTGTGCAGGGAGGTGCGGGTGGGTCTCTTCTGTTCGCGTTCGCTCCAGCGGAACGCCAGCATCGCGATGACACCGGTGCACAACCCGGCGATCGCTGCAGCTGCGGCGACCGCCGCGTTCACGTCCATGCCTCCAGGTTATGCGTGGTCGTGGAGATGCTCCCAGCCAAACGGGTGGCACCTCGAACAGTCGTCGCCCAGAGTTCACCAAGGGGATAGTGCCGGTTCACTTGGGGTGGAGGAGCCGGACTCGTACCGGACAGAACGTGGGAGCGTGGGGGTCCGAGCCCACCCGGACCCCGGTCATCAAGAGAGGGACACACCCATGCGGGACGCGTACCACGAGGAACTGGACTCGATCGGCGAGGGCCTGGTCGAGATGGCCAGACTGGTCGGGTCGGCGATCGGGCGCGCCACCACGGCCATGCTCGACTCCGATCTCAAGCTCGCCGAGAGTGTGATCGCCGGCGACCAGAAGGTCGACGATCTGCAGCACGACCTGGAGGCACGGGCCATCGCCCTGCTGGCGCGCCAGCAGCCGGTCGCGACAGATCTGCGGATCGTGGTGACCTCGCTGCGGATGAGCGCGGACCTGGAGCGCTCGGGCGACCTCGCCCAGCATGTGGCCAAGCTGGCCCGGCTCCGCTTCCCCGACACGGCGGTGCCGCACGACCTGCACGCCACCATCCTGGAGATGGGGCAGCTGGCGCAGCGGCTGATGGCCAAAGCCGCGGAGGTGATCATCACCAAGGACGTCGACCTGGCACTGCAGCTGGAGACGGACGACGACGAGATGGATCTGCTGCACCGGACGCTCTTCCAGCACTTGATGGACGACCGCTGGAAGCACGGCATCGAGACGGCGGTGGATGTGACGCTGCTCGGCCGCTACTACGAGCGCTTCGCGGACCACGCGGTGTCGGTGGCGAAGCGGGTCGTGTACCTGGTCACGGGCGAGCACGCGGACGAGCTCCAGCCGCCGACGCAGGTCGAGGGCGTCTAGCGGAGGTGCCCTGGCCGGGGGCGCCCGCGTGTACAAGGGGCCGTGGTGTGCCTCCGCGCGCTGTTGATGCGCCCGTCGCAGCGGGCATGCAATGGGCAGAGGCGACCATCAGGTACGCCCATGAGGAGGGACCCATGGCCGAATCCACCATGACCGACTCTCAGCAGGAAACGCCTGTTGAAGTGGTGTTTCTGCCCGTCCTCGGTGCCTGCGGCTGCGGCTCGGGCTGCGGCTGCGGCTGCCAGTCGGGTGGGCCGTGCCAGTGCGGTGGCTGCAGCGGATAGCCGACCCCCGGTACGCACGCGCGTACGCGGAAAGGGCCCCGTCCACGAAGGACGGGGCCCTTTCCGCGTACTCGGCACTACTCCTTCTGTCCGGGGAGGGCTGACCGGCTGGAACCCGGGTGGCGGATCTGGAACTCCGGGTGGCGGATGCAGCGCCGTCAGTGCCTGAGGGTCTTCTTCGTCCTCTCCACAGCCAACTGGATCTTGCCCTTCACCTTCTGGGCACGACCTGCGGCCCGCATGCGCCTGTCGCCCGTGACATGCCCAACGGACTCTTTGATCTGGCCCTTCATCCGCGTCGCCGTGGCCTTCGCCTCTACCTTGTTCATGGTCGGTACCTCCTGTGACGAGCGATTGCCGAACTACACCGTGGGCCGCCGCGCGGGCTCAAGCCGCTTCGCTGCGGATCGGAGCGCGAGCGCCACAGCGACCTCGCCCAGGCTCATGAGGACCAGCCACAGCCCGAGCAGTCTGGCCAGAGCGGTAGCGGATTCCACCGGGAAAGCAAGCACCACAATGCCCGCCACGATCCCGAGGATGGCCACGGCGAACGTCAACCCCCGATGCGGCATATCGCGTGCGCCGCCGACGATGAAGGCCGCCAGCAGCCCCGACACCAGCCAGTAGGCACCGACCACGAGCGACAGCACCGCGGTGGTCTGCAGCGGGTGCCGCAGGCACAGCACACCGGCCAGGATGGCCACCACCGCCACCAGCACCGCTGCCACCCTGCCGCCGCCCTCGCTGTCCCGCGAGAAGGCCGTCACGAAGCGGAACGCGCCCGAGATGAGCAGGTACAGGCCGATGATGACCGCCAGAATGTGCAAGGTCTCGTCCGGCCAGACGAGCACGATGATCCCTGCCGCCAGGGTCACCAGAGCGACACCGAGCAACCACGTCCATGCGCCGCCCACATCGGCCAACACGTCACTGGGGTCGGCCGACCCGTGCGTCGTCGCGGAATCGGATGGTGTGTTCACGAGACCCTCCCGTTTCGCGGGGTCGGGAGCCCGGTGTACCGGCCTTGAGGTGGTGGGGCGGCTCAGAGCAGGAACCGCTCCGGATGAGCGGGAAGATGCATACGCCGCCCCACGCGAAGATCCACATCATGGAAGGAGCGCGTCTTCGTTGTCCGCTTGCACAAAAGCGCTCTCCCACCATCGTCGCGCGGTTTCGGCGCCGAAGCCATCCAAGCCCGCCCACCTGGTGCCGAGCAGTCGGGACCGCGCAGGAAGGCCATCGGTCGGGCACTCAGGTCGCAAGAGCCGCCGCACTGAGGGCCCGCAGACGGCCCTGAGAGGGTGCCCCGTGCTGCTATCGCCGGGAGCTCCCGCGCGGGGATGAAAAGCAGTAAGGACGCCTCCGGGCGGGCGTTCGTCGGGCGCCCACTCGCCGTCTCCCGTCCGGCCGCCGGCCGGATTCCCGGATCGGGCTACTGGCTACTGGCTACTGGCTACTGGCTACTGGCTACTGGCAACCTTGCCACTAGCCAGTAGAGGGGCTCCCCAGCCGGTATCAGGCCCTGAGGAAGGCCCCTCGCCTCGCCACTAGGCACTAGCCGGTAGCCAGTAGCCCCGACGGGCGGCTCCGTCCTGACATCTGACAGTCAGGCGGTCCTCACACCCAACCCCCTAGGCACACGCGGTGTCACGCTCCCTGACACCGCGCTCCGACACCTCTGACACCCGCCCCTACACCGCAGCCCATACGTGCCTCAGGACGGCAATCCAGGGCGGGGGACTACACGGTGAGGCCGGAGCCGGTCTGCCGATGCTCATGGCCACGTCACGGCACAAAACAGCCCGTGAACCTCCGCCGCCGGGGTACTCCCCGACCTCGATCAGCGGGGACTTCACGAGCGGCTTGAGCAGCACCACCCGGGGGCTGCTTTCACCCGATCGTTTCCAGGTTGGCCGCATAGATGCGCTCGCCCACGAGGTCCTCACGGAGGCGGCACTCCGCGAGCGCCCGTTCGGTGAAACGCCGGGCCTCAGGAAGGGCGTCGAGCCGGAAGTGGTTCAGGCCGAGCAAGCCGTAGATCTTGCCCAGGTAGCGCTTGCCGGCCTTCTCGTCGGCCTCCGCCCCGTCGGACTCGTCGAGCAGCTCACACAGCACGTCGTTGCTTGCCACGTACCGTCTGGTGTCGCTGAGGTCCTGTGCGTACGAGATGCGCTCCCGGTATCGCATCAGTTGCCGGCCGAGGGGAGTACCGAGCCGGATCTCCTGTGCCGCGTACACGGCTTCGAAGTTCTCAGCGTAGATCCACTGGCCTTCCCGGTCGCCGGTCTCGATGCAGCATTGGAGGGCCCGCTCGGTGTACCGAACGGCTTCCGGAATCGCGTCAAGACGCACCGAGTTGGCGCCGAGCATGCCGTAGGCCTTGGCCCGCAGGTCGTCCACGGACGGGCCCTGCCAGCCGTCTATCCCGGCCAGCAGCTCATGTAGTACCGCTGAGCTGGCGGCGAACTCACCGTCCTCGTGTTGCTGCTGAGCCCTGCGCATCAGGTACCTCAACTTGCTGAGCGGATGGGCCGTTCCCTGTGGAGCGAGCCTCTCCATCGGCTGCGGATATCCGAGGATCTGCATGACCTCGGCGACCGTGACCAAGACCTGGCCCCAGGGGGCAACCAGCCGCTGGTCCGTTCGACACTCCTCCGGCACCCTGGCCCACTCGTCGAACTGCTCGACAATGGCACCGGCGTAGGTCCGACACAGCTCGACGAGCAGGCGCTCCTCACCACGGACGGCGGCGGCGAACACGTCGTCGCGGAGGGTCATCCGGTCGCCGTTCACCGGCGTGCTCCGCTGGTCGCCCAGCGCAACTCTTCCAGCAGTTGGTCCCGGAAGAGTCCTCCGCGCCACGCAGCGGACCGGGCCTGCCGTGCCGCCACCCGGACTACGGCATCGGCGTCGCCGTTCTTTCCGCCGTCCGTCGGAGCGAAGCGCATGACATTGTCCTCCGGTACGTCGATCGTCAGTGTCACGAACGGCATCCGCGCCGCACGGAGCGCGGTGAGCAGCCCCCTCACCACCTGGCACTGCAGAAAGCGGACGTCACTGGCGACCAGCACCCACAACGGCGCGTCCACGTGGGCGGTGCGCAGCGTTCCCTCCGCGAAGTGCCCGACCGGTGCCACATCAGTGGCCAGCCAGGTCAGTGATCCGACCGGCACCCCCACCGCGTGCTTCAGCTCGTCCTTGCGGGACACGATCCAGTTGGCAAGGAGCACCGCTTCGCCCTCGCACGCTCCGACGACCGCCACGTGGCAGGAGCTGCGCCACCGCCTCCGTTCCAGGACGACATGCGACTCGGTCGTGAGTGGCTCTGCGGCAGGAATCCAGTCCACCGACGTTGCGCTTGCCCAGTCCAGCGTCGTGGTCTGCGTCGGCTGCGGCTCGCCCACCAACCGCTCGGTGGTGGTGGGCAGGACGATCGTGCGCCCGTGCTGGACGACGGGAAGCGGAAACGTGCCGGTGACCACCTCGCTGCCGTCGATGTGGATCTTCCTCGGGGCGCCCAGCCGACACAGCCCCTGGTAGATGGCCGGCAGGTCGGCCTCGTCGGTCGCCGCCAGCTCCAGTCTCCGCATACAGTCTGCCGGTGTCTGGACCCGGAACACCTCAGTGTCCAGCACCGCACGCCACACGACATGCGGCCGGTCCTCCAGGAGCATGCTCAGGTGATGTTCCGTTCGGCCATTCACCACGGTCGGGCGGTCGGCTCCCACCAACACGTCGAAGTTCTGCAGCGCGTCGGCCGTCAGCACTTCGAGCGTGCACCACGCCCTGCTCAGATAGTCGTCCGCGTCATCGAGCAGAACGGCGGTCCTGCCCAGTGCCTGGAGCAGACCGAAGTGCCCCATCGCGAACTCGAACTCCTCCTGTTCCTCAGCGGTGCGCGGAGGTTGAGGGACGCAGCTGTAGTCGTACCAGACGTGGACACGAGCGAGCAGGCCTCCGAGCAGAGGGCGGTCGCCGACCAGCTCGCGCAGGCGGGCAAGGCCAATGTCTGAACGAGCCATCCGGACGCCGTTGTCCGCGGTGACCTCCTGGAGCGGCAGTACCTCTTCGTACACGTCACCCAGGGCGGAGGGATCCAGTGCCTTGCGCAGAACGTTGACGAGGAGGGACTCGGCGAGGTCGGATCCCGCGGCTCCGACGGCGCCGCTGACGATCTGGCTGTACTTCCTCGGTGTGTGCAGGCCGCGTTCTCTCGCCACATAGACCGCCTCGCACATGGCCGAGACCAGCTGCCAGGCCGCCAACCGGGCCTGGAGGCCGTCGGGGTCCGGTGCGGTCGGCGTGAGCCAGCGGTGCGAGAGGAAGAGGTAGTAATGGCCGGGCAGGGTTTCCGAGACCAGTGACGCCCGCCACTGCTGGCACCGCACGAAATGGCCGGCGCCGATCAGGGCGGGCAGTGGTAGCCAGTTCGGTCGCCGGCCGTCGGCGAGGTCGTACCGCGCGTACTGGCTCAGCAGCTGGGGCAGCTCACGGTCCTGCGCGCCGTCCAGGAACATCCTCGGCGGTGCGCTCAACGGAAACGACCACACGATGCCGTCCTCCGGCTCGCCGTGCTCGGCCTTCTGCACCATGTTGAACAGGTTCTCGCTGGTCTCGTGGGCCCACCGCCCGTCCGGCACGCTCAACGGGCGGTGTCTCAGTTTCGGCTGCTGCTCCAACAGCGTCTCGAGCAGCTCGGGCGTGCGCCACCGCTGCTGCCGCTGGGCGTCCGCCCGCGCCTGGGCGAAACTCTTGAACGGTACCTGTCCCTGGAACGGCGTCACGCTCAGCGAACGGAAGCCGATGTCGTCGTAGGACAGCGACCCCGCGCTCCTGGCGTACTTCAGGGCCCTCGCCGCGGCCTCATGAGGCGCGTCCTCCAGGTACCTCGCGATCAGTTCCGGCCGGTCCGCGAACTGCTCGGCTGGGACGTCCTGCCAGGCTGCGATGTCGATGTCGCGCAGCCGGTCGTGCACCAAGGCCTCGATGTGCCTCAAGCCCGCCTCCCGTAGGTGGTCAAGTCGCACCCCCTCAACTTCTCCGGACCTACCTCGCCCGGAGTGAAGAGATGCCCAACTACTCGCGCACATAGGCTAGGTGAGAAGCGATGCCTGAGCTCTCCCCAGCGGACCAGGCTTGCGTGCGGCGGCGGCCACCACCCTGAGGCCGCGACGGTGCCTCAGGCACCGCCCGCTGGAACAACTCCCACAACTCGTCCGGCACCAGCCGCTCAACGATCCCCACCACGACCGACTGCCTACGGAGGCAACCAAATGAGATGACGTCTAATGCCACCCCGCCTGGAATGCCGTCCTGAGGGCCTTCCAAGGAGCAGACGGCCGCGACGGGCAAGCGCCGCCTGGCTGCTCCGGGCCGTGAGGGCATCCGGACGGCTTTTCAGTGGGGGCAGACGGCCGTGCGCACCCGCACCCTGCCCCCACCTGAAAAGCCGTCCTAGGCCCGTCCTAGAGAGTTGAGGGAAAACAGCGTCCGCAGCGTCCGCGCGCTGAGGGCCCACAGTGGGCCCAGAACAAACGACAGCCCCTGATCTGCATCATATGTGCAGGTCAGGGGCATGATCGCCATTCCTACTTCTTCTTGCCCTGATTCTTGACCGCCTCGATCGCGGCCGCGGCTGCGTCCGGGTCGAGGTAGGTGCCGCCCGGCTTGAGCGGGTGGAAATCGGCGTCGAGCTCGTAGTAGAGCGGGATGCCGGTCGGGATGTTGAGGCCCGTGATGTCGGCGTCGGAGATGCCGTCGAGGTGCTTGACCAGGCCGCGCAGGCTGTTGCCGTGGGCGGCGACCAGGACCGTACGGCCGGTCAGCAGGTCCGGGATGATGCCGTCGTACCAGTACGGCAGCATGCGCTCGACGACGTCCTTGAGGCACTCGGTCCGCGGCCGCAGCTCGCTCGGGATCGTGGCGTAGCGCGGGTCGCCGCTCTGCGAGAACTCCGTGCCGTCCTCGAGGGCCGGCGGCGGGGTGTCGTACGAGCGGCGCCAGAGCATGAACTGCTCCTCGCCGAACTCGGCCAGCGTCTGCGCCTTGTCCTTGCCCTGCAGCGCGCCGTAGTGACGCTCGTTCAGCCGCCAGGAGCGGTGGACCGGGATCCAGTGGCGGTCCGCGGACTCCAGCGCGAGCTGCGCGGTGCGGATGGCGCGCTTCTGGAGGGAGGTGTGGAGTACGTCGGGGAGCAGGCCGGCGTCCTTGATCAGCTCACCGCCGCGGACTGCCTCCTTCTCGCCCTTCTCCGTCAGATTGACGTCCACCCAGCCGGTGAACAGGTTCTTCGCGTTCCATTCGCTCTCGCCGTGGCGGAGGAGGATCAGCTTGTACGGTGCGTCGGCCATGTGTCCGAGCCTAATAGACGTCTCCCCCGTGCTGCTCCGCTGCCCGCGGAGCGGACTCGATTGACGGTCGGCGTCAATTGACTGGCGGCGCAGAGCGTCGCGCTTGTAATGTGCGGATGCCTGCCAAGCCACTTACACCCGGGGGGAATCCGCATGTCCGTCGCCGGTCTGAGACGTGCCGCGAGCGAGAGCGTCTCGGGGCTGCCCCGCGAGTTCTGGTGGCTGTGGACTAGCACTCTGGTCAACCGGCTCGGGGCCTTCGTCGCGACGTTCATGGCGCTGTACCTGACCCTGGAACGGGGCTACTCACCCTCGTACGCGGGACTTGTCGCCTCCCTGCACGGCCTCGGCGGTGTCGTCTCCTCGCTCGGCGCGGGTGTGATGGCCGACCGGCTCGGCCGGCGGCCCACCATGCTGATCGCACAGAGCTCGACCGCCGCGTCCGTGGCGCTGCTCGGCTTTGTGCAGCACCCGGTGGCCATCGCGGCCGTCGCCTTCCTGGTGGGTATGGCGTCCAACGCGTCCCGGCCCGCCGTGCAGGCGATGATGGCCGACATCGTCCGTCCCGAGGACCGGGTGCGGGCCTTCTCGCTGAACTACTGGGCGATCAACCTCGGATTCGCCGTCTCCTCCGCGGGCGCGGGCTTCATCGCCGAGTACAGCTATCTCGCCGGCTTCCTCGGCGAGGCCGTGATGACACTGATCTGCGCGGTCGTCGTCTTCGTCAAGCTGCCGGAGTCACGGCCACAACGGGCGAAGGCCACCGCGGACGAGCCCGCCGAGCCTGACGTGAGCATGGGGACCGTGCTGCGCGACGGGCGGTTCATGAGCGTCGTCGGGCTGTCGTTCCTGATCGCGCTGATCTTTATGCAGGGGCATGTGGCACTGCCGCTGGCGATGGGCGCGGACGGCTTCAGCAGCTCCGACTTCGGCATGGCGATCGCGGTCAACGGCGTACTGATCGTGGCCCTGCAGATCCCGGTCACCCGCTTCATCGAGCACCGCGATCCGCGTCGGCTGCTGATCATTTCCGCGGTGCTCGCGGGGTACGGCTTCGGACTCACCGCTTTCGCCGGGTCGATCGCCGTGTACGCGCTGACCGTCTGCGTGTGGACGCTGGCCGAGATCATCAACGCGCCGACCCAGACCGGGCTTGTCGTGCGGCTCTCGCCGCTGCACGGACGTGGCCGCTACCAGGGGATGCACACGCTGTCCTGGTCGGTGGCGGCGCTCATCGCCCCGCTGATGTCCGGTTTCGTCATCGACCGGTACGGGGCGGACTGGCTGTGGGGGATGTGCGCGGTGCTGGGGACGGTGGCGGGGCTCGGGTACTGGCTGCTGATGCGGAACCTGCCCGCGGAGAGTGCGACGGGCGCGGCGGGCGCAGACGCGCCGGCCGAGCGGATCGCGCCGGCCCGGCGGATCGAGGACGGCCCGGCGGATGTCGCCGGGCCCGTGCCCGCCGCCGGAGTGGCCAGCCCGCCTGCGTCCGTCCCGTAGGAGCCGCTGGGTTCCTGGGCGTCCGGATTGCCGGTGACGGATCGCCGCGAGAGCCGGCGTCTGGTTCGGCGCGCCCCTGGTGACGGCGGCGGGCGAACCGGGACCGGAGAGGTCCCTGTTGTCGCTCATGCAGCGATCTTCGGCCGCGCGGGTGCGTCGCGCATGTCCGGCTGAGCAGCGGTCAGACGCGGGCGACCAGACGCGGGAGATCAGGCGCGGGAGATCAGGCGCGGGAGGTCAGGCGCGGGAGGTCAGGTGAGGAGCGCCCGCTGGGCCTCGTACAGATTGCCCGGACACACCCCGCCCGGCTGTCCGTACGCCTCGATGCGCGAGCCGAGGGGCCCGCTGAAGTCCGGTACGTCGATCTGGTCGAACTCACGGACCATGCTGATGGCGACGGTCGCGCTGTACGGGGCGATCTGGTCGATCCTGATCAGGCCCGCGCGCTCGTTGGTGACGGTGACGTTCCAGTGGGTGAACCGGGCTCCGTACAGCGGTCCCGCGCTCGCGTCGCCGCCGTGGCGGCCGTTGTTGTCCACCGTGATCTCGGTGCGGACGTTGGCGAACGGCATACCGCGGTGCGTGTCGAAGGTGCCCGTCTCCATGTTCCCGCGCGACCAGACGTTGTAGCTGGACAGGCCCTCCACATTGATGCCATGGAGCTGGGTGTTGGCGGGGGCCGGGACGGTGCGCCGCGCGATGGCGAAGTCCTCGATGAGGTTGTCGTGCGAGCCCTCGCGGCAGAAGTACGGGTGGTGGGAGCCGCGGCCCTCGACGCGGGTGCGGCGCAGGGTGCAGGCGGAGGCGGCTACCAGGCCGAAGCCGTTGTCGACATGGCGGACGGTGATGTCGTCGGCCCAGCAGTCGTACGCGCACTGGAAAGTGACGCCGTTGTAGCCCTTGTCGAGGAGGTGCTGGGACTGCGGGGTCTCCATGGCTTCGAGGGTGAGCCCTTCAACACCGGAGCCGGTGAGCGGAGTGACGAGAGTGGTGATCCTCGGGTCCCATTCGGGGCGTACGTCGAGAGGCAGCGGCCGTTCGAAGGTGACCTTGTTCCGTTTGACGGCCGTGAGGCGTACGGGCCATTCGTAGGGGACGTAACTGGTCAGCTTGGTCTTGTCGTCCCAGACGTACTCCTCGGGACCCGCGCCGCCGCCGGCCATGTGCTCCAGGAGGGTGTGGCCGGCGTCGTCCGCGAGGCGGAGCAGGACGAGCTGTCCGCGGCGGAGACGGGAGGCGTCGGGGACGGTGACGGACCGGTCGCCGCGCCTGGCGGGCCTGACGGTGGCGAGGGTGCGCCACTCGTCGCGCTTATTGCCGGTCCAGCCTTCGAAGGGCCACGCCTTGGCCTTGATGGCGGTGGTGAGGCTGTCCCAACGGCCCTTCGGGCAGAGCCAGATGAGACCACCGGCCCAGGACCAGGACGACTTGTCGCCGCCGTAGCGGCTGCCGTACACGCCGATGAGTTCGGTGAGGTTCTTGGTGGCGTAGAGCTTGGTGCGGGTGCTGCCGGCGCCCTTGAGTACGACGTTGCCGTGGCCGATGCGGATCAGGTCGTCGATGCGGTAGGTGCCGGCGGGGATGAGGACCGTGCCGCCGCCGCGTTCGCCCACGGCGGCAACGGCACGGTTGATCGCGGGGGCGGAGTCGGCGGAGCCGTCCGGTTCGGCGCCGTAGGCAAGGACGTTGGCAACGACGGGGCGTCGGGGAAAGCGGTGGGCTCCGGCTCGTTGACCTGCCCGGCCTACGAAGGGGATCTGCGGGTGGCTGTAGGGGTTCCGGCGGAACTCGGCCCAGAGGGGAGAGGGGGCGGGGGGCGCGGTGGCGGCGACGGCGGTGCGCGTGCCGACGACGCAGGCGGTCGCGACGGCTGTGGCACTGCCGAGCAGACTCCGTCTGCTGATGGCGCGTCGACCGGTCTCCATGAGCCCACCCCTTCCACGTATATGAACGACGTTCATATGAGCGTCTGCGGTGAGCATGCCATGAGCCCGCGGCCCGCGGGAAGGGGTCGTGCGGGGTCTTGCGCCGGGGCCGAGGTGCGGAGTCCTGCCGGGCGCGGACTCCCGGAGTCTGCCGCCGATCCCCCAGGATTCGCCGGTGGAAACCGCCCACGGACAGCAACCACCAAAGCTCCCGGGCCCACCCTCACCACATGACCGGGCAACTCCCTACTTGGTCAGGTTGGTGAACGCATCCAAATTCCGGGTCGACTCTCCCCGCGACACCCGCCACGCGTACTCCTTGCGGATCGCGCTCGCGAACCCCATCTCCAGCAGCGTGTTGAAAGCGCCGTCCGCCGCCTCCAGGACCGAGCCCAGGAGGCGGTCCAGTTCCTCCGGGGTGACCACGGAGAGCGGGAGCCTGCCCACCAGGTAGATGTCGCCGAGGCGGTCGATCGCGTAACTCACGCCGTACAGGCGCAGATTGCGCTCCAGCAGCCAGCGGTGGACCACCGCGTCGTTCTCGTCCGGGTGTCGGACCACAAACGCGTTGATCGACAGCGAGTGCTTGCCGACGAGCAGCGAGCACGTCGTCGACAGCTTGCGCGTGCCAGGGAGTTTCACCACGTACGAGCCGGGCTCCGGGCTCTCCCACTCGAGTTCCGCGTCCTTGAGCGTCTGCTCGATGACCTGGGCAGCCTGCCGTACGTCAGCCATGGTGCGAGCGTACCCGGCGGCGGTGTTCGTACATCGCCGCCGTGTAGACATCCGCCGTCGCCGACGCCGCCGTGTCCCAGCCGAAGGACTCCGCGTGGCGGGCCGCCGTCGCGCCCATCCGGGCGGACAGGGCCGGATCGACCAGCAGACGGTGCAGCGCGGCCGCGTAGTCCTGTGGGTCGTGGCCCGGGACCAGGAGGCCGGTCAGCTCGTCGCGGACTGCCACCGGGAGGCCGCCGACCTCCGCCGCAACCACGGGCGTCCCGGTCGCCTGGGCCTCGATCGCGACCAGGCCGAAGGATTCGCTGTACGAGGGCATGACCAGCGTGGACGCGGCCCGGAACCAGTCCGCGAGGAGGTCCTGGCCGACGGGCGGCTGGAAGTGGACGACATCCGCGATGCCGAGGCGGGCGACCAGTTTCTGCAGGCCTTCGGGCTTGGCGAGGCCGCTGCCGCTCGGGCCGCCGACTATCGGCACGAAGAGCCGGGAACGCAGGGAGGGGTCGCGGTCGAGCAGCAGCGCCACGGCGCGGAGCAGGATGTCGGGGGCCTTCAGCGGCTGGATGCGGCCCGCGAAGAGCGGGATGAACGCGTGCTGCGGCAGCCCGAGGCGGGCCCGGGCGGCGGCGCGGCCGTCCGCGGGCCGGAAGCGTTCCAGGTTCACGCCGGGGTGGACGACGGCGACCTTCGCCGGATCGGCGTCGTAGAAGCGGACGAGTTCGTCGGCCTCCTCCGCGGTGTTGGCGATCAGCCGGTCCGCGGCGCGCACTATCTGGGTCTCCCCGATGACTCGGGACGGCGGCTCGGGGGTGTCGCCATCGGCGAGCGCGGCGTTCTTGACCTTGGCCATGGTGTGCATGGCGTGGACGAGCGGGACGCCCCACCGCTCGGCGGCGAGCCATCCGACATGGCCGGAGAGCCAGTAGTGGGAGTGGACGAGGTCGTAGTGGCCCGGGCGGTGGCCGGCCCAGGCCTGCATCACGCCGTGCGTGAAGGCACACAGCTGGGCCGGGAGGTCTTCCTTGGCGAGGCCCTCGTAGGGCCCTGCGTCGACATGCCGTACGAGCACGCCGGGAGCCAGTTCCACGACCGGAGGCAGCCCGCCCGCGGTCGCCCGGGTGAAGATCTCGACCTCGATATTGATGGCGGCGAGCCGTTTGGCGAGTTCGACGATGTACACATTCATGCCGCCGGCGTCGCCCGTCCCCGGCTGGTGCAGCGGGGACGTGTGGACGCTGAGCATGGCGACCCTGCGCGGCTTGCGATGACCGCCGGGGAACCGGATCCGCGGTGCCACCAGGCTGCCGCCGAGGCGGGAGACGTACTGGCTCACGTCGGCGTTCCTCCTCGCTGCGGGCACGGCAGGCTGCGGGGCGTTAGCAGCCACCAAAGCCTCACAACAGCGGACTCCCGTCTTCCATTTCCAGCCCCCCTTCGCTTTGCCAAATCATTACCGTCCGGAAGCCGTGTCACGACCGCATACCCTCACTTTCATGACTCGTCCCGTCGGCACCGCGACCCGCGGGACGACCAACCCCAACCGGCTGCGGCGTATGGACCGCTGGATCGCCGCGACGCACGGACCGGCGCTGCGCCGCGGCGACGCGCCCGTCGCCGTCGATCTCGGGTACGGCGCCGCCCCCTGGACCGCGCTGGAGCTGATGCAGCGGCTGCGCAAGGCCGAGCCCCGCTGCCAGGTCGTCGGGATCGAGATCGACCCGGCACGGGTGGCCGCTGCGAAGCCGTACGAACGCGAGGGACTCAGCTTCCGGCACGGCGGCTTCGAGGTCCCGCTGGAGCGGCGGCCCGCGCTCATCCGGGCGGCGAATGTGCTGCGCCAGTACGACGAGGGCGAGGTCGCCGCGGTCTGGGCGCGGCTCCGCGCGCGCCTCGCGCCCGACGGGCTGCTGGTCGAGGGCACCTGCGACGAGATCGGGCGGCGGCACGTCTGGGTCGCGCTCGGCCCGGAAGGCCCGCGCACGCTCACCTTCGCGACCCGGCTCGGCTCCCTGCAGCGTCCGTCCGATCTGGCGGAACGGCTGCCGAAGGCGTTGATCCACCGCAATGTGCCGGGCGAGCCGGTGCACGCCTTCCTGCGGGACTTCGACCGGGCGTGGGCGGCGGCCGCTCCGTACGCCTCGCTGGGCGCCCGGCAGCGCTGGATCAGAGCCGTACGGGACATGGCGGTCGACTGGCCGCTGGCGGACGGCCCGCGACGGTGGCGGCAAGGGGAAGTCACGGTGAACTGGGCGGCACTCGCCCCCAATTCCGTATGAACAGGCGCGAACGAGGGAACGCGGAGGGCCCGTTGTTCGTCCCTGACGAGTGGGATTGATCCACCAGTCGGCAGATCGGCACCCGTCGTCCCTGTCGCTTTTGCGGACGTCGTGGCACCATCGCGACGTCGCCCGTAAGTTACTGACGGTAAATCATATTCAGGTGTACTGACGTTCGCCCGGAGTCTGAAGGGGGAGTCGTGAACCGACGTCGCTGTGCCACTGCCGCGATCACTCTGGTCTGCGCACTGACCGTGCTGGCGTCAACCGGCCAGGCTTTCGCGGCCCCCGAGCCGCCGCCGCCAAGCAGGGCGGGCGCCGCCGAGGACGCACCCAAGAAGTCGCTGGAGGAAGTGCGCCAGGAGATCGAAGCCCTCTACCGCAAGGCCGCGTCCGCGACCGACGCGTACAACCTCGCCGAGGAGCAGGCCGACAAGCAGTCGGCCGAGATCGTCAAACTCGCGCGGGAGATCGTCAAGGGACAGGCCCGGATCGACGACCTCAAGAACCGCGCGGGCGCCGCCGCCCGCGCCCAGTACCGCGACGGCGGACTGCCGCCCGAGGCGCGGCTGGTGCTCACCGACGATCCGCAGCTGTTCCTGGACGGGGCGGGCCGGATCCAGCAGGGCCAGAAGGCCACCAGGGACCTCCTCGGCGAACTGACCAGGACACAGGCCGACTTGGCGGCGTACACCAAGGACGCGAGCGCCCAGTGGCGGAAGCTCGAGGCCAACCGCGTCAAGCAGGCCAAGGCCAAGAAGGAGATCAACTCCCAGATCGCCGCGGCCAAGAAGATAGAGGACAAGCTGGAGAAGGAGCAGCGGGAGCGGCTCCTCCAGTTGGAGCGGAACGCCGAGTACAAGGCACAGACGGCCTGGCTGAGTTCGGGCGTACTGAAGGAGATCAGCCGCAGCGCGAGCCCGCAGGGCAAGAAGGCGGTCCAGTTCGCGACGGCGCAGATCGGCAAGCCGTATGTGTGGGGAGCGGAGGGCCCGGGGTCGTACGACTGCTCGGGGCTGACGTCACAGGCGTGGTCGGCGGCGGGGAAGGGCATCCCGCGCACCTCGCAGGAGCAGTGGCGGCTGCTGCCGCGGATCGAGATCAAGGACTTGCGGCCCGGCGACCTGATCATCTACCACGCGGACGCGAGCCATGTGGGGATGTACATCGGTGACGGAGCGATCGTACATGCGCCGCGACCCGGGAGGAATGTGACGATTACGGGCGCTGGTTCGATGGTGATCCTCGGAGTTGTACGCCCGGACAAGTGACACACATGAGTAACTCGGATGAGTGACGCGTGAAGAAATGCGTCAGAGGGGTGACGAACGCGTGATGTTCGTCATGGCCTCTTGAGCAAGTACCTCCCCATGCGCGGCATATGACAGTGGCTCTTCACACTTCACCATTCCGCTCCGACACCCGGTACCGCTATGGTCCCGGTCTGGTGAGGCGTCGATCGTCGCTGCACCGCGCCCTCGGGGGGAGGGAAGGAAACCAGGAACGATGCCCGTACCCGTACCGCGACAGAGGGGTGTCCCCGTCGCGGAGACCGACCGTGGGAGCGCCTGCGCCGCCGGCAGCTCCAGCGGCGGCGACCTCACGCTTCTGGTGATCGAGGACGACCCGGCGGGTACCTTCACCGTCCCCGAGCTGCTCGACGCTGCCGGCACCCGGGTCCGGATCCGCACCGCCCGCAACCTGACGGAGGCGGAGCGGCTGCTCACGGACGACGTCCACTGCATCCTCGTCGACCTCGCCCTGCCCGGACCCGGCGAGGAGGAGCTCGCCCCGCTCAAGCACGTCCTGCGCCTCGCGCCGCGCCACGCCGTCCTCGCCCTGACCACCTCGGGCGACGCGGAGCGCGCGGCGGAGGCGGTACGGGTGGGGGCACAGGATCATCTCTTCCGCGACGAGCTCGACGGACGGCTGCTGAGCCGTGCCATCCGGTACGCCGTCGAGCGCAAACGCGCCGACACGGCCCAAGTGAAGCTGGCCGAGTCGAGGCTCCGCGCCCAGGAGAACGCCCGGCTGGAGCGCGGTCTGCTGCCCACTCCCCTGCTCCAGGGCTCGGATCTGCGGTTCGCCGCGCGCTACCGGCCCGGACGCTCGCGGGCGCTGCTCGGTGGAGACTTCTACGACACGGTCCGCACCGCGGACGGCACGGTCCACGCGATGATCGGTGACGTCTGCGGCCACGGCCCGGACGAGGCGGCGCTCGGCGTCGAGCTGCGCATCGCCTGGCGGGCGCTGACCTTCGCGGGCCTGTGCGGGGACGAGCTGCTCTCCACGCTGCAGCAGGTGCTGGAGCACGAGCGGGAGAGCGAGGAGATCTTCGCGACGCTCTGCACGGTCGACATCGCGCCGGACGGCCGGCGGGCCGGACTCTGCCTGGCGGGCCACCCGGCGCCGCTGATCGCCCGGCACGGGCGGCCGGCGCAGCTGCTTCCGTACGACGACAACGGCCCGGCGCTCGGCCTGCTGCCGCGCGCCCGCTGGCCGCGCCGCCAGGTGGAGCTGGGCGCCGCGTGGAGCCTGATGATGTACACGGACGGGCTGATCGAGGGCCGCCGGGGACCGGACGCGAAGCAGCGACTGGGCCAGGACGGGATGGTCGAGATGATCAACCGGCAGCTGGCGGCGGGCCTTGAGGGCGAGTCGCTGCTCGAGGCGGCGGTCTCGGAGGTGCGCGATCTGAACGGCGGGGAGCTGACCGACGATGTGGCGGTGCTGCTGCTGAGCAGGCACGGGGCCCGCAGGTAGCCCGCGGGCGGGCCGGCGGGCTACCGGGGTCTACCGTCCGCCGTTGTACGGCCCGTACGGGCCGTCGCTGCTGGAGCCGCCACCGCGGCGGCCACCCCTGCCGGAGACCTGCTTGAGGGCGGGCCGCACGTCCACGAAGAAGACGATGGAAGCGATCAGTCCGGCGATCGACAGGAACAGCACGGAGACGAAGAGGTTCACCGCGACCGTGATGCCGAGGATGATCAGCCAGAAGGACTTCTTCTGCTTGTCGGCGGCGCGGTAGGCGTCGTCGCGGGCCATGGCCGCCATGATCAGCGCGGTCACCGACGTGCCGAGGAAGACAAGGTCGAGCACGAGCCAGAGCCCGAAGTCGAATCCCGCACGCAACATGCTGAGCACCGCCTCATCAGTGATTTGTAGCGCCTCGCGGCCAAGGTACCGGGAGCGAGGTACCGGGAGCGAGGTACCGGGAGAACGAGCCGGACACCCCAATGGTGCCCGGCCCGTCCTCTCGTACGCCTTACCAGGTGTTACTTGGCGGACTGCGGCGAGGGCTTCTTCGTCGCCGTCGTCTTGCGCGCCGGGACCTTGCGGGCGGCCGCCGGAGCGGGCTTCTTGGCCTCGGCCTTCACCTCGGTCTTCCCGGTGGCCTGGGCCGCGGGCTTGTCGGCGTTCGGCTCGACGGCGACGGCGATCTCGGCGATCTCCTCGGCCGCCTCGCCGCGCCACGACTTCACGACCTGCTCGCCCTGCTCGGCGACCTTCTCGTACGTCTCACGGGCCTTGACCGCGTACTCGGCAGCCACACCGACACCACGCAGCGCCAGGTCCTGAGCGGTCTCGCCGAACTTCTTCAGATCGGTGTCCAGGCTCTCGAGCACCTCGGTGACCTTGGCCTGCACGGTGGCCTGGGCCTCCTTGGCCTGGCTGGTCACCTTCTCCTGAACGGCCTTGGGGTCGGCGTTGCGCACGGCATCGATACGGCTCGGGGCCTCGGCCTTGAGCTGCTCGATCAGCGCGGGAACCTTCTTCGCCTGCTGGACGGCGAGGTCGGCGGTTCCGGCCGCGAAGTAGAGGGGAGTCGGGTCGGTGAGGGTCTTACGCAGGTCATCGGTGATGGCCATGACTGTGGTCCTCCCGGATCGCAGATCAGTTTGAGGGTTGGTCGGCATCACTGCCGTCGGCCGTGCGGGGGCCTTCAGCGGCGGTGTCCATGGTGTCCGTGGAGTCCATGATGTCCGTGGAGTCGGTGTTCTCGAACCCGTTCTCCTTGCGGAAGGACTCGTAGATCTGCAGCAGCACCTGCTTCTGCCGCTCGTTGATCGAGGGGTCGGCGAGGATGACGGCACGCGTCTCCAGCTCCTCCCGCTCCCGCTCGTCAAGGATCCCGGCCCGCACGTACAGCGTCTCGGCGGAGATCCGCAGCGCCTTGGCAACCTGCTGCAGAACTTCCGCACTCGGCTTGCGCAGGCCGCGCTCGATCTGACTCAGATACGGATTGGACACCCCGGCGGCGTCGGCGAGCTGCCGCAGCGAGAGCTGCGCTGTGCGCCGCTGCTCACGCAGATACTCACCGAGATTGCCGACGTTGAGTGATGCCATGCCCCGATACTGCACTGTCGGTGCTAACTATTGCAAGCACATGCTTGCAATAGTGTTCCACGCAACATTGCGACTACCCATCGGGCAGACCGGGACAACGTCACGCGCCCGATCAGTGACGAAAGGGAGAAAATGACCAGCTCTGCCCCCGGCGGCGCCCTCACGCTCGCGGACGACCTCACCATCAGCCGCATGGGCTACGGCGCCATGCAGCTGGCCGGCCCCGGCGTCCTCGGTCCGCCCAAGGACCGTGACCAGGCCGTCGCGGTGCTCCGCGAGGCGGTCGACCTCGGCGTCACCCACATCGACACCAGCGACTACTACGGCCCCGTCGTCGTGAACGAGATCATCAAAGAAGCCCTGCACCCCTACCCCGCGGACCTCCGCATCGTCACCAAGGTCGGCGCCCGCCGCGGCGACGACGGCTCCTGGAACCCGTCGCTGGAGCCCGACGATCTCAAAGCCCAGGTTCGCGAGAACCTGCGGCACCTCGGCCTCGACGCTCTCGACGTCGTCAACCTCCGCCTCGGCTCCTTCGAGGGCGGCTCCGATGAGTCCATCGCGGAGCAGTTCGGTGCTCTGGCAGTGCTCCAGCACCAAGGGCTCATCCGTCATCTCGGGCTCAGCGGCATCTCCTCGGCGCAACTGACCGAGGCGCAGACCATCGCGCCCGTCGTCACCGTGCAGAACCTCTACAACCTCGCCGCACGGAAGGACGACGACCTCGTCGACCGGTGCGAGGCGGAGAACATCGCCTTCGCCGCGTTCTTCCCGCTAGGCGGCTTCAGCCCGCTCCAGTCCGAGACCCTCACCGGCGTCGCCGCCCGCCTCGAAGCCTCGCCGCAGCAGGTCGCTCTTGCCTGGCTGCTTCAGCGATCCGCGACGACTGTCCTCATCCCGGGCACTTCGTCCGTGGCCCACCTTCGCGAGAACATCGCCGCAGCGAGCCTCGAACTCCCGGCCGATGCGGTAGCGCAGCTCGACTCCATCGGCCGGTAGGAGCCCCGCCGCTACGCAGCCGTCGGCTCGCCCAGGATGGTGACGGCGCCGTCCACTACGGGCTTCCGGCTCGATCCGCACCATCTGCACCCGCGCCTCGGTACGGCTCGGCTCCAGCCTCCGAAGGCCGCCGTGAGACGGCCGTCAACTGCTCGCGGGCGGTGGCGAGGGCCTGCCTGCGCCAGCGGCCCGTCCGACATTCACGGAGACCGAACTGGCCATATCCTGACCGGTTTCCGAGGAAGAATGATCTGCTGTGAGAGCTGATCGTCTGGTGGCGACCCTGCTGTTCCTGCAGACGCGGGGACGGGTGACCGTGGCCGAGGTGGCCGCGGAGCTGGAAGTGTCCGAACGCACCGCCCGGCGCGACCTTGAGGCGCTCGCGACCTCCGGCATTCCCGTGTACTCGCAGCGCGGCCGCGGCGGCGGCTGGTCACTGGTCGGCGGGGCACGGACCGACCTCACCGGGCTGACCGCCGACGAGATCCGGGCACTGTTCCTGCTCGCGGGACCGTCGTCCGCCACGCCCGAACTGCGGACGGCTCTGCGCAAGCTGGTACGGGCGCTGCCGTCGACACTGCGGTCCGGTGCGGAGGCCGCCGCGAACGCCGGTGTCACCGACGACACGGACTGGTCGCGCTCCCCCGTCACCGCCTCGGCACCCCATCTCGACGCGCTCCAGAGGGCGGTGGTGGAAGGCACGCAGATCCGCCTCGGATACGCGCGCCCCGGCAGACCCGCGGGCGAGCGTACGGTCCATCCGCTCGGCCTCGCGTCCAAGGCGGGCGTCCGCTATCTCGTCGCGGGCACGGCCCAAGGCCTGCGGACCTTCCGCCTCAGCCGCGTCATCTCGGTCACCCCGACCGGCGATCCGGTCGTCCGACCGGACGGCTTCGACCTGCCAACGGCCTGGCGTTCCCTCGCCTCGGGAATGGAGGACCGCATGCTCGCGGCGACGGTACGCGCCCGGGCGGAGAGGGGCGCCGAGCCGGTCCTGCAGGGGCTGTTCGGCGGGCGGCTGCGGATCGCCGGGTCGCCCCTTGCCGACGGCCGGCTGGAGATCGAGATCGACGGCCCGTCACCGGAGATCGTGGCGGCGCAGCTGGCGGGGCTGGGAGCACGCGTCGAGGTCCTGGACCCACCGGAGGCCAGGGAGCGGCTCGCGCAACTGGCGGCCGAACTCACCGCCGTCTACGGGCAGTCACTCGACCCAGCGGAGTAGACGATCACTTGGTGGTCGCGGTGGTCGCGGTGGTGGCGAGGGCGTGCAGGGCCGTCGTGCGGATCGCGGAGTATGCGAGAGGATCAGATCAGGACCGCAGCACCGCAGCACCGCAGCACCGCAGCACCGCAGCACCGCAGCACCGCAGCACCGCAGCACCGCAGGACCGCAGCACCATCGCACCGCAGCAGCGCCGAGAGGAATGCACAGTGACCGTCGAACGCATAGGCCCGCCCCTGACCGGAGGCGAACGCGAAACGCTGCGCGCCTTCCTCGACTACCACCGCGCCACCCTCGCCATGAAGGCCGACGGCCTCTCCGACGAGGACCTGCGCCGCCAGTCCATGCCACCCTCGACGCTCTCCCTGCTCGGCCTGGTACGGCACATGGCCGAGGTGGAGCGCGCCTGGTTCCGCCGGGTGATCAACGGGGAGGACATCCCGTACGTCTGGTCGGACAAGGGCGACTTCCAGGAGGCGTACGACGCGAGCGAGTCCACGCGCTCGGAGGCTTTCGAGGCCTGGCAGACGGAGATCGAGCACTCACGCCGGATCGAGGAGCAGGCCGAGTCCCTCGATGTGACCGGCTACCAGACCAAGTGGGGTGAGGACGTGTCACTCCGGCTGGTGATGCTGCACATGATCCATGAGTACGCCCGGCACAACGGCCACGCCGACTTCCTCCGCGAGGGGATCGACGGCACGGTGGGTGCCTAGTTCCTACGGTGTCCTGACGCGTTCGAGCTCCGGCGGCAGCGGACGAGGGGCGGCACTCCCCAGGCCCATCTCACCGCCAACTCCGCAGCGTACGAAGTCGGAGTTGACCTCAATCGCAGTTGAGGTTCCAGACTTCTCGCAAGTTATCGAATTGGGGAGTGGACGGCATGCGCGTAGCACAGGTGAAGGAATTCGGCGGCCCTGAGGTTCTGGTCACGGCGGAGGTCCCGGATCCACTGGCGGGTCCGGGCGAGGCGGTCGTGGCTGTCTCCGCGGTGGACACGATCTTCGTGGAGACGCAGGTGCGGTCCGGCGCGTTCGGCGAGCACTTCGCGGTCCAACCACCGTATGTGCCGGGCGGCGGCATCGCGGGTACGGTGCGCGCGGTCGGCCAGGGGGTGGACAAGGCGTGGATCGGCCGCCGGGTCATCACCGCCCTCGGCTTCACCGGCGGCTACGCCGAGCAGGCCGTGGCCCCCGTGGCCAAGCTGGTCCCTGTCCCAGACGGTCTCGGACTGCAGGAGGCCGCCGCCCTGGTCCACGACGGCGTCACGGCCTGCGCGCTTTTGGAGTCCACCGGCCTCGGCGCGGGCGAGCGGGTGCTGATCCTGGGCGCATCGGGCGGCATGGGCACTCTGCTTGTACAGCTGGCGAAGGCCGCCGGGGCGGAAGTGACCGGGGTGGCCCGGGGTGAGCGGAAGACGTCCCTGGTGCGGGAGTTGGGTGCGAACGTGGTCGTGGACGCGACCCGGGACGACTGGGTCGCACAGACCCGCGCGGCGCTGGGCCCGGCCGGCGCGGACGTGGTGCTCGACGGGGTCGGCGGCGCTCCGGGCCTGGCTGCCTTCGCGCTGACGGCGGACGGCGGGATCTTCTCGGCGCACGGGGCGCCGACGGGCGGCTTCGCTCCGGTGGATGCGGCGGAGGCGGAGCGCCGTGCGATCAAGCTGCTCGGCATCGGGGACGTACAGCTCTCGGACGAGGAGTACGTGCGCCTGGCGGCGAAGGCCCTGGAAGAGGCGGCCGCGGGCCGGCTGCGACCGGTGATCGGCGGCACGTTCCCGCTGACGCGCGCGGCGGAGGCGCATGCGGCGATCGAGGCACGGACGCTGCGGGGGAAGGTGCTGCTGACGATGTGAGCGCGGTGGGCTCGGGGGGCGAGGTGAGGCGGAGCCGTGGACGGCGCTGTTGTGGCGCGAGGGGATTCCGGCGGTGGCGCTCGCGCTGTCGGGGGTGCTGTCAAGGGTCCGTACGGCCTGGGTACGCACGGAGCCACCGCATATACGCGGCCATGACCTGCCGGAGTGTCGGCACTTCGGACAGACCCAGCGGCTCGGCAGCCGCCTTGAGAACGAGATGGATCCGCCAGGCGGCCCGGGGCAGCAACTGCCAGTTCGGCTTCGGGCCGGAACCCAGGGCCACAGCCGTACGGATCACATCCGTGTAGACGGACTGCGCCCGCTTGTAGGAGAGCAGCACCTGAAGGTCCTGCTCCCATCCGTCGGAACTGCCGGGCCGCACGCCCTCCACAGCCGCCCGCCACACTTCCTTGACCCGCTCTTCCTCCTTCTGCGAGTAGCGCATCAGATGGAGGTGCGTCGCCAGGTCGTAGAGCGGATCACCGATCGCGGCGAGCTCCCAGTCGATCGTCCACAGGTCGCCCGCGGGATCGACGATGAAGTTCTCCCGGTGGAGGTCGCCATGGATGAGAGCGAAGGGGCGCGATGCAAGTCTCACCGTCGCTCTCTTCAGCTCCTCCAACGGGTTTTCAGGGACGCCGAGTTCATCGAAGAGCGTCCCGAACCGGCCGGCGTTCTCGCCGTACACCTGCTCTTCAGTGAAGCGGATGAGCCCGCGCAGGAAAGCGCCCGAGTCGGCGTCGGTGTCCGTCTCGGTCTCGGTATCGGTGTCGGTGTCGGTCGGCCGATCGGCGACGGCGGCGTTCCGTCGTATGTCGAGTTCATCCGCCTTGACCCCCACCAGCTCTTCAAACAGCCGGCCGAGTTGATGGAGATGACGGTCCGAGAGCGGCCTTCTGGAAAGCGTCCGCCCTTCGATGAACCCCTGCAGACAGACGTTCTCCGCGACCTCGAAGCACTCCGGAATACGGGCGATCCGGCCGCGCAGCGCGATGAGGAGCCGGTCCTCCGAGGCGAAACACCGACGGTCGAACCAGAGCAGTTCCTCGCGCGGCGACCGCAGCTTGCCCCGCTCGAACCTTGTGGCCAGCGGATTCTCGGCGGGCAGCGGGAAGGCGTACGTCTCATGGTGGTAGCCCTTGAGGGGCCCCTCCACGAACCGATCGTCCCGGCTCAGCCCGGCTGCTTGCCGGCGAGCCTCGGATGCCGCCTCGACTGTCATGTACGCGTGCCCTCGGTAGTCCGCCCGGATCAGCAACTGACTGAGGAAGTTACCGCTCCCGCCGGGGCGGAGGCGGGAGATTCCGGGGAAAGATCACCAGCAAGGTCCATCGCGCCGGTGATCCGATTCCCACGCGACAGGCACACCTCGCCCGTTACTCCACCCTGAGGCCCGGCTCGACGGCGTCGAGCAGCTGCCCGAGCGAGGACACTTTCAGCATTTCCCCGACAGCCTCCAGCCGTCGCCGCTTCGCCTGGTTACGCGCGTAACCGAGAAAGCGAACCCCGAGCTCCTTGGCTGCCTCGTAGTCCGCGGGCGAATCCCCGATCATCAGGGATTCCTCCGCTGTCGAGCCCGTGGTCTCCAGAGCCCGCCTCAGGCAGTCCGGATTCGGCTTGAGCAGTCGCGGGTCGGGCATACGGCCGTGCACATGCTCACCGAAGAAGTCCGTGAGCCCCTCACGGTCGAGATAGCTCCGTACGGCCCTCGCAGAGTTGTTCGTCGTTATGGCCAGCCGGAAACCCACCGCGCTGAGCCGGCGTATCAGCCTGTTCGCATCCTTGGTCGGGTGCGCTGTCACCGAGGCACGAAGCTCCTCGGCGGTGAGCAGCTCCTCCAGGTGCCCCACCAGTTCGCTGCCCCGGTGTCTGTCGTCGGCCGCGCTCAGGATGGCATGCGGATCGTCGACGGAACCCTCGGGCACCGGCACCTCGTCGTGGAAGCGCTGCTGGATCCAGTCCCTGAGTTCGGCGGCCACCGCAGGGGCCGTGTGCCTGGCGAAGAGCTGGCACACGGGGCCGTCGAAGTCGAGGAGCACGCACTTGACGGCGGCGAGGAGGTCGCGCAGATCGGTCGCGCGCGGTTCAGTCACATCGCTCCGTCCATCGGGGCCGAGAACACGGTTCCGGTGCCTTCACATGCCATCTTGCCCGCAACAGCCTTGGCCGGTTGCGTGGTTGGGGAGGTGCGGCCATGTCGGCGCGACTGAGAACCCTGGCTCCGTTTGCGGCGGACCGCCGGGAACCTCGGCGGACCGGCACGCTGTGCGGCGCCTCGATCCTCCTGGTGCTCCTCCTCCGGAACTGGTGGCTGGTCAGCTCCCGAGGGTGATCCCCTTGGCGAGCGTGCCCCACAGACCGTCGAACCACTCCTGCGCCTGGGTCACAAACGCCTCGTCCCACGTCCCTTCGCCGCGTTCGAAGGGGAAAAGCATCGAATCGCTGCCGAGCGCGTCGTAGATCTCCATGGGTGTGTCGTCGATCTGCTCTTCACGCTTCTTGATCTGATAGAACGCGAAGAATGCCTTGCATCCGTTCAGCAGATAGAGCTTCACGGGCGGAGTGAAAGGCAAAGCCTTCAGCGTCACCTCGACGTCGATGCCGCGGGTGCTGCGCAGGGCGCGCAGGCTCTGCCGCAGGACGGCGCCGTGGCTGTTGCGCAACGACAGCCAGTGCTCGTGCACCAGCCGCCCGTCGCCGGATTCCTCCTCGGTCGGCCGGGGAAAAGCGAGCTCCAGGTCCCGGGAGGGCACCATCACCCGGACCTTCACCGTCTCGGGCCTGATCTGATCCGAGCGAATGGCCTGCAACGGCTCGGCGAGTGCCAGGTTGAGGGACTCCGACGTCAGACAGATCGCATCGATACGGACATGGGGCGCTTCGAACGCCTCCATGACGCGGGTCCCGAGCGTGGCGGCGGTCTGCTGGGGCTCGCCGGTGGCCGGAACCGCTTCGGACGAGGGCACGGCAACGCGTGCCGGAGGCACGCGCTCCGAGGCGACGGGCCAGGCATCCTCACCGTCGTCGTCAATATGGCCGCCACCGTCGGCTGTCACCACCGGCGCACCCCGCTCGGCGTTCACAAACGTCCCACTGCCCTGGCGGGTGACGATCAGCCCCATTTCCCGCAGCAGGTCCAGCGCCTGAATCACGGTGGCACGGGAGACCTGGTACTGCGTGGCCAGTTCACCCTGCGTGGGCAGGCGCTCCCCCGGCCTACGAGTCCCGTCGTTGATCTCCTTGCGCAGCTCGTCCGCGACCCACCTGTACCTGTACGTGGTCTCTCTCGGGGCAGACCCATGGCTCGTCACCCCACAACCTTACAACTCCCCTACGGCAAAGCAGAGATGCCCCACACAACCGAACAACTAGGATCCCGGACTCAGCGAGACAACCGAATGACCATACAAGTTTGCGGACATACCCCAGGAGGGCATTAATCAATCAGGTCAACCGGTTGAATTTGTATGGCAGTTGGAGCTCAGAACAAGGCTGCATCTCGTCCCAGCCGCACAACGGTGTGCGGGCACCGGCGCCCCTCCCCTGAAGGAGTGACCACCAATGCCCCTCTTCACCCTTGTCTTCGAGCAGTACGTGCAGTGGCGGTTCGGCTTCATGGCCGCGCTGGGACTCACCCTCCTGACCATCGGAGTGAAAGCCGAGAACCCCACCTGCGCAGGCATCGGCGGCATCCTGCTGGTGGCTCCGGCCATGACCGCCGGCACCTGACAGGCCGCCGAGCCTCGGCCGCCCGCCCGGGCATCACAGCGCAGGAGTCAGAAGATGTCCGGGCACCAAGGCCGCCTCGACGTCCGGAACAGCGCGTCAACCGTCCCCGCCGCCCGCGGCGGCCCCTCCTCCACCAGGCCCAGCGCCGCCAGCCGTACCGCCGACTCGTCACCCAGGTACAGCGCGCCCAACTCCCGTACATCCAGCGCCAGATCGGGCGACTCCCTCGACGGAACACACACTGCCCCCTCCGGCGACGCGTCCAGGCGGAAGCGGCCGGCCGCCAGGCCCGCCGTGTCGCGGATGTCCAGGACCAGGGTCGCGGCCGTCCCGTACGTACGCGCCTCCAGGGCCCGCACGACATCCAGGATCCGCACCCACAAGAAGTCCGCCTGCGTCAGGATCCTCGCCGCGCGCGGATCCGGGAGCAGCAGCGGGAGCAGGTCGTCCGGGGCGCGGTAGCCCGACTTGACCGTGGTGATCCAGTCCACCGAGCACACGAAGTGCCACAGCGCACGCTCCGCCGACGGCGTCAGCGCGATCATGTCCCGGACCGTCGCCGTGTTCAGCGGCTGCTTGGCGTCGCCCCACTTGTCGTCCGCCCGGTAAGCGAGCAGGCCCTCGACCTCGCCGGCCGACGAGCGGTAGACCGCGTAGAACCGCTCCGTCCAGGGGTCGCCCGTCAGCGCCGCCTGGCCCGTGTTGACCTGCCACCAGCGCTCGTCGCGGTTCACCGCGCCCGGCTGCCGGGCCGCGAGCCGTGCGTGCAGTTCCGGGCCGAGCTTGCGTACGTCCGTACCGTCGACCAGGTCGATCCGGCCGCCGTCGTCCGGGCCCGACCAGCGCGGGTCCAGGCCGGTGCGCGGGACGTCGACCACCCACTCGGTGATCCAGGTGGCCGGACCGTAGCCGTACCGGCCGTAGATCGGGTACTCCGCGGCGATCAGCGTGGATACGACGTCCCCCCGCTCCTTGGCCTCCGCCAGGTCCGCGGTCATCATCCCGCTGAGCAGGCCGCGCCGGCGGTGTGTGGGCGAGACGGTGACATTGGAGACCGCGCTCGCCGGAAGGGCGGCGCCGCCCACCGCGGTGAGCTGCTGGGCGAAGGAGCGGAACGTCGCCACGCAGCGGCCGTTGTCGAAGACACCGCGGACCCGCGAGAGATCGGTGTGCGCCAGGCGTTCGGCGATCTCCCCCTCGGAGAACACCGGTGGCCTCAGGAATCCGGTCGACAACGCCCGTAGCCAGTCGGCGAATTCTGACTCGGTGACAGTGCGGGTTTCGACACTCATGTGTCTCACGCTAGGCCGAACGCCGAGCTGCTCGCATCCGGGTTTCCGGCAGCCCCGGGCGACTCAGAACGCCGACCGGATCTCGCCGACCTCCATGCCGCCGCCCAGCAGCGGCGTGTGCCCGATCCGCGCCACCACTCCGGCGTCCACACCCAGCAGCTCGAGGCCACGGGCCAGCACCGGGCCCAGCGCCCGCGTCGAGCCGTCGTCCACCTTGAAGGCCAGCGCGCGGCCGTCCGCAAGCGCCACCGCCTGGACCGCCTCCGCGCCCATCTTCGACAGCGTGCCCGGCACCTCGCGCATCAGCCAGGTGTCGGGGCGGCGCGTACCGGCGACGTACTCGGGGTGGGCGCGCATCGCGTCCGCGACCCGGCGCTCGGCCGAACCCTGCTCGGCGAGTACGAAGTGGCGGAAAGCGCGGGCCAGTCCGGTCAGGCTGATCGCCATCAGCGGAGCGCCGCAGCCGTCCGTGCCGACCGCCGTGACCCGCTCACCGGACACGTCCTCGACCACGTCGTGGACCAGCTGCTGCAGCGGATGCCCGGGGTCCAGGTAGTTCGTCCTGTCCCAGCCGTTCAGCGCGCAGGCCGCCAGCATCGCCGCGTGCTTGCCGGAGCAGTTCATCGTGACCTTGTCACGGACCTGGCCCGTCGCGAGATACGCCTCGGCCTCGGCCGGGTCCAGCGGCAGGTCCGGCGGCGTCTGCAGCTCATCGGCCGCCAGCGTGTGCTCGGCGAGCATCTTCCGTACGAGATCGAGGTGAAAGCCCTCTCCCGAGTGGCTCGCGGCAGCCAGCGCCAGCCGCTCCCCTGAGATGTCGAGCCCGGCGCGCAGGACCGCCGCGGCCTGCATCGGCTTGTTGCTGGAGCGCGGGAAGACCGGTACTGACGGGTCCCCGAGCGCGAATTCCACACTGCCGTCCGCCGCCAGGACGACGAGCGACCCCCTGTGATGGCCCTCGACAAAGCCGGAACGAACGACTTCGGCGAGGACCGGGGGTATGGCAGTGGTGGAGGTGCGCATCGTGGGCCTTCCGGGGCGTGAGCCCGCTCCCGGAAGGATCGCTTCAGGTGAGCAGGTCGTCTACTTGTGCTTCGCCTTCACGGTACCTGCGGGCGATCTCGGCACTGCAATCGTCCGCCGTGCGCTGCAGCAGCTGACGGCTGCGTGAGACCTGCTGCTCGTAGCGGATCAGCCTGCCCATGGCCGCGTGCAGCTCCTCGTCCGTACGGGCGTCGAGGTCGGAGAGCTCGACCTCGGAGAGCATGTCGGCGGCCAGCCGACGGTACTCCTCGCTGTGCGGTGTGGAGAGCGTCACGTGCCGTGCCGACGAGCGGTGCCGCGAGGGGGCGTCGGCCAGGATCTTCGACAGCCGGTCCACGACGGTGGTCTCCGGGACGACCGGCGTCTGAGGGTCCGTACGCCGCGCCAGCTCGGCCCGCAGGATGTCGATGCGGCCCTGGAGCAGCCGCCGCACATAGCTGAGGTCCGCCTCGTCGCGATGCGAGTCGCGGCGGAGAATCCGCAGCTCAGGCAGGAGCAGTGCCGCGAGATCGTGCTGCGGGGGCTCAGGCACGACGTCCCCGGAACGCTGCTGGGACTCAGGCACGGCATCCCCGGAACGCTGCTGGGACTCAGGCACGGCATCCCCGGAACGCTGCTGGGGCGGTCGCGCGGCACGTGAGCGGCCGGCACAGGTCGGAACGGAAAGCGGCGGTGGATGCGCTGCAGGCAGCGGTGTGGGAAGCGATACGGGACCGGACGGCTGTCCGGCGCCAGATGTGCTCATGTGCGTATGTCCGTCCCCTCGACCGGTGCGGCTGCACCGCCTCCGTGCATGGTGCCACTCCGGAAGGTCCCGACGCAGGTGCTCTGCACCCGTTCAGCCCCAGATAGGTTGGTCTGTATGCGTGCAGTGGTGCAGAGGGTCGACGGCGCGAGCGTCGTCGTGGCGGGCGAGACGGTCGGCGAGATCGTCGGCGAAGGGCTGTGTGTGCTGGTGGGAGTGACCCACGAGGACACCGGGGAGAAGGCGGCGCAGCTGGCCCGCAAGCTCTGGTCGGTCCGGATTCTGGAGGCCGAGAAGTCCTGCTCCGACGTGAACGCGCCCTTGCTGGTGATTTCGCAGTTCACTCTCTACGGGGACGCCCGCAAGGGCCGCCGCCCCACCTGGAACGCAGCTGCCCCCGGCGATGTGGCCGAACCGCTGGTCGACGAGGTGGTGGCGCAGCTGCGGGCGCTGGGGGCGCGGGTGGAGACGGGCCGGTTCGGGGCGGACATGCGCGTCTCGCTCACCAATCACGGCCCGTTCACCGTACTGATCGAGGTCTGAGTACGGAGCGCGGTCCGGGTCCGATCAAGGCCTCGGCACTCGCCGAGGTCCGGGCACGCGCCGAGGTCCGGGTACTCGCCGAAGCCCGCGGAGCTACGGCTCGACCACGAGCTCCTGCGAGGCCGCCGTGTCGCCCGCCAGCAGCTCCGCTTCCACCGGCACATTGCGCTTGACCAGAGCGAGCGCGATCGGACCGAGCTCGTGATGGCGGGCGGACGTGGTGATGAAGCCCAGCTGGCGGCCCTCCTCCCCGTCCGCAGCGAGCCGCACCGGAGTGCCGTGGCCCGGCAGGTGCACCTCACTGCCGTCGAGGTGCAGGAAGACCAGCCTGCGCGGCGGCTTCCCCAGGTTGTGGACACGCGCGACGGTCTCCTGGCCGCGGTAGCAGCCCTTCTCCAGGTGGACCGCGCTGCCGATCCAGCCCAGCTCGTGCGGGATGGTGCGGTGGTCGGTCTCGAAGCCGAGGCGCGGGCGGTGGGTCTCGACGCGCAGTGCCTCGTACGCCAGGATCCCGGCGACCGGGCCGTTCGCGGCGGCGTACGCCTCGAGGCCGGAGCGCGGCAGGAACAGGTCGCGACCGTGTGGGGTCTCCCGTACGACAACGCCATCGGGCACTTCGGCGATGGAGCCCGCGGGAAGGTGGACGACCGCGAACTCCTCGGTGCGGTCGGCGACTTCGACCCGGTAGAAGAACTTCATCGACTCCAGGTACGCGATGAGTTCCTGCTGCGTGCCCGGCTCGACATGCGCCCAGACCGTCTCGCCGTCGTCGACGAGATACAGGGCGTGCTCGATATGGCCGTGCGCGGAGAGGATCAGCGCCTCGGTCGCCTGGCCGACCGGGAGCTCGCTCACATGCTGGGTGAGCAGCAGATGCAGCCAGCTCAGGCGGTCGTCGCCGGTGACGGTGACGACGCCGCGGTGCGAGAGATCGACGAGGCCGGTGCCGCCCGCGAGGGCGCGCTGCTCGCGGAACAGATCGCCGTAGTGCGCGGCGACGCCTTCGTCATGGCCTTCGGCGGCGACCGCACCGGGCAGGGACAGCAGAGGGCTCTTCATGCGCTAAGCCTACGACTCGGTGGTCGAGGCCTCAGCAGTGCACTTCTTGCAGCGGCCGAAGATCGCGAAGTGCTTCATATCCGTCTCGAAACCGAAGGTCTCGCGAAGCTTGGAAGTGAACTCGGCGGCGACGGTGACATCCGCCTCGATCACATTCGTACAGTCCCGGCAGACCAGGTGGATGTGGTGGTGCCGGTCGGCGAGGTGGTACGTCGGGGCACCGTGGCCGAGGTGGGCGTGGGAGACCAGGCCGAGCTCCTCGAGGAGCTCCAGGGTCCGGTAGACGGTGGAGATGTTCACGCCTGAGGCGGTCTTGCGCACCTCGGAGAGGATCTCGTCGGGCGTCGCGTGCTCGAGCGTGTCGACGGCTTCGAGGACAAGCTGGCGCTGCGGCGTCAGCCGGTAGCCGCGCTGCCGCAGATCGCTTTTCCAGTCGGTGCTCACCACGCACCCAGTGTAGGCAGGCGCTTCGGCCGCGGGGAGCGGTTGTCGGCCTTGATCCCGCGGCGGGGCGGCGCGCGGCGAACGGCGGTCCGCCGCCGCGAGCACCGGACCCGTCGCCGCGGCGCCGGTGATCAGCGGCCGCACATGGTCTCGAACCAGGCCCGGCGGGCTACTTGAAGAAGGCGATGCCGTCGTCCGGGAGATCGCCGAGGTCCTTGGCCCACTCCTCGACCTGCTCCGGCGAGACGACCTTCTTCAGATGCGCCGACATGTACGGGCGCAGCGGGACCTCCGGAGTGGACTTCTCGCCCACCCACATCAGGTCGCCCTTCACATAGCCGTAGAGCCGCTTGCCACCGTTGTACGGCCCCGAGGCCCCGGTGCGCGCGACCGCGTCCGTCACCAGGTCGATCTGCGGCTTCTGGTCGGCGAGGTCGCCGTACCAGATCTCGACGATGCCCTGGTCACGGGCCATGACGACCTCGACCTTGCGGTCGGGGTCGATACGCCAGTAGCCGGTCTCGGACTCCAGCGGACGGACCTTCTTGCCCTCGGCGTCGAGGACCCAGGTGTGCGAGACGTACTCGACGAAGTCCCGGCCGTCGTGGCTGAAGGTGACTTCCTGGCCGAAGTTGCACTTCTCGGCGCCGGGGAAGTCGGAAACGCCCACACCCTCCCAGGTACCGAGGAGGAAGGCGAGGGGGACGAGGCCCGGGTTCAGGTCGGACGGAATCTCGATCATGAGAGCTCTGGCGATCTGTAGAGATACGGGGTGACGAGCGCGGAGCGGCGCTGACTAACGCTGGCCCTGGTAGAGCTTCTTCACGGTCAGACCGGCGAAGGCGGCGACGCCGACGCAGACCAGGACCAGCAGGGCTTCGAAGAATGCCTCAAGCACGGGGTGCTCCTCGGATGTGCGGTGTGGGCGGTAAGGGCCGGGTCCCAGCCTAATGGGTGGGGCCACGGAGATCTCCGCGAGGTGGCGGCACGCGGGGTCTGCCCCGGCAGTTGGTCCCGTGGGGCACCATCCGACTGGATGGGGACGGCCGGGTCCCGCCCTTACTCGACGGGAAGATTCGCCGCTTCGGTGTCGCCCGCGGCGATGCGGCGGACCCGCGAGCAGCGGACGCGCGGGCGGCGCACGGGGCTCTGTCCCCCGCGCATTACAGTTCGGAGCATGGCGAAGAAGCTCGTGATCAAGGTGACCGCCGGGGCCGATGCGCCCGAGCGCTGCTCGCAGGCCTTCACGGTGGCGGCCGTCGCCGCGGCCAGCGGTGTGGAGGTCTCGCTGTGGCTGACCGGTGAGTCCGCGTGGTTCGCGTTGCCGGGCCGCGCGGCCGAGTTCGAACTGCCGCATGCCGCGCCGCTGCCGGATCTCATCGAGACGATCCAGGCGACCGGGCAGATCACGCTCTGCACGCAGTGCGCGGTCCGTCGGGACATCACGGAGAAGGACGTGCTCGAGGGCGTACGGATCGCGGGCGCGCAGGTCTTCGTCAGCGAGATCATGCCGGACGGCGTCCAGGCGCTCGTCTACTAGCGGACTCGTCCGTCAGCCGGCCACCGGACCGGTTCGTCCACCACCAAACCGGCTTGTCCACCATCGGGCTACTGGGACCGGCGCTTCTTGCCGTCCAGTTCGTCCCACCACTCGTCGGATTTCGGGTCCCCCGACGGGTCGTCCCACCAGCGGTCCTCGGGGCCGCGCGCGTTGGCGAACATCGCGGCGACCGGCGGGATGACCATGGCGACGACGCACATGCCGACGGCGACGGGGATCGACCAGAGGCGCACGACGGCCCACGCGGACACGAAAAGGAAGACGCATCCGCCCATCAGCAGGAAGTAACCACGCCGGCGTCGCGCGTACATACCTCCAGCGTACGGCCGGCGACGCGGACGACCGAAGGGCCGCACCCCGATCAGGAAGCGTCCAACCCCCTGGGGTGCGGCCCTTCGGCCAGTACGTGATGAATCAGACCGCGATCGCGACCTCGGCGAGGCCACCGGTCTGCGCGACGACCGTACGGTCCGCCGTGCCACCCGGAACGAGCGCGCGCACCGTCCACGTGCCCTCGGCCGCGTAGAAGCGGAACTGTCCGGTCGCCGAGGTCGGGACCTCGGCGGTGAACTCGCCGGTCGAGTCCAGCAGGCGCACATAGCCGGTGACGGGCTCGCCGTCACGGGTCACGCTGCCCTGGATGGTCGTCTCACCGGGCTTGATCGTCGAAGCGTCGGGGCCGCCGGCCTTTGCTCCACACATAGGGTCGTCCTTCGGGGGTCGGGAGGAGGGGTTTACTTGCCGGAGCCGAGCTCGATCGGCACGCCGACCAAGGAGCCGTACTCGGTCCACGAGCCGTCGTAGTTCTTGACGTTGGGCTGCTCGAGCAGCTCGTGCAGCACGAACCAGGTGAGCGAGGAACGCTCACCGATGCGGCACAGGGCGATGGTGTCCTTCGCGAGGTCGACGTCCTCGTCCTCGTAGAGCGCCTTGAGCTCGTCGTCGGACTTGAAGGTGCCGTCGTCGTTGGCGTTCTTCGACCACGGAATGTTGCGGGAGGTCGGGATGTGGCCCGCCTTCTGCGACTGCTCCTGCGGGAGGTGGGCCGGGGCGAGGAGCTTGCCCGAGAACTCGTCGGGCGAACGGACGTCGACCAGGTTCAGCTTGCCGATCGAGGCGATGACCTCGTCGCGGAAGGCGCGGATCGAGGTGTCCTGGGGCTTGGCCTTGTACTCGGTGGCCGGGCGGTTCGGGACCTCGGAGCCGTCGACCAGGTCGCGGGAGTCGAGCTCCCACTTCTTGCGGCCACCGTCGAGGAGCTTGACGCTGTCGTGGCCGTAGAGCTTGAAGTACCAGTAGGCGTACGAGGCGAACCAGTTGTTGTTGCCGCCGTAGAGAACGACGGTGTCGTCGTTGGCGATGCCCTTCGCCGAGAGGAGCTTCTCGAAGCCCTCCTGGTCGACGAAGTCACGGCGGACCGGGTCCTGGAGGTCGCTCTTCCAGTCGATCCGGACGGCGTTCTTGATGTGGTTCTTGTCGTACGCGGAAGTGTCCTCGTCGACCTCGACGATGACGACCTTCGGGTCCTCGATGTGGGCCTCGACCCAGTCGGCGTCTACCAGGACGTCGCTGCGGCTCATGCTCTTTCTCCTCCGGGGCAGTGTGCGGCGGGTGGTACGAAGAGGGGTGTGCGGGTACGCGCAGCGCGCGGCCTACCGGCACGGTGGGTGGCCCTGACAACGGTCGAAGGGCCCGGGGGATACGGGAGTCGGGCTCCCGCTCAGAAAGTGCGACAGAGCATGGCGGCGACGCGGCACAGGTCTACTGCCCGCCGCTTCGTGAGATCCGCCTGTCGCTTCATGTGTCCGATCGTAGGGACGATTCGGCTGCCATGTCACCGGCGTGTCGGATGATGAGACGCGATCATCCACTATGCGGGACGCGAGCCACCCGGACCCGCCCCGCGCCCGCCCTCATGGCCCTGCGCGGCTTTATGCCTTCTACCCAGCGGACACGGCCGTCTCACCATGCGGCCAGAGGCGGCAAAGAAGCGACTCACCATGCGGTCGGAGGGCGGCAAAGAAGGCGACACGGAGGCGGCAAGAAGTCGGGCACAAGGCCATCCGGACCGTCTCCTTGCCCTGGCACCATTGGCCGCCCGAGGACCGCCGGTCGGGCCGGCCCGCCAGTCCGGCCCGCCAGTCCGGCCGGCCAGTTCCGGCCGGCCCGTCAGCCCGCCAGCGAGACGTTCGTCCCCGTGCCCGAGAACCGCAGTCCGCCGTCCGCCGCCTGGACCTTGTCCAGCTTGATGCTCGACGGCATCCCGTCAATCTTCAGGTCGTAGTCGATGACCTTGCGCAGCTTCTCGTCGAAGCCCGGCACCGGCAGCGTCGGCAGCGACTCGGCCCGCAGCTGGACCGTGCTGCCGCCCTTGAGCGCGACCGTGCTGTACGTGCTGACCGTGCGGCCCGCGAGCAGGCCCTTGAAAGCGCCCGGCACCTGGATGCCCGCGCCGTCGAGCAGGTCGGTGAGCGGTCCCGTGACCTTGACCTGGCCCTTTGCGGCCCGCTCGGCGCCCGCGTAGCTGACGGTGGCGCCCTTCGGCGCGGCCTTCGTCAGATCGGCGTAGGAGATCCGGGCGGAACCGTCGGCCCGGTCCGCGACGGCGGAGGAGAAGGTGCTGTCGATCTTCACGTTGCGCAGCTCGGCCTTGACCTCGGTGACGTTGACCGAGTGGCCGCCCGCGGTGGCGGTGATACCGGCGAGGCTGACGTCGACCTCTTCGAGTTCCTTGCCCACCACCTGAGTGAGGAAAGGGAAACCCTTGATGGAGATCTCCGGCGTCGAGCTCAGCCCCTGGCTGCTCTTGATCTTGTCGGCCGCCTCCGACTCGGCCAGGTTCACCGCGATCCGGTCCGCGGCGACGAAGATGCCGCCGAGGATCACAGTGATGATCAACAGTATTCGCAGTGCGCGCATTGCTCGGTGTCCCCCACCCTGGTCTGTCCGGCCCCCCTGACGCCCGCGAGCCTAAACGAGTCCGGACGACGACCTCTGTTCATTGATCGACGACTGACGCCCGTTTTTGGTTCCTGCGCGATCACCCGAGAGCGCGGCCGATCAGATAGACCGCGGGGGCAGCGGCGGTCAGCGGCAGGGCCACGCCCGCCGTCATGTGGACAAAGCGGGACGGGTAGTCGTAGCTCGCCACCCGCAGGCCGACCAGCGCGCAGACACCCGCGGCGAGACCCAGCAGCGCACCATTGGAGCCGATGTCGGTCGGACCGCCCGCCGTGATGCCCGCACCGGTCGCGGCCAGCATAGACAGGACGACGGAGGCGACGCCGGGCAGCGGCAGCGCGCGGAGCAGAACGGCCACGGCGACCGCGATCCCGCCCACCACCACGGCGTCGTCCGCGGCCGCGAGATGCCCGGCCGCGAGGATCGTGAGCGCGGCGGATGCGACGGTCGCCATCAGTCCGGACATCCGCTCGTCGGCATCCGCGTGACTGCGCAGCTGGAGCACGAGGGTGAGCAGCACCCAGACACCGAGCGTGCCGATGATCGCGGCGGGCGCGTTCTCCCGGCCGATGCCGAGCAGTACGGCGTCGGCGGCGAGGCCGCCCGCGAAGGCGAGCGCGATGCCCTGCCGGGCGGGCCACATGCCGTTGAGCCGGAACCATCCGGCCGCGGTGACGGCCTGCAGCAGCACGAGCGGTACGAGCAGGGCGTACGAGCCGATGGCCGCGCCGCCGGCCAGCAGCAGTCCGAGGACGGCGGTCAGCCCGGCGGGCTGCATACCCGGCGCGATGATCGGCGAGCGGCCCTCGGCGCGGGCGCGCTGGGCGTCGGTGATCCGGGCGTTCCCGACGGTGGTCGGGGCGCTGTACCCGGCGGTTCCCGGTGCGGCCGAACCGTCGGCCGCGGCCGGCGGCTCGTGCGCGGCGGGGGCCGGGGCAGGTGCCTCGGGCGGCAGCGGGTACGCGCCCTGCGGCGGCAGATACGAGGAGTCGGCGGCGGACTGCGCGGGCCGCACGACCGGCTGGTACTGCGTGTCCCAGGTCTCGGCCTCCCACGTCTGCGTCGCGCCGGAGTCGTGCAGCGGCTGCTGATAGGACTGCTGGTACGGCTCCTGGTACGGCTGCTGCGGTTCGTACGGATACTGCTGATCGCTGCTCATGTTGTGCGGTTCACCCTCCTGCGAACGGCGGGAGCACCTCGACCGTGCCGCCCTCGGCAAGCCGTACGGTCTCATGGCCGCGGGTCCCGACGGGGGCACCGTCGACGAGGAACGAACACCGTTGCAGTACACGCGTCAGCTCACCGGGGTGCCGTTCGCGCACCGCGTCGAGCGCCTCCGCGAGCGTTCCCGCCGCGTACGGCTCCTCCGCGAGGCCGGCCGCCGCCTTGGCCGCGGCCCAGTAGCGGATGATTCCCGCTGCCATGTCGGCACTCCTTTCATCGGCTTCCATGATGGGCTACTCGCCGAGCAGCCAGACCGCGAGGCGGCCGAGCAGCACGTCGTCCGCGGCGTTCTCGGCGTGGCCCATGCCCGGCTCCAGCCACAGCTCGGCCTGTCCTTCGCGGGCCGCGGCGGCGAGCATGCGCGGATGATCCAGCGGAAAGTAGGGGTCGCGGTCGCCGTGCACGATCAGCAGCGGCGTAGGGGCGATCAGCGGCACGGACTCGACCGGCGAGAGCGGGACGGGATTCCACTCCTCGGGATGGATACGGGTGCCGAGTCCGAAGCGGCCGACGACACGTCCCAGCGGACGGCTGATCACCCAGTGCAGCCGCCGCATAGGGGCCGTACCGCGGTAGTACCAGCGGGCGGGGGCGCTGACGGCGGCGACCGCGTCGGTGTGAGCTTCTTTGCGCCCCCCGTGCATCGCCGCGTGCCGGAGCACCACCGAGCCGCCCATGGAGAAGCCGACGGTCACCACGCGGGTGTGGCCGAGAGAACGTGCCCACTCGACCGCCGCCGCGAGATCCAGCACCTCGCGGTCGCCGACCGTGGAGCGGCCGCCCGAGCCGCCGTGCCCGCGAAAGGAGAAGGTCACCACGGCCGCGTGCTGCGCGAACGCCCGCGCCGCGCGCCGCACGGCGGGCCGGTCCACGGACCCCGTGAAGCCGTGTGCGATGACAATCGCGGTGCCGGCGGAACCGGCCGTACACGACTCGTACACCGCCTCGATACGGACCCCGTCGTCCGTACGGAGCATCGTCCTGAGGGGTGGGTGCGTGAGCGAGGAAACAATTGATCTGCGGAAAGGACCCTCTGACTCGGAGCTCATGTGGGCTATTCTGCTGGGAAGAGGATCCGGGCAACGAAGCCCCCGGGTCCTTTTGTGTTTCCTGCCCGTTGTTACAGGCAGGTGAACGGCGGCCCCAAGGGCGCGGGACCGCCACGTACGAAACAGTGCCGCAACGTCCTCGCAGGGACCGAGGAGGAACCGACGTTATGGGCCAGCGAACCGTGCACGACCGTAGGACGATCAGGGCAGGTGGGGCCCGATGAGCTCACTGCTGCTCCTGACCAATGCCCTCCAGCCGTCGACGGAGGTGCTCCCCGCTCTCGGACTTCTGCTGCACAACGTGCGGGTCGCCCCCGCCGAAGGCCCGGCCCTCGTCGACACCCCGGGTGCCGACGTCATCCTGGTCGACGGCCGCCGAGACCTGCCGCAGGTCCGGTCGCTGTGCCAGCTGCTGCGGTCCACCGGACCCGGCTGCCCGCTGATCCTCGTCGTGACGGAGGGCGGTCTCGCGGCCGTCACCGCGGACTGGGGCATCGACGACGTACTGCTGGACACGGCGGGTCCGGCCGAGGTCGAGGCCCGGCTGCGGCTGGCGATGGGCCGTCAGCAGATCACCACGGACGACAGCCCGATGGAGATCCGCAACGGTGATCTGTCGGTCGACGAGGCGACGTACAGCGCGAAGCTGAAGGGGCGGGTCCTGGACCTGACCTTCAAGGAGTTCGAGCTGCTCAAGTACCTCGCGCAGCACCCGGGCCGGGTCTTCACCCGGGCCCAGCTGCTCCAGGAGGTCTGGGGCTACGACTACTTCGGCGGTACGCGGACGGTCGACGTCCACGTACGGCGGCTGCGCGCGAAGCTCGGTCCGGAGCACGAGTCGCTGATCGGGACCGTGCGCAACGTCGGCTACCGCTTCGTCACGCCGGAGAAGGTCGAACGCGCGGCCGAGGAGGCGAAGGCGAAGGCGGCGGCGAAGACCGCCGCGGAGTCCGCGGCCCGGGTCGCCGAGTCGGTCCCTCGTACGGAGGACACGACCACGCCGCAGGAAGCGGGCGTACGCCCTGCCCAGAGGTAGGTCACCCCGCGTAGACTGCCGCGCGTGGCCAAGGTGACGCGGGACGATGTAGCACGACTGGCGGGGACTTCGACCGCGGTCGTCAGCTACGTCATCAACAACGGACCCCGGCCGGTCGCCCCGGCCACGCGCGAGCGGGTACTCGCAGCGATCAAGGAGCTGGGGTACCGGCCCGACCGGGTTGCCCAGGCGATGGCCTCGCGGCGGACCGACCTCATAGGCATGATCGTGCCGGACGCACGGCAGCCGTTCTTCGCGGAGATGGCACACGCGGTCGAACAGGCCGCGGCGGAACGCGGAAAAATGGTTCTCGTCGGGAACTCCGACTACCGCGACGAGCGCGAGGTCCACTATCTGCGGGCCTTCCTCGGGATGCGCGTCTCCGGCCTGATCCTGGTCAGCCAGGGCCCGAGCGAGCGGGCGGCCGCGGAGATCGAGGCGTGGGACGCGCGGGTGGTGCTGCTGCACGAGCGCCCGGAGGCCATCGACGACGTGGCCGTCGTCACGGACGACGTCGGCGGCGCGCAGCTGGCGACGCGGCATCTGCTGGAGCACGGGCACCCGTATGTCGCCTGCCTCGGCGGCGTCGAGTCGACCCCGTCCGTCGGCGACCCTGTTGCGGACCATGTCGAGGGCTGGCGCCGGGCCATGCTGGAGTCGGGCCGTTCGGTGGAGGGACGGCTGTTCCAGGCGCCGTACAACCGCTACGACGCGTATCAGGTGGCGTTGAAGCTGCTCGCGGGCCCGGAGAGGCCGCCGGCGATCTTCTGCTCGACGGACGACCAGGCGTTCGGTGTACTGCGGGCGGCACGGGAGCTGCGGATAGATGTGCCGGGCGAGCTGGCGGTCGCGGGCTTCGACGACGTCAAGGAGGCGGCGCTGACGGACCCGCCGCTGACAACGATCTCCTCGGACCGCCCGGCGATGGCGCGGGCGGCGGTGGATCTGGTGCTGGACGACGGGTTGCGGGTGGCGGGTTCACGCCGGGAACGGGTGAAGCAGTTCCCGTCGGGCTTGGTGATCCGCCGATCCTGCGGCTGCGGATAGCCTCCGGCGGGCTGCGGGGTCTTGTGGCCCGCCCCGGACCACCTCGACCACATGACCGGGCAACCGGTTCTGTCACGCTTCTCAGGGCCTCCTCAGCCCGCTCTCATCCAAGCGCCCGACAGTCATTGCCATGACGGACTACTACCGCCGAAGCGGCGACGAGGGCTACCAGCAGCAGCCGTACACCACCGGCGGATACCCCCCGCCCCCGCCGCATCGGCCCGCCCCGCCGGTCACCGTATGGCCCGGAGACGGCGGCGCCGGGTATCAGCCGCCGGGCGGGGTTGTGCAGGCCGGTCCCGTCGGGGGGGCCGCGCACCGGGCCAGGGCCAAGCGGCCCGTCGCACTCATCGCCGCGGTCGCCATCGTCGCCGCGGTCGTCGGCGGCGGCGCGTCCGTACTGGCTCAGCGGCTCACCGACACCGGCACCAGCGGCAGTGGAAATGGCGTGGCCGGCACCAATGTGTCGCGGAGCAGCACCGGCACCGTCGCCGGCGTCGCACAGGCCGTGTCGCCGAGCATCGTCGAGATCGGTGCGACCTCCTCCGCCGGGCAGTCCACCGGTTCCGGCGTGATCATCACCTCGGACGGCGAGATCATCACCAACAACCACGTCGTCTCCGGGGCCGACTCCGTCAAGGTGAAGCTGAGCAACGGCAAGACGTACACCGCCAAGGTCGTCGGCACCGACCCGGGCAAGGATCTGGCCCTGATCAAGCTGGAGGGTGCTGGGGGTACCTCCCGGGCCGAAGGCTCCGGGGGAGGTCTGAAGCCGGCGGCGCTCGGCGACTCCAGCAAGGTCAAGGTCGGTGACGAGGTCGTCGCCATCGGCTCGCCCGAGGGCCTGACCGGGACCGTGACCAGCGGAATTGTCTCCGCGCTGAACCGCGATGTCACCGTCGCGAAGGAGCAGGACCAAGGGCAGCAGCAGCAACAGCAGGGCGGCAGCTGGCCCTTCGAGTTCGGCGGACAGCAGTTCAACGGCGAAACGGGCTCGTCGAAGACGACGTACAAGGCCCTCCAGACCGACGCCTCCCTCAACCCCGGCAACTCAGGCGGCGCCCTCATCAACATGAACGGCGAGATCATCGGCATCAACTCCGCGATGTACTCGCCCAGTTCGGCCACCGGCTCCACCGCGGGCAGCGTCGGCCTCGGCTTCGCCATCCCCGTCGACACGGTCAAGGCCGACCTGGACGACCTGCGCTCCGGCGGCGGCAGCTGAGTGCGTGCGAGGCTGATGCCATGACGACCCCCCGTGATGAAGGCGACCGCATCCTCATCGTCGACGACGAACCCGCCGTCCGTGAGGCGCTCCAGCGCTCTCTCACCTTCGAGGGGTACGGGACCGAGGTCGCCGTCGACGGTGTCGACGCCCTCGCCCGGGCGGAGGCGTACTCGCCCGATCTGATCGTGCTCGACATCCAGATGCCCCGGATGGACGGCCTGACCGCGGCCCGCAGGCTGCGCGCCGCCGGATCGACGACGCCCATCCTGATGCTGACCGCGCGGGACACGGTCGGCGACCGGGTGACGGGGCTCGACGCGGGAGCGGACGACTACCTGGTCAAGCCGTTCGAGCTGGACGAGCTGTTCGCCCGGGTGCGGGCGCTGCTGCGGCGCAGTTCGTACGCGACGGCCGCGAGCGCCGCCACCGACGACGACGTGCTGGCCTTCGCCGATCTGCGGATGGACCTGGTGACCCGCGAGGTCATGCGTGGCACGCGCCGGGTGGAGCTGACGCGTACGGAGTTCACGCTCCTGGAGATGTTCCTCGCGCACCCGCGTCAGGTGCTCACCCGGGAACAGATCCTCAAGGCCGTGTGGGGCTTCGACTTCGAACCCAGTTCGAATTCGCTGGACGTGTACGTGATGTATCTGCGGCGCAAGACGGAGGCGGCCGGCGAGCCGCGCCTCGTCCACACGGTGCGCGGCGTCGGCTACGCGCTGCGGTCGGGCGGCGCGGAGTGATCAGAAGGTTCCGTACGCTGCCTCTGCGGTCCCGGCTGGCGCTGCTGGTGGCCCTGGCGGTGGCGGTGGCGGTCGCGGCGGTGTCCGTCGCCTGCTGGCTGCTGACCGGCTCCCAGCTGCGCGGCGAACTCGACACCTCCCTGCGGAACACCGGTGCCCCGGAAGGCACGGTGCAGCAGGCCCTGATCGCCTGTCGCGCCCCGCGGAGCGAGACTGCCGACGCGCCCGCCTCGGGGTTCGCGTACATCCAGATCGTCGGGGCGCGCGGGGAACGCTGCGTCGCGCCGGACTCGCAGCCGGTGAAGGTCCAGGCGTCGGACGTCGCCGTGGCGGCGGCCACCCGGCGCGACACACTGCACGACAGCGTCACCGACAAGGGTGCGGCAGTACGCGTCCGCACCACTCTGGTCCCGCTCGGCCCGCAGTGGGGCACGGTCGCCGTCTCCGTCTCGCGTCCGCTGGCGGAGATCGAGGCGTCGCTGAACCGGCTCGCGCTGCTGCTCACCGCCCTCGCGGGCATCGGCGTGCTGGGCGCGGGCGCCGCCGGTCTATGGGTCGCGCGGACCGGTCTCAAGCCCGTCGACCAGCTCACCGGGACTGTCGAGCATGTCGCCCGTACCGAGGATCTGACCGTGCGCATTCCGGTCGAGGGCGAGGACGAGATCGCCCGGCTGTCCCGGTCGTTCAACTCCATGACCGCCGCGCTCGCATCCTCGCGGGACCGGCAGGCGCAGCTGATCGCGGACGCCGGGCACGAGCTGCGTACGCCACTGACCTCGCTGCGTACGAATATCGAGCTGCTGGCACGCAGCGAGGAGACCGGCCGGGCGATCCCGCCCGCGGACCGTACGGCGCTGATGGCCTCTGTCACGGCGCAGATGACCGAACTGGCCGCGCTCATCGGTGACCTGCAGGAGCTGTCCCGGCCTGACGCCGTCCACCCCGAGCCCCTGAAGGTCGTCGCGATGCACGAGATCGCCGAGGCCGCGCTGGAGCGGGCCCGGCTGCGCGGCCCCGAGCTGGCCTTCACCGCGGACCTGGCGCCCTGGTACGTCCGCGCGGAGCCGGCCGCGCTGCAGCGGGCGGTGGTCAATGTCCTGGACAACGCGGTGAAGTTCTCGCCGCCGGGCGGGACGGTCGAGGTGGCTCTGAGAGGCGGCGAGCTGACGGTACGGGACCACGGCCCCGGTATCCCCGCCGATGAACTCCCTCATGTCTTCGAGCGGTTCTGGCGCTCGCCGTCCGCGCGCGCTCTGCCGGGGTCGGGGCTCGGGCTGTCGATCGTGGCCCGTACGGTCCAGCAGTCGGGCGGCGAGATCGTGCTCGTTCCGGCGGCGGGCGGCGGCACACGCGCGGTGATACGGCTGCCGGGGGCGGCGACCCCGCCGCCCGTCCGGTCAGTTGTGCCGGATGAGTGAATCGACCAGACCCGAGCGGGTGTTGGGGAAATCGAGCGGCACGATGCCGAGCCCCTTCCACCCGCTCGCCTCGGAGCCGCCGATGAACGAGTGGACCCGCGGATTGAGGTTGTCGGAGTTCCAGCGCGGCGGCAGATAGGCAGATGTGCTGACAAAGTTGATGTACAGCTTGCCGGGCTGCTGGGCCGCCTTGCGGAAGTGGGACTCGATCCTGGGGTACTTGGCGTTCGGCGCGGCGTTCCAGTCGTCCTGGATGTCGAAGAGGTTCCCGTCGCCGTAGCGGACGCCGGGCAGTCCGCCGTTGTCGCCGAGCAGCACGACCTTGCCGCGCGCCTGGCCCAGTGTCGGCAGCCCGTCGCCGATGCGGAACAGCGAGCGCCAGCCCTTGTTGTCGAGGTAGATGTCGAAGACACGGCGGAAAGCGGCGTCGCTCTCCTGCGAGTACTCCTGTTTGACGCGCATCAGGACCGTCTCGGAAGGGTGGGCGGCGAGGAAGTCCCGGCAGGCGATGAGCACATCACCGAACATCAGGTTCTGGTAGAACGCCCCGTGGTGGATGGCGTAGGAGTCGCCCGTGATGCGGCACCGTACGTCCAGGAAGCGGATGCCGCTGTTCAACTGGTCTGCGATGGTGGTGTTCTGGCACTCCGTCCAGAGGCCGCCGAAACGCGCGCCCGAGTCATGGGTGCCGGGGATCGTCAGCTGCGCCAGGGCGGTCGAGTCGCCGGTACCCGCCATCCAGTCCTGTGCGGACAGGGTGCGTCGCGGTGCGGCGAACGCCGGTGCGCCGATGAGGGCGGTCGCGGAGACTGCTGCCGCACCCGCGAGAAAGCTCCGTCGGTCCATGGTCCGGCATTATGGCGGGGTCACGTCAAGAATGGACAGGGTCATTACCCGCCAGTCAGAAGTGGCCGGATCCAGCCTCTGCCGGCCGGTGCCTCAGGTCGAGCCGGCGGGCGGGGGCTCGTGGCGTCCCGCCCCGCCCCGCCCCCACAACGCCGGTGGGGCGGCAGGCACTTGGCCCACCGCCCCACCGTCGGTCCACCGGTTCCGTTACTGCACGACCGTGATCCGGTCGGCGGCCGGCGGCGTGATCGGCTTGGCCGCCGTCGAGTTCGCCGCCAGGTAGGCGTTGAAGACATCCAGGTCGGACGCGCCCACCAGCTTGTTCTTGTGCTCCTTCAGCACCGGGAAGCCGTCACCGCCGCCCGCCAGGAACTCGTTCAGCGCGACCCGGTAGGTCTTCGCCGGGTCGAGCGCGACGCCGTTCAGCTTCACCGAGGCCACATCGATCCTGGCCGCACCCGTCTTCTTCAGGTCCAGCGTGTAGGTGAAGCCCTTCGAGACCTGAAGGATCTTCGGAGAGGCCTCGTTCGGGCCGCTGACCTGCTGCTGGAGCGCGGTGATCAGCTGGGCGCCGGTCAGGTCGACGACGTTCATCATGTTGGTGAACGGCTGCACGGTGAACGACTCGCCGTACGTCACCACGCCGTCGCCCTCGCTGCCCGAGGCCTTGAAGACCAGGTCGGACCTGATCCCGCCCGGGTTCATCAGCGCGAGCTGCGCCCCGCCCTTGTCCGCCGGGGCCAGACCCTCGAACTGCGCGTCCGCGATCAGGTCGCCGAGCGGCTTCTCGGGCGCCGTCGAGCCGCGGCCGTTGATGTCGGCCGAGATCCAGCCCTGCGGGCGGTTCGCGACCGGCGCGGCCATCTTGTTCCAGCGCGCGATGAGCGCCGTCATGTCCTCGGCCTTGGCCTGGTCACGGCTGACGATGTGGTTCGCCGACGTCACCGACGTACGGACGATGTCCTTGGTGCGACGGTCGTACGTGAGCGTGGTGTCCGTGTAGAGCTTGCCGTACGAGGCCGCCGAAGTGACCATGCGCGGATTGCCGGCCGGGTCCGGGACCGTGCACACGTACGCCTGGTGGGTGTGGCCGGTGACCAGCGCGTCCACCTTGGGCGTGATGTTCTTGGCGATGTCGACGATCGGGCCGGAGATACCGTCCCCCGCGCCCGGCGAGTCGCAGTCGTAGTTGTACGAGGAGGAAGCCGGCGAGCCGCCCTCGTGGATCAGCGCGACGATCGACTTCACACCCTGGCGGTCGAGCTCACGGGCGTACTTGTTGATCGTCTCGACCTCGTCGTTGAACTTGAGGCCCTTGATGCCATTGGCGTTGACGATGTCCGGCGTGCCCTCGAGGGTCACACCGATGAAGCCGATCTTGACGCCGTTCTTCTTCCAGACCGTGTACGGCTTGAGGATCGGCCTGCCGGTCTTCTCCTTGGTGACGTTGGCCGCGAGGTAGGGGAAGTCCGCGCCCCTGAACTTCTTCCCCGCCTCGTAGCAGCCCTCGACCGGGTGACAGCCGCCGTTCTGGAGCCGGGCGAGCTCGACCGCGCCCTCGTCGAACTCGTGGTTGCCCACGGCCGTCACATCGAGATCGATCTTGTTGAGCGCCTCGATGGTCGGCTCGTCGTGGAAGAGCCCGGAGAGCAGCGGGCTTGCACCGACCATGTCGCCGCCGGCGGCGGTGATGGAGTACGGGTGCCCCTTGCGCGCACCGCGCAGTGAGGTCGCCAGATACTCGGCGCCACCGGCCGGGATCGTCTTGACGGTGCCGTCGGCCTGCTTCTCACTGACCGACCCGGCCGAGCCGGCGGGCGGCTCCAGGTTCCCGTGCAGGTCATTGAAAGAGAGCAGCTGTACATCGACGGTGCGCGCGGGCTTGTGGTGACGGTCGGCGTGGTGGTCGCTGCTGGTGGTGGCACCGGCCGGCATCGCGGCGACGAGCGCGCCGACGGTGGCCAGTCCCGCGGCGGTGGCGAGTATCCGCCGGGTCCGCCGGGCCGCGCGGTTCTTCTGTTGTGTCGCTGACATCTGTCCCCTTGTCAGTTCAGCGTGGTGTGAGGGCTGCGAGCGGCAGCCTAGAGTCAACGCGCGTAGCACGACAGGGGCTAGCGGGTTACGACCTGGTTGCCATCGTTCGTCAACGGGTGTTTCTTCGCGTATCACCCGCGCGGCGGGCATTTACGAGCAGAAGCGCCACCGCATGGGCGGGCGCCGCACGTGCGTACGGCATGGAGAACGTGGTTGCGGCGAAGCCCCCGTCCCGGTTCGGGTGTCCGAACAGCCTCCGGCGGTGGGCCGGCGGACAAATGCCGGGCCGCGCGGATCCCGCACCCCCCGCCCCCCCGCCGTACCCTCGACCCATGACAGACGCAGCAGCCGCACTCGAGCCCGGCCGGCAGATTCAGACCCTCGAGGAGCTCAGCCCCGAGCAGGCCCAGGCCGTGCTCGGCATGCTCGGTGACGCCGCCCGGTCCGACGGGATGCAGGCCGTCTCCGAGCAGGGGCGGCTGCAGCTGCGCGGTGGGAAGCGGGAGGGCGTTCGGCATCTCCTCCTCACCGTCGCCGACCAGCTCGTCGGGTACGCACAGCTGGAGGACACGGACCCTGTCGAGGCCCCGGCCGCCGAGCTGGTCGTGCATCCCTCGCACCGTGGGCGCGGTCACGGGCGGGCGCTGGGGACCGCGTTGCTGGGAGCCTCCGGCAAGCGACTGCGGGTGTGGGCGCACGGCGGGAAGTCCGCCGCGCGGCATCTGGCCCAGGTCCTCGGGCTGACCCTCTTCCGTGAACTGCGGCAGCTGCGGCGCCCGTTGAGCCCGCTGAACATCCCCGAGCCGGTGTTCCCGCCCGGCGTGACCGTACGCACCTTTGTGCCCGGGCAGGACGACGCCGCCTGGCTCGCCGTGAACGCCGCCGCCTTTGCCCACCATCCCGAGCAGGGTTCACTGACACAGCGGGACCTCGACGACCGCAAGGCCGAGCCGTGGTTCGACCCCAAGGGTTTCTTCCTCGCCGAACGCGACGGGCAGCTCATCGGCTTCCACTGGACGAAGGTGCACGCCGCGGAGCACCTCGGCGAGGTGTACGTCGTCGGCATCCGGCCCGACGCACAGGGCGGCGGCCTCGGCAAGGCCCTCACCACCATCGGACTGCGTCATCTCGCCGCCGAGGGGCTGCCGACCGCGATGCTCTACGTCGACGCGGACAACACGGCGGCGCTGACGGTGTACGAGCGGCTCGGCTTCGTCACCCACGAGGTGGATCTCATGTACCGGACCGAGTCCTGACCGCGGTCCCGACAGCGGAGTCCTGAGCGACCGCAAAGGCAAGGGGCCGGTGGCAGTTGACGCCGGCCCTTTCCTTGCAGCACCATTTCACTACTCAATTAGTTAAAGGGTGGTGCAGGGAAACGTGGTCGAGTTCCGTATCGACCGGCGCAGTGGCGTCGCCACCTATCTCCAGATCGTCCAGCAGACCAAACAGGCGCTCCGTCTCGGTCTGCTGGAACCCGGCGACCGGCTGCCCACCGCACGCGAGGTGGTGGAGGCCACGGCGATCAACCCGAACACCGTGCTCAAGGCGTACCGCGAACTCGAGCGGGAAGGCCTGGTCGAGGCGCGCCGCGGGCTCGGCACCTTCGTCCGGCGCACGCTCGGCGGCCAGGCGGCCGACACGCCCCTGCGCGCCGAGCTCGCCGACTGGGCGGCCCGCGCCCGTAAAGCCGGTCTGGAGAAGGACGACATGACCGCGCTCTTCACTTCCGTACTGGACGAGCAGGGCAGGCACGACACGCAGAACAACAAGGGGGACGGCGCATGACAGCGGCAGCGCTCGAGGCCGGCGGCCTGGGCAAGACATACGGGAGGCGGCGCGGCTGGGCCTTGCGCGGCTGCTCGTTCCGGGTGCCCACCGGGCGCGTCTGCGCGCTCGTGGGGCCCAACGGCTCCGGCAAGTCGACCCTGCTCGCCCAGGCGGCGGGACTGCTGCGCCCCAGCGAGGGAAGCCTGCGCGTCCTCGGCACCGACCCCGCGTCAGCCCGCGAGAAATTCGCGTACGTCGCCCAGGACAAGCCCCTCTACCCTCAACTGACCGTTAGCGACACCCTGCGCCTCGGCCGCGAACTGAACCCGGGCCGCTGGGACGCCAAGATCGCCGATCAGGTCGTACGGGACGGGGCCCTCGACCCCCACGTCCGCGTCCGCACCCTCTCCGGCGGCCAGCGCACCCGCGTCGCCCTCGCCCTCGCGCTGGGCAAGCGCCCCGAGCTGTTGCTTCTCGACGAGCCGATGGCCGACCTCGACCCGCTCGCCCGCCATCAGTTGATGGGCGCCGTGATGGCCGAGGCCGCCGAACACGGCACCACCGTCGTGATCTCCTCGCACATCCTCTCCGAGCTGGAGACCACCTGCGACTACGTCCTGCTCCTCGACGGCGGCCGGATCCGCCTCGGCGGCGAGACAGAGGACCTGCTCGCCGCGCACACCCTGCTGACGGGCCCGGTCGCGGACCTCATGCCGCACACGGTCGTCGAGTCCCGTACGACGGGGCGTCAGCTCACCGCGCTGATAAGGCGGGACGGCGCGCTCGACAACACCTGGCAGACGGCGGAACCGTCCCTGGAGGAACTGCTCATGGCCCATCTCCGCAGCCCAGGCGCCCCGGCGCTGCTCACGCCGAGCGCGGAGGTGGCGGCGGCATGAGCGCACTCGCCCCCAAGGGGCTGACCTGGTCGGTCCTCCGGCTGCACCGCAGCGCGCTGTTGGTCACCGCCGCGTTCCTCGCCGCCTCGGTGGCAGCCCTGGCCTGGGTCCGCACGATCGGGCTCGAAGCTGCGCGGGGCAGCGGCCCCTGCGGCTCCCCCGACTCGGGACTGCCCCTCTGCCTCGAGGACTTCACCTCGTCCCCGGCGCACGAGTACAGCGGCAATATGAGCCTCGCCTCCACCGTGATCGCGTGGCTGCCGCTCGCCGTCGCCGTCTACGCCGGCGGTGTCCTGACCGGCCGCGAGCTGGAGCGCGGCACGGCCGCCCTGTCCTGGACCCAGTCCGTCACGCCGTCCCGCTGGCTCGCCGCCAAGCTGACCCTCCCGGCCCTGCTGATCGCCGCGGGCTTCGCCGTGCTGTCGCTGACGTACCGGTGGGCGCGAGTCGTCGGCATCTCGGGATCTACGCTCGGCGACCAGTGGTACTACGAAGACGTCTTCGCCGCCCTGGGTCCCGTCGACGTCGCGTACGCGCTCTGCGGCCTTGCCATCGGCGCGCTGTCCGGCCTGCTGCTCCGTCGCGCCCTGCCCGCTGCCGGGCTCGCCCTCGTCGTCACCGGGTTCCTGATGATGGCCGCCGAACGCTACCGGGACCGGCTCTGGCCGCCCGTGGACCGCGTCACCGCCACCCCCGGTGAAATGCCCGACAGCTTCTGGCAACTCGGCAACGGCGTGGTGACCGCCTCCGGCGAACGCGTCGGCGTGATCACCAGCACCAGCAGGCTCATCCGGGACCGTCTGTGCGGGGACGAGTACGGCGCCGCGCTCGCACAGTGCCGGTCCGGGGCCACCATCACCGACGCGTACGCCGTCTTCCACCCGGCCTCGCACTTCTGGCCGCTCCAACTGGTCGAGACGGGCATCGTCCTGGCCCTCACGGCAGCGGCAACGGCTGCGGCGTTCCTCATCCTGCGCCGCCGTCACGCCTGAGCCGTCCTCCCATGCGTGGTGGACGGGGGTCTCCACGCATGGGAGGGTCCCCGGCCGGGGTCCCGTAAATCCCCCGGCCGACCGCCGCTCACCACGACCGCGCCTGCATGTCATGTCGTCGTTACCGCGTATTCAGACACCCTTGCGACCCTCTCTCAATGCAGCCCGCTGTGCCCGCATCCCCCAACGGCAATATCCCCCTCGCCCCGACCGGCTCCGACGCGCCCGTTTCCCTCTCCACGCGGAACAATGGGTTTATGAGCCAGCAGCCCGCCGAGGTACCGGTCCAGCATCCCCAGCCGTCCGTCGGTTCCATCGCCGCGCACCGGCCGCACACCGTCGCGGCCACGGTGTCCGATCTCGAGCCTGACATCGATGCCGACCTCGACGCGTACGAGGAGGGCTACGAGGGCGACGGCGCCGAACTTCCCCAGGGCCGGTTCCTGGACCGCGAACGCAGCTGGCTCGCGTTCAACGAGCGCGTCCTGGAGCTCGCCGAGGATCCCGCCACCCCGCTCCTCGAAAGGGCGAACTTCCTCGCGATCTTCGCGTCCAACCTGGACGAGTTCTTCATGGTCCGGGTGGCCGGCCTGAAGCGCCGTATCGCGACCGGCGTCGCCACCCGCTCCGCGTCCGGTCTGCAGCCCCGCGAAGTCCTGGACCTGATCTGGAACCGCTCCCGCGAGCTCATGGCCCGGCACGCCGCCTGCTACCAGCAGGACGTCGCCCCGGCGCTCGCCGAGGAGTCCATCCACCTCATCCGCTGGCCCGACCTCACCGAGAAGGAGCAGGCCCGCCTCTTCACGCTCTTCCGGCAGCAGATCTTCCCGGTCCTGACCCCGCTGGCCGTGGACCCGGCGCACCCCTTCCCGTACATCTCCGGTCTCTCGCTGAACCTCGCGGTGGTCGTGCGGAACCCCGTCAGCGGCCACCGCCACTTCGCCCGGGTGAAGGTCCCGCCGCTGCTGTCCCGCTTCCTGGAGGCCTCCCCGCAGCGCTACGTCCCCCTCGAGGACGTCATCGCCGCGCATCTGGAGGAGCTGTTCCCCGGTATGGAGGTGCTCGCGCACCACATGTTCCGGGTGACCAGGAACGAGGACCTGGAGGTGGAGGAGGACGACGCGGAGAACCTTCTGCAGGCTCTCGAGAAGGAGCTCATGCGGCGCCGCTTCGGCCCGCCGGTGCGGCTCGAGGTCGAGGAGTCCATCGATCCGTATGTGCTCGATCTGCTGGTCCGCGAACTGAAGGTGTCCGACGCCGAGGTCTATCCGCTGCCGGGGCCGCTGGACCTGACGGGCCTCTTCGGCATCGCGGCGCTGGATCGGCCCGAGCTGAAGTACCCGAAGTTCATCGCGGGCACCCACCGGGATCTCGCCGAGGTCGAGTCGGCCTCCGCGCCGGACATCTTCATGGCGCTGCGCGAGCGTGACGTACTGCTGCACCACCCGTACGACTCGTTCTCGACGTCCGTGCAGGCCTTCCTGGAGCAGGCCGCGGGCGACCCGGACGTACTCGCCATCAAGCAGACGCTGTACCGCACCTCCGGCGACTCCCCGATCGTCGACGCGCTGATCGACGCCGCCGAATCGGGCAAGCAGGTCCTGGTGCTCGTGGAGATCAAGGCCCGCTTCGACGAGCAGGCCAACATCAAGTGGGCGCGCAAGCTGGAGGAGGCCGGCTGCCATGTCGTCTACGGACTGGTCGGCCTGAAGACCCACTGCAAGCTGTCGCTGGTGGTCCGCCAGGAGGGCGAGACGCTGCGCCGCTACTCGCACGTGGGTACCGGCAACTACCACCCCAAGACGGCCCGGCTGTACGAGGACCTGGGGCTGCTGACCGCGGACCCGCAGGTCGGCGCGGACCTCTCGGACCTCTTCAACCGGCTCTCCGGATACTCGCGCCGCGAGACGTACCGCCGTCTGCTGGTCGCGCCCAAGTCCCTGCGCGACGGTTTGATCGCGCGAATAAACAAGGAAGCCGCGCACCACCGCGCCGGGCGGCCCGCCTCCGTACGCATCAAGGTCAACTCGATGGTGGACGAGGCGATCATCGACGCCTGCTACCGGGCGGCGATGGCAGGCGTGCCGGTGGACATCTGGGTCCGCGGGATCTGCGCGATACGCCCCGGCGTCCCCGGCCTCTCGGAGAACATCCGGGTGCGCTCGATCCTCGGCCGCTTCCTGGAACACTCCCGGATCTTCGCCTTCGGCAACGGCGGCGAGCCCGAGGTGTGGTTCGGCAGCGCCGACATGATGCACCGCAACCTCGACCGCCGTATCGAGGCACTGGTACGGGTCACCGACCCGGCCCACCGCGCGGCCCTCACCCGGTTGCTGGAGAACGGCATGTCCGACAAGACGTCCTCCTGGCACCTCGGCCCGGACGGCTCGTGGATCCGGCATCCGACGGACTCGGACGGCCAGCCGCTGCGGAATGTACAGGAGATGCTCATAGACGCCCGGAGGCGCCGGCGTGCACAGCCCTGATATCTCCCGGCAGGACACTGCCGCCGTCCCGGCCGGACTCCCGGCCACGGTCACGGCGGGCGAGGCCCTTGCCCGGTATCTCCATGCGCAGGCGGGCGACTTCCTGCGCAGTCTGCGGCTGCACAGCGAGAGCGGCGCGGACACGGCGGGCGTGGCGGCGGCAGCCCGCGCGCTGCGCCAGGCGGCCCGGCGGATCAGCGGAACGCTGCACACCTTCCGGCCGCTGCTCGACCCCACCTGGGCGGACGGTCTGCGCACCGAACTGGCCTGGCTGTCCGCCACGCTGGCCCAGGAGCACGCCTGCACCTCACGGCTCGGCCGGCTGCTGGAGGCGCTGGCCCGGCTCTCGGGCGCCACGCCGCTGCCGCCCGCGAGGGGGGAGCCCGGCGCGCTCGAGACCGCCATGACCGGGCCCGGCGCCGAGACGCCCCGCAGTACCGGCACCCTCACGGTCGGGGCCGCGCGGGCCGGGGCGCTGCTGGAGCGGCAGCTCACCCTCGCCCGGACCCGCGCCCACTCCGCCGCGCTGCAGGCGCTCGGCTCCTCGCGCTTCCACGCGGTCGCCGACGCCGTCGCGGTACTCGCCTCCGAGCTGCCGCTCGTCCCGGCGGCCGACGCCCGGGCCGCCGAGGCCCTGGCGCTGCCCGCGGAGCTCGCCGAGCGAAGGTTCCAGGAGGCGGTGGCCGCGCTGCCGCTGACCCGCGCGGCGCATCCGTACAACGCGGAGGCCCTGGTGCACGGCCTCGCCGCCGCGTCGGCCGGAGAGGCGCAGGACGCCCCCTGGCACCAGGTGCGGTTGCTGCTGAGACTGCACCGGTACGCACAGGAGGTGCGGCACCCGAAGGCGGACCCGGTGCTGTGCCGTGCGGGGCTGGTCCTCGACCGCCACCGCGACGCGGCGGAAGCCGCGGCGGCGGCCGCCGCCGCGGCCCGCACACCACGGATCGCCCCGGCCACCGCGTACGCCCTGGGTGTGCTGCACGCCGATCAGCGGCACGAGGTCGAAGCCGCCCGTTTCGCCTTCCAGCAGGTGTGGCAGCGGGCCGCGGCGGTGACCGCACCGTGAGGGCGGCGTCGTGAATCGTCGCCTGGGGGACGACGTTGTGCCGGCCGCAGGCTGTGTGCTGTGGCGGCGTTCCCCGTACGGGGACGACGGCATCGAGATCTGCCTCGTACACCGTCCCAAGTACGACGACTGGTCGCACCCGAAGGGCAAGCTGAAGCGCGGCGAGGACCCGCTCTTCGGCGCGCTGCGCGAGGTGCTCGAGGAGACCGGGCACCAGTGCGTCCCCGGTGCCCGCCTGCCCACCGCCCACTACATTGCGAATGGACGCCCCAAGCAGGTCAGCTACTGGGCCGCCGAGGCGACCACGGGCACCTTCACCCCGAGCGAGGAGGTCGACCGCATCCTCTGGCTCTCCCCGACGGCGGCCCGCAACCGCCTCACCCAGCCGCGCGATCGCAGCCTTCTGGACGCGCTGCTCGCGGCCCTCCACTCGGCGTGAAGGGCATATGGACGGGCACGGCGCGCGGCGACTCGGCGGCAGGCACCAGGCCGCCCGACACGGTTCACCTTCCGTTCACTCTCTCCCGTTGGCCGCTTCACCTGATCTGCCTAATTTCGGCCTTACACGGTGACCGGCACGTGCCGGTCCCCCCACCCCGAACCACGCCGCCACAGAACGCCAACGACTCCCGGTCAGCGTCCGGCGGCTCCTGGAAGGAAACACCCCAAGTGAAGCTTCAGCGCACGAACGGGCTTCGCGCCACCGCGCTCGGTGCCCTCGCCGTGACCGGCGCCCTGGTTCTCACGGCGTGTGGCTCGGACGACAATGCGGGCGGCACCGGCGGCACGGGCGAGCAGACCAGCGCGGCGTCGAACATCAAGTGCGACGACGCCAAGGGCAAGCTCCTTGCGTCCGGTTCCAGCGCGCAGAAGAACGCCATGGACCTGTGGGTCAAGAACTACATGGCCGGCTGCAAGGGCGTGGAGATCAACTACAAGGCCTCCTCGTCCGGTGAGGGCATCATCGCCTTCAACCAGGGCACCGTCGGCTTCGCCGGCTCCGACTCGGCGCTCAAGCCCGAAGAGGTCACCGACTCCAAGAAGATCTGCAAGGGCGGCCAGGGGATCAACCTCCCCATGGTCGGCGGTCCGATCGCCATCGGCTACAACGTGCCGGGCGTCGACAACCTGACCCTGGACGCCCCAACCCTCGCCAAGATCTTCAACGGCAAGATCAAGAACTGGAACGACCCGGCGATCGCCGCCCTGAACAAGGGCGCCAAGCTCCCCGACAAGGCGATCCAGGCCTTCCACCGCTCCGAGGACTCCGGCACCACGGCGAACCTCGGCAAGTACCTCGGCGCCACCGCCAAGGCCGACTGGCCCTACGAGGCCGAGAAGAAGTGGCCGGCCCCGGGTGGCCAGGCCGCCTCCGGCTCCGCCGGTGTCGCCGCGCAGGTCAAGCAGGCCGAGGGCTCGATCGGTTACTTCGAGCTCTCGTACGCGACCTCGCAGTCCATCCCGACCGTCAAGATCAACACGGGTGCTGCCGCCCCGGTCGAGGCCAGCTCCGAGAACGCCTCCAAGGCGATCGCCGCCGCCAAGATCAAGGGCACCGGCAAGGACCTGGCGCTCGGTCTCGACTACACCACCAAGGCCGACGGCGCCTACCCGATCGTCCTGGTGACCTACGAGGTCGTCTGCGACAACGGCAACAAGGCCGACACCCTGGGCACGGTCAAGTCCTTCCTGACCTACACCGCCAGCGACGAGGGCCAGAAGCTCCTCTCCGGCGCCGGCTACGCCCCGATCCCGGCCGAGATCAACGCCAAGGTCCGCGAAACCATCGCGGGTCTGAAGTAACGAAACCGGCCGGCGGGGGCCCTGCGCCCCCGCCGGCCACCCATCCGGTGCACCGCCGCCAGGGGAGTCCGATCACTCCCCACCACAGACCGGAAAGATCATGGCTTCTACAACACCGATAGATTCTCCTCCTCCAACGCCGGCTCCGCCGGTCCACAGGAAGCGCGGAAAGTCCACCGGCCGCGCCGGCGACAAGGTCTTCCTCGGCCTGTCCCGCGGCTCGGGCATCCTGCTCCTGGTGATCATGGCGTCGATCGCCGCGTTCCTCACCTACCGCGCGACGCTTGCCCTCTCGAAGGACGAGGGCAACTTCCTCACCACCTTCGACTGGAACCCGGCGGGCAACCCGCCGGTCTTCGGCATTGCGGTGCTGCTCTTCGGTACGGTCGTCAGCTCGATCATCGCGATGGCCATCGCCGTACCGATCGCCGTCGGCATCGCGCTGTTCATCTCGCACTACGCGCCGCGGCGCCTCGCCGCCCCCCTCGCCTACGTCGTGGATCTGCTGGCCGCCGTGCCGTCGATCATCTACGGCATCTGGGGCGCCCTCTTCCTCGTCCCGTACATGGAGGGCCTCAACCTCTGGCTGGACGAGTTCTTCGGCTGGACGTACATCTTCGAGAAGACCGAGGTCGGTGTCGCCCGCTCACTGTTCACCGTGGGTGTGCTGCTGGCGATCATGATCCTGCCGATCGTGACCAGCGTCAGCCGCGAGGTCTTCCTGCAGGTCCCGCGGATGAACGAAGAGGCAGCCCTGGCCCTCGGCGCCACCCGCTGGGAGGTCATCCGGCTTTCGGTCCTTCCCTTCGGCCGCTCGGGCGTGATCTCCGCCTCGATGCTGGGCCTGGGCCGCGCGCTCGGCGAGACGATGGCCGTCGCCACGGTCCTCTCCCCAAGCTTCCTGATCTCTCTCCATCTGCTCAATCCGGGCGGCGGAACCTTCGCCCAGAACATCGCAGCGAAGTTCGACGAGGCCAATGAGCTCGGGCGCGACGCCCTGATCGCTTCCGGCCTGGTCCTCTTCATCCTCACACTGCTGGTCAACGGCGCGGCCCGCCTGATCATCGCGCGCCGCAAGGAGTACTCGGGGGCCAACGCATGAGCCAGGCAGCCATCAAGGACAGGCCCACGCCGACGCCGCCCTCCCGCAGGGGAAGCCTCAGCGGCCGGTCGCTCCCCCGCTGGGCACCCGCAGGATTCGCGGTCGTCTCCATCGCGCTCGGCGTCGGCATCGGTTCGGCGGCCGGCTGGGAGAGCCGCGTTCAGTGGGGCCTGATCTCGGCCCTCCTCTTCGTGACCATCTCCTACGTGGTGACCACCGCCGTCGAGAACAAGCGCCAGGCCAAGGACCGTCTCGCCACCAGCCTGGTCTGGGTGTGCTTCATCCTCGCCGTGATCCCGCTGTTCTCGCTGATCTGGGTGACCGTCAGCCGCGGCATAAAGGTGCTCAACGGCTACTTCCTCAGCCACTCCATGGCCGGCGTCCCCGGCTTCGAGCCGGGCGGCGGCGTCTACCACGCCATCATCGGCACGCTGGAGCAGGTCGGCCTCGCCACCGCGATCTCGGTGCCGATCGGTCTGCTGACCGCGGTCTACCTGGTCGAGTACGGCAAGGGCGCGCTGGCCAAGGCCGTCACCTTCTTCGTCGACGTCATGACGGGTATCCCTTCGATCGTCGCGGGTCTGTTCATCCTCTCGATCATGCTCATCCTCGAGCTGCAGCCGTCCGGCCTGATGGGCGCGCTGGCACTGGCGATCCTGATGATCCCGGTCGTGGTGCGCTCCACCGAGGAGATGCTCAAGCTCGTGCCCAACGAGCTGCGCGAAGCGTCGCTGGCCCTGGGCGTACCGAAGTACCGCACAATCCTCAAGGTGGTTATTCCGACCGCGCTCGGCGGTATCACCACGGGTGTGATGCTCGCCATCGCGCGTATCGCCGGTGAGACCGCGCCGATCATGCTCCTGGTCTTCGGCAGCCAGCTGATCAATACGAACCCGTTCGAAGGCGCCCAGTCCTCGCTCCCCTTCTACGTCTGGGAGCAGTACCGGGTCGGCAGCGAGGCGTCGTACGACCGCGCCTGGGCCGCCGCCCTGGTCCTGATCGCCTTCGTCATGATCCTCAATCTGGTGGCCCGCGGCATCGCCCGCTGGAAGGCCCCGAAGACCGGTCGCTGACGCGACCACGTGAAAGCGAAGTGATTCACATGGCCAAGCGCATCGACGTCAGCGGCCTCTCTGCCTTCTACGGCTCCCACAAGGCGATCGAGGACATCTCGATGACCGTGGAGCCCCGCTCCGTGACGGCCTTCATCGGCCCGTCCGGCTGCGGCAAGTCCACCTTCCTGCGCACCCTGAACCGCATGCACGAGGTCACTCCCGGTGGCCGCGTCGAGGGGAAGGTGCTGCTGGACGACGAGAACCTGTACGGCTCGAGCGTCGACCCGGTCGCCGTGCGCCGCACGGTCGGCATGGTCTTCCAGCGGCCGAACCCCTTCCCGACGATGTCGATCTTCGACAATGTCGCGGCGGGCCTGCGCCTGAACGGTTCGTACAAGAAGAACCAGCTGGCGGACGTCGTCGAGAAGTCCCTGAAGGCCGCGAACCTCTGGAATGAGGTCAAGGACCGGCTGAACAAGCCCGGCTCCGGCCTCTCCGGCGGCCAGCAGCAGCGTCTGTGCATCGCCCGCGCGATAGCGGTCGAGCCGGATGTGCTGCTGATGGACGAGCCATGCTCGGCGCTCGACCCGATATCGACCCTGGCGATCGAGGACCTGATCGGCGAGCTGAAGGAGCGCTTCACGATCGTCATCGTGACGCACAACATGCAGCAGGCGGCGCGGGTCTCGGACCGTACGGCGTTCTTCAACCTGTCGGCGGTCGGCCAGCCCGGCAAGCTCATAGAGATCGACGAGACCGAGCGGATCTTCGCGAACCCGTCCGTGCAGGCCACGGAGGACTACATCTCCGGCCGCTTCGGGTGATCACCCGGTCATGTGGTGAGCGTGGGCCGGTGGCGCAGTCACCCGGTCATGTGGTGGCCGTGGGCCGGGGGCGTTGGTGGTTGCTCTCCGGTGGGTGGTTTCCAACGGCTAACCGCCGCACTCCTCCGGCGTACCGGCCACGGGCTCGCGGGCGGACCGCCGCACTCCTCCGGCGTACCGGCCACGGGCTCGCGGGCGGACCGCCGTACTCCTGCGGCGTACCGGACAGGGGCAAGCGGGCAGACCGCTGGGACTCCCCGGTGATCGCCCGGTCATGACCCCCTAACACGTCTCGCGGTGCTGCATGGCGGTGCCACCGCAAGGCGAAGGGCCCGCCCCCTCTCCCAGGGGGCGGGCCCACAAGCGTTCCAGCGCGGCGGCGGCACGGCCGCCGGCGGTCAGCCGAAGATCAGGTAGACGACGCCGTAGCTCAACGCGGCAACCGCCGCCGCCGCCGGCATCGTGATGAACCAGCCGAGAACGATGTTCTTGGCGACCCCCCAGCGGACCGCGTTGACCCGCTTTGTCGCACCCACACCCATGATCGCCGAGGTGATCACATGCGTGGTCGAGATCGGTGCCTGGAAGAGGAATGCCGAGCCGAACATGATCGACGCACCGGTCGTCTCGGCCGCGAAGCCCTGCGGCGGGTCCAGCTCGATGATCTTGCGGCCGAGCGTCCGCATGATGCGCCAGCCACCCGCGTACGTACCGAGCGACAGCATCATCGCGCAGGCGATCTTCACCCAGACCGGGATCGCGTCGCCCTGGTCCTCCACGTCGGCGATGACCAGCGCCATCACCACGATGCCCATCGTCTTCTGTGCGTCCTGCAGACCGTGGCCGAGGGCCATGCCGGCCGCCGAGACCGTCTGCGCTATCCGGAAACCGCGCTTGGCCTTGTGCGGGTTGGAGTTACGGAACATCCACATGATCGCGACCATCACCAGATAGCCGACGACCAGACCGACGACGGGCGAGACGAGCATCGGGATGACGACCTTCTCGAGCACGCCGCTCCAGATCACCTCGGTCCCGCCGGCCAGCGCCGCCCCCACCATGCCGCCGAACAGCGCATGGGAGGAGGACGACGGCAGACCGAAGTACCAGGTGACCAGGTTCCAGACGATCGCGCCGAGCAGCGCCGCGAACAGAATGCCCATGCCGCGCGAGCCCTGGGGCGTCTCGATGAGCCCCTCGCTGACGGTCTTGGCGACGCCCTGGCCGAGGAACGCACCGGCGAGGTTCATCACGGCGGCCATCGCCAGCGCCGCGCGCGGCGTCAGCGCCCGCGTGGAGACCGAGGTCGCGATCGCGTTCGCCGAGTCGTGAAAGCCATTGGTGTACGTGAATCCGAGCGCGACACCAATGGTCACGATCAGCGCAAAGGTGTCCACGAGGTTCAGGACTCCTTGACCGCGATGGTCTCCACGGTGTTCGCGACATGCTCGAAGGCGTCCGCGGCCTCTTCCAGCACATCCACGATCTGCTTGAGCTTGAGCACCTCGATGGCGTCGTACTTACCGTTGAAGAGCGTCGCAAGGAGCTTACGGTGGATCTGGTCGGCCTGGTTCTCGAGGCGGTTGACCTCGATCCAGTACTCGGTGAGGTTCTCCATGGTCCGCAGATGCGGCATGGCCTCGGCGGTCAGCTCCGCCGCTCGCGCCAGTACCTCGATCTGCTGCTCGACACCCTTGGGCAGCTCCTCGACCTGGTAGAGCACGACCAGGTCGACGGCCTCCTCCATGAAGTCCATGATGTCGTCGAGCGACGAGGCGAGTTTGTAGATGTCCTCGCGATCGAACGGCGTGATGAACGAGGAGTTCAGCTGGTGGAAGATCGCGTGGGTGGCGTCGTCCCCCGCGTGCTCCGCTGCCCGCATGCGCTCCGCGATCTCGGCCCGGGCGGAGGCATCCGCACCGAGCAGTTCCATCAGGAGCTTCGAGCCCGTGACGATGTTGTCCGCGGAGGCGGCAAACATGTCGTAGAAGCTCGTCTCCCTGGGGGTCAGACGAAATCGCACGTGGGTTCCTCGGGATGCTTTGGATTCGGCCAGGCTGATGCTAGGCGCATCATCCGGCCACGGCTAACCGGCGTTGTTCAGTGTCGCCCATCAGGCACAGTGGTCCGCACGGGCCCCCCGCCCCCGATCTCACGCGATTCGTTACCATATACCCACGAGGGGTATGTAGTCCCTTTCTGGACAAGCACCGTCGCACAGCACAGTCGCACAGCGGAGTCGGACAGGACAGTCCGAGAGCACAGGCGACAAGGACAGACGGACAACGGGAGGACGCGATGACGACCACCGAGGCGGCCGGCCCCCCGGTCACCGACCACGACCACGGTGTGCACGGCTACCACAAGCAGAAGGACGAGCACCTCAAGCGGCTGCGCCGGATCGAGGGCCAGATCCGCGGCCTGCAGCGGATGGTCGACGAGGACGTCTACTGCATCGACATACTCACCCAGGTCTCCGCGTCCACCAAGGCCCTGCAGTCCTTCGCGCTCCAGCTGCTGGAGGAGCATCTGCGGCACTGCGTCGCCACCGCAGCCATCGAGAGCTCCGCTCAGGGCGCGGTGAAGGGCGGGGAGGAGATCGACGCGAAGGTCGAGGAGGCCACGAAGGCGATCGCGCGTCTTCTGCGCACCTAGTACATGAGCGGGGCGCGGCCGCGGCGTCCCGGCCGCGCCCCGGCTGCCCGACGATCAATCGGCCGGTGGCTCGATCGGATCGGTTGCCCGGTGTTTCTGGTCACTCCTGCCGCGACGAGCCCGATAGCGCAGGCCGCTCGGCCACCACCTTCAGCACCTCGTCGATACGGTCCGGGCTGAGCCGTTCCTCGTCCGCGGCCGACGCCGCGATGATCAACTCGCCACACAGCTCGATCTCAGCGAGGGCCACGTGGTCCTGGACGGTCGCAGTACTGGGCGGAGCCACGTGCATTCACCTCTTCCTGCCGGTGCCGACTTCCTAGCGTAGGGAGTGATGCACGGACCGCGCATGGCACGTCCGGACCATTTAGGCCCTGATCTTCCCGGCGTAAATGTCCCGTTGGTCTGGGAGACGTACGGCAACCGGCGCCCCGAAGTCGTACAGCAGAGTGGTCGAGGTGACGGCGACCGGGCGGCCGTGATTGGTGAAACTGAACCGGTGGCGCACCTTGCGCAGCCGGCCGTCGTCGTCGAGGTACACGTCGAAAGGCACGATGTCCTTGGCGAACCCTTTCGCCGCGGCGGCCAGCGAGGCCCGCGCATGAGGTTCGGCCACCCGCGCCGCCTGCGCGATGTCGGTGGTACCCCGGTAGTGACGCACCCTCGTCCCGGCCAGCGCTTCCTCGCCGACGTACGTCACGTCCCGCGCGCTGCGCAGCAGTTCGGCGGCGGCGAGCGGATCGGTCGCGCCGCCGGTGACCAGGTTGCCGTCCTCGAGCGTGGTCGTGTCGACCCGGACCCACTTGTCGGCCGGCACTCCGGCGCCCCGGTTCTTCATGTACAGCGCCCCGGGCGTCAGCAGCTCGGTGATCGGACGGTGCTCGTCGGCGCCCGCCGGATCCTTGGGCAGTACGATCCTGAGCCGACCGGTCCGCCGCCTGAAGTCGTAGCCGCCCTCGCCACGGATGGTCACCCGGGTCCCGCCGGTCGCCATCTCCATGGATGTACGGGCCTTGGAGCTGCCGGCCCCTGCCAGTACGTCGGCGGCCTTCCGTACGTCGCCGGCACCGCCGCCGCCCCACCGGTCGTCCGCCGCGGCACCGCCGCCGACGGAACACCCGCTCGTCGCCACCGCCCCCAGTACGACGGCCGCGACGGCGAACGCCCCGCCTCTGCGCCTGTGCTGCTGCACCACCATCGCCTGCCAACCCCCAACACGGGACCGCTGCTTGTACTGGACCCCACCCGTCCCGCATAACGACCGCCCTGGCCCCTCGTCACGCGGGGGTCCGTCCTCGGCGCTGCCCCAGTACCGTGGAGCGGTGCCTCCGCAAGACCCCACCGGCGACACCCCGCCGCACCGAGCCACCGCGGCCGACCGCGGCTCATTCGCCATCGCCCGCTGTACCTGTGGGTGGATCGGGCCTGCCCGGCGTTCCCGCGAAAGGGCACGTTCGGACGCCGAGTTGCACACGGCGACGCCTGCGACGGAGCGCTGACGCGGCCCTTTGCCCCTGCGGTACAGGGAAAACCACCCGCCCCGGGGGAACCCCGCACCCGCCGGAACCGTCTCGTTCCCCAGGAGGCCCCATGGACCGGCGCGCACTGCTCACCACCGCTGTAGTCATCACCGCTGCCGCCTGCACAGGCAAGAACGGCAACGGCGCTGCCGCAGCTCCCACCGGCACGCCCGGCGGCAGCCGCTCACCGGGCAGACCCGCGGCCGACAGCACCATCACCACCTCCGCCGCGGCCGACTGGACCGCGCTCGCGCGCGGCCTCGACGGGAAACTCGTACGCCCCGGCGACGCCGCGTACCGCTCCGCCCGGCAGCTCTACAACACCCGCTTCGACTCGCTGAAGCCCGCCGCCGTCGCCTATGTCGCAGGTGAGGACGACGTCAAGGAGTGCCTGGCCTACGCCAGAGCCCACCGCGTCCCCGTCTCCATCCGCAACGGCGGCCATTCCTATGCCGGGTGGTCATCGGGCAACGGCCGCCTCGTCATCGATGTGTCCTCGCTGAACCGCGTCGGCCAGGACGGCTCCGTCGGCGCCGGGGCCAAGCTCATCGACGTCTACGACGGCCTCGCCCGCCACAACCGCACCATCCCCGCGGGCTCGTGCCCCTCCGTCGGTGTGTCCGGTCTCACTCTCGGCGGGGGGCATGGCGTCACCTCACGCGCCTACGGCCTGACCTGCGACAGCCTCACCGCCGCGACCATCGTCACGGCCGACGGCAAGCAGCTGACCGCGAGCGCCACCGAGAACAAGGACCTCTTCTGGGCGCTGCGCGGTGCCGGCAACGGCAACTTCGGCGTCGTGACCCGGCTCCACTTCCGTACACGTCCCACGCCGCCCACCGTCACCGCCTATCTCACCTGGCCCTGGGCGAAAGCCGCGGCCGTCCTCGGCGCCTGGCAGCAGTGGGGACCGGACCAGCCGGACGAGATCTGGTCGTCCGCGCATCTCGCCGCCGGGCCCGGCGGCACGCCGACCCTCTCCATCGCCGCGTTCTCCCTCGGCAGCGAGGGAGACCTCAAGAACGCGCTCGACCGCCTCGCCGACAAGGCCGGCTCGCCCGCCCGCTCGGTCTCGGTGCGCCGCCGCAGCTACCGGGAGGCGATGCTCGGCTACGCGAACTGCACGACGATCACCCAGGCGCAGTGCCATCTGCCGGGCACCACTCCGGGCCGTACGCCTCAGGGCGCGCTGCAGCGCGAGACCTACGCCGCGGCCTCCGACTTCTTCGACCGCAACCTCTCCGCGGCCGGAGTGCGCGCCCTGATCTCCGCGACGGAGGCGTTCACGAGGATCACGCCCGGCCAGGGCGGGGGCGGCGGCTCCATCGCACTCACCGCGCTCGGCGGAGCGGTCAACCGTGTGGACCCGCTGGCGACGTCGTTCGTCCACCGGCGGTCCCGGATGCTCGCGCAGTACATCGGCTCCTGGCGTCCTGGCACCTCGGGCACCGCCCAGCAGGCCTGGCTGAAAAACGCCCACGCGTCGATGCGCCGGTATGCGTCGGGAGCCGCGTACCAGAACTACATAGATCCGACGCTGACCGACTGGCGCCGGGCGTACTACGGGCCTGCCGCGGACCGCCTCACCCGGCTGAAGAAGCAGTACGACCCCGACAGGGTCTTCAATTTCCCGCAGGCGCTGTAGTACGTACGGGGAGGCGGGCGGCCGGGCTACGGGGCCGGGCGCAGGCCGCGACGTACGGACCCGGCCCAGGGGCGCCAGGTGCGGGCGGCCCAGCGTCAGCCCGCCAGGTGCGGGCCGGTCCTCAGCCCGCCGGTACGGGCCGCCGGGCGTCAGGCCGCCAGGTCTTTGTCCCCGGCTCCGGTCCCCTCGGTCCTCGGCTCCGGAATGCCGACCGTCTCCGGCCGGTCCGCCGACCCCGCCCGCTTCGACCGTACGAGCCACGCCACCCGCCCCGACCCGGCGACCGCCGACATCAGCGGTGTCAGCAGCGCCAGCGCGAGCGGAGCGAGCAGCAGCGTCACCGCCGTCCCGAGCGCGAATCCGCCGACCACATCGGTCGGATAGTGCACACCCATGTAGACGCGGCAGAAGCCTTCGGCCAGCGCGAGACCGATCGCGGCGAGCCCGAACTTCCGGTGCGCGAGGAAGAGTCCGGCGCCGAGGGCCATCGCCATCGTCGCGTGGTCGCTCACGAAGGAGTAGTCGGTCTTTCCGGCCACCAGGACTTCAATGCCCTGGTGGTCCAGGAACGGCCGCGGCCGTTCGACGAACCCGCGGATGGGGATGTTGACCAGCAGCGCGAGTCCGGCGGCGAGCGGCGCCCAGACCAGCCCGGCGACCGCGGAGACCGAGTCCTCGGTGGTACCGCGCCGGCGCACGCTCCACCAGCACCAGAGCACCACGAGCACCATCGCGAGCATGATTCCGTACTCGCCGATGAATTCCATGGTGCGATCGAGCCACGAGGGGGCGTCCTTGGCCAGGCCGTTGATGTCGTAGAGCAGGCTGAGATCGGGATCGGACCCGCCCCTTGACTCCGTCAGGGGGAACCCCAATGCGAGTCCAGCCATCTGCTGCGGCCCCTTGCCTTGTCGCCTGCCGCGACGCACCTCCAAGTGCGTCGCCTGTGCCAACCCCCGTGGTCAGTGCGGTGTCTGCTGCATGGTCAGTGCGGCTGTCCCAGTCCAGGGAACGCCCCGTTCCCTGTATACGTTCCACTCTCCACCGAACGATCACCATGACGTTATCGAAGAGTGACACATCGTTGCAGCTCAGAGACGTGGCGCAGCAGAGAGTTCCAGCCACTCCGGACGGCTCGTCAGGCTTCCGGCAACGGCGTCGGCAGCGCCTTCGCACCGTCCTTGGTGACCCTGGTCGCACCGAAGTAGTCCGGAGTGTCGATCTTGTCGAAGCGGATCACGGCGCCGGTGTACGGAGCGTCGATCATGTACCCGCCGCCGACATAGAGCCCGACATGCCGGATCGCCCGCGAGTTGGTGAGGTCGTCGGAGAAGAAGACCAGATCGCCGGGGAGCAACTCGTCCCGTGACGGATGCTCGCCGGCGTTGTACTGGTCGTTCGCGACGCGCGGCAGCTCGATCCCGACGGTCCGGTACGCGGCCTGGGTCAGCCCGGAACAGTCGAAACGTCCGCCCTGTTCGGGCGTGCCGTTGCCACCCCACAGATACTTCGTACCGAGCTTCTGCTGTGCGAAGTAGATCGCCCCGGCCGCCTGCCGCGACGGCTCGACCCGTCCGACGGGCCTGGCGAAGCTCTTCTCCAGGGTGCGGATGACCTTCACATAGTTCTGTGTCTCGCGGTACGGCGGTACGCCTTGGTACTTGATGACGGCGTAGGCGCCGGCGTTGTACGCGGCGAGCATGTTGTCGGTCGCGTTGCCGGGCACTTTCTTTACATATCCGGCCAGTTCACAGTCGTACGAGGCGGCGGACGGAATCGCGTCGGCCGGATCCCAGACGTCCCGGTCGCCGTCCTTGTCGCCGTCGACGCTGTGCGCGGCCCAGGTGCCGGGGATGAACTGCGCGATGCCCTGTGCCGCGGCGGGGCTCTGCGCCTTGGGGTTCCAGCCGCTCTCCTGATAGAGCTGGGCGGCGAGCAGAGCGGGGTTGATGGCCGGGCAGAGGTTGCCCCACTTCTGTACGAGCGGCTGATAGAGCGCGGGCACTGCACCCTTGGCCAGCCCGACGGCACGACCGCCGCCGTTCACACCGCCCATGAGCCCGGCAGCGGCGGAGTAGGTCCCGACGACGAGCAGCGCGACGAAGCTCAGGCACAGCCCGATCCCGACTCCACCGGCCATCCAGACTTTTCGCACGCCCTCAACCCTCCCCCATCCAAGCCGCGTTCCTGCCCGTCTCCGCCCGCGCGCCTAGGGTTTGCGTCCCACGCCACCGAACATGGCAACCTCATCCGCAGTCACCTCGGGCCGCCATTGGGAACACGAAACCACGCCGGGCTCCAGCATTTCGAGGCCGTCGAAGTACCGGGTGAGCTGCCGCGGGGTGCGCTGGGTGAGCCGGGGCGTGCCGTGCTCGTTCCAGAACGCGACGGCGGCATCCACATCCGGCATCGCCGGGCTGGTGATGGTGTGGGACAGGACAAGATGACTTCCGGCGGGCAGCGCGTCCATGAGGCGGTGGACGATGTCGTACGACTCCTCGTCGTCCTCGATGAAGATCACGACGCCGAGCAGCATCAGCGCGACCGGCCGGCTGAGGTCGAGCGTCCGGCCGGCGCGCTCCAGAATCGTGTCGACGTCGCGCAGATCTGCGTCGAGATAGTCGGTGCGGCCCTCGGGCGTACTGGTGAGCAGGGCGCGGGCGTGCGCGAGGACGAGGGGATCGTTGTCCACATACACGGTGCGCGCCCCGGGCTCGGCGCGCTGGGCCACCTCGTGGGTGTTGTCGGCGCTGGGCAACCCGGTCCCGATGTCGAGGAACTGCCGGATCCCCACCTCGGCGGCGAGATGGTGCACGGCCCGCCCCAGGAACAGCCGGTCGGCGAGGGCGTAGTCGCCGATCCCGGGGTGGAGCGCGCGGATCTGGTCACCGGCTTCTCGGTCGACGGTGTAGTTGTCCTTGCCACCGGTCCAGTAGTTCCAGATCCGGGCGGTGTGGGGGCGCGTGGTGTCGATCCTTGCGAGTAAGTGCGCGTTATCGGTCACACGGTCCAAGATAGCCAACTCGGCGCGGCAAGACCGATGTTGAGGCGAAGGGCATTCAGTCCGGCGGTCCTGCCGCGGCTGTCCCGCTGCGAGGCTCCCTGCCGCGGCTGCTGCCGGACGGGTGAGCGCTCCCCCATTTCTCCGCTCTCCGGAACCGATCGCGCCACCGCATCGTCCCCACCAGCCACAGGTGTGGCCTCCGTTGTGTTTCGACGGAGGCGGTACCTTCCGTTGGGTTCACGGAAAAAATTGGTCCGCTCGACACGGGGGAGGGCGCATGGCGCTCAATGCGAAATGGGGCGAGCTGTTCGGCAGCGACAGCACCGGCACCGGCACCGGCACCGGCACCGGGATGAAACTGGCCTCGGTCGACGCGCCCGGTGGCGGGGGCGACAGCGGCAGTACCGACCTCAAGGCCGGACAGGGCCCCTGGACCACCGCGTCCGGGGTCGCGGACGCTCTGCACACCGATTCAGCATCCGCGCTGACCGATCTGGAGACCGCTGCCAAGGTCGAGGCGAAGAACACCGAAGGCCTCGACAGTACCGCCGCGATGGGCGAGGTCCTGACCTCCTGGAAGGGGCGCCTCACGGCCGTCCGCGACGAATGCCTCCGGCTCCAGGGCAATCTCAGGACCGCGGGCAAGGAGTTCGGCGAGCGAGAGATCGCGACCAGGCAGAAGTTCGAGGGCAAGGCCGGTGGCCCGAAGTGATCACCTGGCAGCAGCTGGAGAAACTCGATCTCGACGAGTACCGGGACGCCGCAGTCGGCTGGGGCAAGGTCTCCAGCCGCGCCAACTCCGCCAAGGACCGGGTCGACAACGAGATGCTCGCCAGACTCCGCGAGACCCAGAAGGGCCGGACGGCCGACGCCGCCATCGGCGATCTGACCCGGCTCAGCCGCAACTACCAGTACATACACACCGAGTGCGGACTGATACGCACGGCACTGAACGGACTGGCCGCCGAACTGGCAGGGCCCCAGGGGAAGCTGAAGCGGGCCCTGGCGGATGCCCCCAAGACGTTCACGGTGAAGCCCGACGGCTCTGTCGAGTACCCCGTCTCCTCGCCCCTCGTGCCCGCCGCCGGGACGGGCACCGCAACCCCCGGTGCCCCGATCCCGCTTCTGCCGGGCAGGGCCGAAGGGGGCAGCGACGCCAACAAGGCCCTGGCCGAGCAGATCGCCGAGGACATCGCCACCGCGCTCCGGGAAGCCAACGAGATCGACGGCCGCTACGCGGGCGTCTTGCGCAAGCTCAAGATCCCGGACGGCGTCAAGGGACTCGACATCACCGACGCGATGTTCGCCGACGCCGCCAACGACACCCGGGATCTGCAGAAAGCGGCCGGCAAGTACGCCGACGAGTCGAAGATCCCCAAGGGCATGTCCGCCGCCGAGAACGCCGCGTGGTGGAACAAACTGGAGCCGGAGAAGCGTGACGAGTACGCCACGCTCTACCCGGCCTCCGTCGGCGCCCTGGACGGCATTCCGTCAGCCGTGCGCGACGACGCCAACCGCATGGTCCTCGCCGAGACACGCGCCCAGGCCCAGCTGGATCTGAACGCCATCCCCAAAGCGCCGCAGGAGTACGTACCCAACCCCAACGGGCAGTACCCGGCCGTCATCAAGAACGAGGCCTACCGGGAGTGGGAGAAGAAGTACGAGGACCGCAAGGAGCAGCTGGAGAAGGACCTGAAGGGCATGAACGCCATCCAGGACCGCTTCGACCGCACCGGCAGGGCCGAGCGGCCCGGCGAGCGCCCGCTGCCCGAGGCTTACCTCCTCGGCTTCGACACCAAGGGCAACGGCCACGCGATCGTCGCCAACGGCAACCCTGACACCGCGACCCACACCGCGATGTACGTGCCGGGCACCACGTCGAACCTGGAGGGCATCGGCGGCGACATCAAGCGCATGGAGACCCTCTGGCGCGCCAGCGACAACCTGGCGAACGGGCAGAGCGTGTCCACGATCACCTGGCTCGGCTACGACGCGCCCCAGGACATCGTCAAGGACGCGCCTTTCAGCCACTACGCAGACGACGGTGCCCCCAAGCTGAACAGCTTCGTCGACGGACTGCGCGCCTCGCACGAGGGCGAGCGGGACCATCTGACCGTGACCGGTCACAGCTACGGCAGTACGGTTGTCGGCTCCGCCGCCCGCCAGGGCCACCTGGACGCCGACGACATCTTCGTCGCCGGCAGCCCTGGTATGCAGGTCGGCAACGCCGCGGACCTGGACGTACCCAAGGGGCATGTCTACGCCGCGGAGGCCGACAGCGACCCATTCCTCAAGGGCGTTCCCATCCCGTACGTCGGAGATGACAAGCACGGCGGCATCAACATCCCCTTCGTCACGAGCGACCCCGTCCCCGATCTCGGCGGCTGGGGCCACGCGCCGAAGAAGCTCGACATCGACATCCTTCCCTCGTGGATGGACGGGGACGGCACCAGCGTCGTCAAGCCGCTGACCCCGACCAACCCGGACTTCGGTGCGCACATCGTGGCGACGGACGGCTCCCGCGGCCACAGTGGCTACTGGGACAACGGCACGGAAAGCCTCAACAACCAGGCCCGCGTCGTCACGGGCCGGTACCAGGAAGTGACTTCGCAATGAGCCGCCGTACGACCGCACGACTCGGCGGCGCCCTCGCCGCCGCCCTTCTCCTCGCGACGGGATGCACCACCATGACCAAAGACGAAGGCGGTCCGGGCTACGAACCGCAGCAGATGAAAGTCGCCGCGGCCAAGGACCTGACCCGCAGCAGATCCAGCGCGATCTACGACGCGTCCGGCCTGCGCGAGGCCAACAACGGAGCCCCCGACGCCGCCCCCTGCGACGGCGTGGACAACGGCTTCCGGGTCCGCCACTTCTGGTCGATGTACGCCCCCGACGCCGGCACCCTGAAGCGGGCGATGGACACGCTCCACACGGACCTGCCCACCAAGGGGTGGAAGGTCGTCCGCTTCGAGCCCGCGAAGTCCGAGGCCAAGCAGCTCCAGCTCGACGTCGAACACGAGAAGGACCACCACACCGCCAGGATCGAGCTGCTGCTCCCCTCGACGTACAAAGACGCCTCCAAGTGGGAGAAGGAGTCCCGCGACAGCCTCTCGGTCTCGCTCACCTCCCCCTGCTACGTCGACCCGGCCTACAAGATCGGCGACTGAGCAGGACTGAGCAGGAGGGAGGACCGCGGTCCTCCTACGAGATACGGGGGGCCTCGTCGTATCGACGACCGCGGGCGATGGACGTCCGCAGCGCCCAAACGTGTAACAACGACAGTAATTGCCCGGAGTCACCCTCCGTGATACACAGAGTTACCATACGTACTCCTCGCGCCTTCTCCGGTCGATGCCACCGCAGGTCAGGGAGGCTGGATCGGTCAAACGTGCGGAGATCGGGTAAAGAGACCCTCCAAGTCGGCTTACGGGGGCGGTTTCATCAGCGAAGATAGAACGACGACCCATGCCGAGCGGCAAGGGCACTGAACAACCCAACAGGGGCGGTGAGTTACATGATCCTGGCAGCCGAAAAGGGCGACATCACCACCATCATCGGCGGAATCGCTCCGAACTGGGGGCCTTTCGGGAGCCTGGGGAACGAGGCCAGAGTGATGATCGAGGTCGTGATGGCCGTGGCCATCCTCCTGTGCCTCGGCATCGCGATCTGGGGCGCGGCCAAACAGCGCATCGGAGCGACGGCACTGCGCGACACTTTCAGCGCCGAACAGGGAAAGGGCCTGATCGTCGCCGGTCTGACCGGCGTCTTCATCATCGGGTCGCTGGGGACCCTGTTCACCATCGTGTACGGGATGGCTGTCTGATCCCCCGCCGGTCCTCTCCGGGCGTGCCCGGCCCACCCTTTGAGGTTGCGTCTCCCTGATGTCGAGTCACCACACCACGCCCGCAAGGGAAGCAGCACGACTACCGTCGTACTACGTGTCGGAATGCGCGTCGTACTACGCGGAACTGCGAACGGTTGAGGGGGACTACCCGAGATGAGCCTCGGTGACGAGCACGGCTACGGCGGCGAGTCGGGCGGCCGTACGGCGGAGGGGTTCGGCGGCTCGGGTCAGACCCGTACGCGCCTGCCGGGCGGCGGCGAAACCGACGTCTACGGCGGCGCGCGCAGACCCGTACGGAGCTCACGCTCCCTCATCACAGTGGTGGGCGTGGTGGTGCTGCTGATCGCGGCTATCGCGTTCGCGAACCAGGGCGGCGGCGGGGGCGAGGCCGACCCGTCGGAAGGCAGGGGCAAGGAGGCGGCGGCACAGCCGACGGCGGCGACAGGGGTGAAGCCGGTGGAGGAGAAGGCCGGGGGGATTCCTTCGGGGTACGCGAAGGACGAGCAGGGGGCGCAGAGCGCGGCGGCGAACTATGCGGTGGCGCTGGGTTCTGACGGCATGTTCAACCAGCCGCGTCGTCACGACATCGTAAAGTCCGTCGCCGACGCCAGCACGCTGAACAACCTCCAGTCGGGGTTCGACGCCGACTACTCCACTGCGTTCCTCGCGCAGATCGGCCTGAGTGCCGATGGCGCCGCCCCAGCGGGGTCGACGTTCGTCAATCGCACACTGCCCGCGGGCACCAAAGTCCTGGACTTCGCGGGCGAGACGGCTGCCGTCGACGTCTGGTGCATGGGCCTGTTCGGGCTGACGGGCGAGAAGTCCACCAAGCCGGTGACGAGCGGCTGGTTCACGGTAAACGTCAAGCTGAAGTGGAACGGGTCCGACTGGAAGATCCTGGAGACCAGCCAGAAGACTGGACCCACACCGGTCACCGGTGACAATCCCGTGTCCGGGTCCGACGAAATCGCCGGCGCGGTCAAGGAATTCGGAGGGTTCACGTATGCCCGTTAACCCTCACCCTCGGACGCGCTCCATCCTGACCGTCGTGACGGCCGTCCACACGGCGGCGTTCCTGTTCGCGGCCCGAGCCACCGCTGCCCCTACGCCGACGCCCACGCCGAGCAAGAGCGACAACCCGTGCGGGCTCATCGCGGGCCCCGCACGTGACTACTGCGACAACGGCGCCCCCGGCGGCGCCCCCCGCTCCACCCCTCCCGACCCCGCCGACGCCCTCGACCCCCTCTCCTCCCTCGCCCGCGGCTGCGCCGACGCCGCCGTGTGGACCGTCGACACCCTCTCCAAAGCCGTGAAGTCCACCGCCACCGTCGACTTCACCAACACCGCATTCCTCTCCCAGTACGCCGTCGTCTTCGCCGCCGCCACCATCCTCACGCTCGTCCTCTGGCTCCTCGCCGTCGCCAAGCGCGCCATCCGCGGCGTCCCCCTCACCACCGCCATTTCCGAGGCCGTCGGCTTCCTCTGGCTGACCGTCCTCGCGTCCGCCTTCACCCCGCTGATCCTCTACACCCTCGTCTCCGCGACCGACGGTGTCACCGAGGTCATCGCCGGCGGCACCAGCGGCCAGACCGACCAGTTCTTCGGGAACTTCGCCGGCGCCCTGAAGAAGGGCACCGACATCGGCGGCGGGCCGATCATGCTGATCGTCGTCTCGCTCGTCACCGTTCTCGCCGCGGGTGTGCTCTATCTCGAGCTGTTCATCCGCGCCGTGCTGCTCTACATCGGTGCCCTTCTCGGCGTCGTCGTCTACGCCGGACTAGTCGACAAGAACATGTGGGGGCACGTCCGCCGCTGGGCCGGCATCATGATCGCGATCATCTTGGTCAAGCCCGTGATCGCCATCGTTCTCGGACTCGCGGGCGCCCTCGCCGCCGACAAGGGGCCCGAGTCCTTCTCCGCCGTCGTCTCCGGCCTCGCGATCATCCTGCTCGCCATCTTCGCCTCAGCGATGATCTACCGCTTCGTCCCCGGTTTCGGCGACGAGATCGCCGCCTCCCGCAACAACCGCCTGCAGAACGGCGCCGAGAACGCCGCGGCCGCCGTCATCAGCTCCCCCGCCGCCCTCGTCTCGCAGGGCATCAAGACCCACAGCAGCCGCGGCAACCAGGGCGGCGGCGACAGCAACAACGGCAGCGCCCCGCGCCCCGCCAACCCCATCAGCGGAGGCGTCGCCGCGCACAGCAGCCGCAACCCCGGCGGCAGCGCCGGAGGAGGCGGATCCGCCCCCGCCGCGCCCCCGCCCCGTAGCAGTCCCGGCACCAGCACCCCGCACAGCAACCGCAAGAGCACAGGAGGTGGAGGGCGTTGACCACCCAGTCCCAAGCGATCACGCCCCGCCGTACGTATCTCATCGGCCGTGCCCGGCCGAACGCGATCGTCGGCAAGAACCGCGAGACCGGCGAGATCGCGCTGATCATCGCCGGCGCGTTCCTCGGCATGATGAGCGGGCTGCTGGTCCCCGTCCTGTCCCTGCGGATCGTGCTGCTGATGGGCTTCCCGCTCCTCGCTCTCGCCGCCGTGTACGTCCCGTTCAAGCACCGCACCTTCTACAAGTGGTTCGAGATCAACCGCAGTTACAAGCGCACCCTGCGCGGCGGCACCCTCTACCGCTCCTCAGCCGCCGAGGCCGGTATCCACCTCGACGGCCGTGAGATCGAGGTCGGCCCGCCCCCGGGCATCGGCAGGATCAACTGGCTCGCCGCACCCTTCGGTCCGGACGAGATCGCCGTACTGCTGCACGCCGACCGCCGTACCGTCACCGCCGCCATCGAGATCGAGGGCCCCGGCGTCGGACTGCGCGACAGCGAGGACCAGGAAGCCCTCGTCGACCGCTTCGGCACGCTGCTGAAGCATGTGGCCAACGGCGACGGCTTTGTGACGCGCCTTCAGATGCTCGCCCGTACGCTCCCCGCCGACCCCGACGCGCACGCCAAGGACGTTGCCCAGCGCGGCGACCAGCAGACGCCGATGTGGCTGCGGGACTCGTACGACCAGCTCCAGTCGATGGTCTCCACCTCCAGCGAGCAGCACCGCGCGTACCTCGTCGCGTGCATGCACTACACCCGTGAACTGGCCGCCGAGGCCCACGCGATGGCCCGTGCCGCCCGTCCGCAGTCCGGCCGCAAGCTCGACAAGGACGCGGGCCTCGCCGTCGTCATGGCCCGCGAGCTCACCGACATCTGTGCCCGTCTCGCCGAGGCGGACATCCGGGTCCGCCAGCCGCTCGGCCAGGGCCGTCTTGCCTCTCTCGTCCACTCGATGTACGACCCCGACCACCCCATCGACCACATCCAGGCGATGACGAAACGGAACGCCTGGCCGGCCGAGCTGGACGCCATGCAGCCGACGTATCTGCAGGCGAAGACCCGTGAGTCGTCCACCCGCGCACCCTGGTGTCACTCCACCGCCTGGGTGAAGGAGTGGCCGATGACACCGGTCGGCGTCAACTTCCTGGCGCCGCTGCTCGTCCACACGCCCGATGTGATCCGCACGGTCGCGGTCTGCATGGACCTGGAGCCCACCGAGGTCGCCATCGAGCGGATGCTCACCGAGAAGACGAACGACGAGGCGGACGCGAGCCGCGCCGCCAAGATGAACCGGACCGTCGACCCCCGCGACATCGCCGCCCACGGACGGCTCGACCAGCGGGGTGAAGATCTGGCCAGCGGTGCGGCCGGGGTCAACCTCGTCGGGTACATCACTGTGTCATCGCGTTCGCCCGAGGCCCTGGCCCGGGACAAACGCACGATCAGGGCCTCGGCCGGCAAGTCGTACCTGAAGCTGGAGTGGTGCGACCGCGAGCACCACCGGGCCTTTGTGAACACCTTGCCGTTCGCGACCGGCATCCGACGCTGAACGAGAGGGCAGTCCGCCATGCGAGATCCGCTGTCCGTCTTCACGGATGCCTTCATCTCCTTCCTGTTCGGGAAGGTGGAGACGACCCGCCTGCCTGTCCGTACGTCGACGGGGCAGGCGCAGGCCGTCTACCTCCCCACCGCCGCGCCCGGCCTCGGTGACTCCGGCGTGATCATCGGCCGCGAGGTGTACAGCGGCAAGGGCTATATCTACGACCCCTTCCAGCTGTACGGCCAGCAGCTGCCGGCCCCCCACTGGCTGGTGCTCGGCGAGTCCGGCAACGGCAAGTCCGCGCTCGAGAAGACTTACGTACTCCGGCAGTTGCGCTTCCGCGACCGCCAGGTGGTGGTGCTGGACGCGCAGGGCGAGGACGGAGTGGGCGAGTGGAACCTCGTCGCCCAGGAGCTGGGGATAACTCCCATCCGGCTGGACCCGATGACGGCACTGGACGGCGGTATCCGGCTCAATCCGCTCGACCCCGCGATCACGACGACGGGACAGCTCGCCCTGCTCCGTACGATCATCGAGGTCGCCATGGGGCACGGACTCGACGAGCGCTCGGGCTTCGCGCTGAAGGTGGCGCACGCGTACGTCAACGAGACGATCCTCGACCGGCAGCCGGTGCTGACCGACATCGTGGACCAGCTGCGGCACCCGGAGGCGGAGTCCGCCGAGTCCATGAACGTCGACATAGACGACGTACGCGCGTGGGGCCTGGATGTCGCGCTCGTCCTGGACCGACTGGTCGACGGTGACCTGCGCGGCATGTTCGACGGACCCACGACGGTGGGGATCGACCTGGACGCGCCGCTGATCGTCTTCGACCTCTCGCACATCGACCGGAACTCGATCGCCATGCCGATCCTGATGGCGATCGTGGGGGTGTGGCTGGAGCACACCTGGATCCGCCCGGACCGCAAGAAACGCATCTTCCTGGTGGAGGAGGCGTGGCACATCATCAACTCGCCCTTTGTGGCGCAGCTCTTCCAGCGCCTGCTGAAGTTCGGCCGCCGGCTGGGCCTGTCCTTCGTGGCCGTCGTCCACCATCTCTCGGACGTGGTCGACGGGGCTGCGGCACGGGAGGCGGCGGCGATCCTGAAGATGGCGTCGACGAGAACGATCTACGCACAGAAGGCGGACGAGGCACGGGCGACGGGCCGTGTGCTCGGCCTGCCGCGATGGGCGGTGGAAATCATTCCGACGCTCACTCCCGGCATCGCGGTCTGGGACGTCAACGGCAACGTCCAGGTGGTCAAACACCTGGTGACGGAGGCGGAGAGACCACTGGTCTTCACGGACCGGGCGATGACGGAATCCTCGGGGCCTGCGCTGCCCGAGGACGTGGCCGCCGCGGAGTGGGAGGCGGAGCAGCGCGCGGCCCTGGTCGAGCGGCAGCAGCTGGACGAGTCCTCCGAGTCAACGGTGGCATGACATGCGCGACCGCCGTCACTACCAACACGCCGAGGACCGGGACGAGCGCGGTATCCCCGACGGCCTGCTGGTGGGCCTGCTCGGTTTCCTGCTCGGGCTGACCCTGCTGGTCTGGACTGCCACGGGGCTGGCGGCTCTGATGACGCACGGCTCGTGGCCGGCGGGCGTCACCTTCACCCGCACGCCGCTGGCCATGCGGGCGCTGGCGTCCAAGCCGCACGACCTCCCGGCCGCATGGCCGGACACTCCGCCGGCGGAGCTGTCGGGGTACGGGCTGTTCTGGGGCCTGGCCATAGGTGAGTTGATGGTGCTGGTGGTACTGACGGTGTTCGTCCTCGGCACGCTCGCCCGCTGGCGCGCGGTCCGCGCGGGCCGCGTCTCCGGTTCGCCCTCACATCGGTTCGCCGGCGTCGCGAAGACGGAGGGCTGGGACCCGGCGGGCTCCTCGGCCGCGGACGCGCCCACGGGAGGCCCGGACCCGGCGAAGCCGGCTGACAGCCGCCGCGGGCAGCCGCGGGCTGCCGACCAGGGAGGGAACGGCTGGGACCCCCGAGCCGGCTCCGGCTCCGGCCCCGTCACCCCCTCACCGGAAGCGTCCACGGGCCCGTACGCCCCAGTCGCGAGCCAAGACGCGCACGCCTACCCGGGAACCGGGCACCAGCCCGGCACCCCACCATCCGCGCCCGGCGACAGCGCAGTGGCGAGCCCCCACCCGGCCCATGCCACGGCGGGTGACGGCGCAGCCGCGAGCCCGCACACCGGGCCCGCGGGCCCCAACCCCTTCACGGCGCACGGCGCGGCCGGGCGGGAGACGCACCTCGTCCCTGTCCCCCGCACCACCCGGATCCTCTACGGCAACCCCGCCACCCGTCGCCCGGTCACCGTTCAGGCCGTCCTCGACGCCGAAGGGCCGGCGCTCGTCGTCACTTCCGATCCCACCGTGTGGGCCGGGACCAAGGACGCGCGGGCCAAGCTCGGTCCCGTTCTCGTCTACGATCCCGGGCATCTCTGCGACACGCCCGCCCGCCTCCACTGGTCGCCCACCGCGCACTGCGAGAACGCCGACACCGCCGCCGCACGCGCCGCCGCACTGCTCGCGCCCATAAGACCCCGCGCTCTCCTCGACGCGGCCATGGCCGACACCGCGGAAACGCTCGTGCGCTGCTGGCTGCATGCCGCCGCTGTGGACGGACGCCCGTTCAAGCAGCTCCACCGCTGGGCACAGGGCGGCAACGCCCATGACGCGGTACGCATCCTCCGTACGCACCCCAAGGCCACCGCCGGACTCGCCGGGCTGCTCGAGTCCGCCCTCACCGGGCATCCCGAACGCCGGGAGATCGCCCAGCAGTTGGTGGTACGCGCGCTCTCCGCGCTCTCCTCGATCCACATTCGTGAGGCTTGCACCCCAAACCGAACGGATTCCCTCACCTTGGAATCATTCATAAACGAAGGGGGAACCCTTTATGTGGTGGGTGAACAGATCGAGGACCCCAGAACCCACCCCGGCGCGATGCCTCTGCTCACCGCACTCGCCGCAGACGTGGTCGAGCACGGCCGCCGCATGGCCGCACGGTCATCCGACGGTCGGCTCGACCCACCAATGACGCTCGTCCTGGACGACGTCGCGGCCGTGGCTCCCCTTCCCAGCCTTCCGGAGCTGCTGGCAACCGGTCAGGACCAGGGCCTGCCGACCCTGGTCCTGCTCCGTTCCGTCGAACAGGCGCGAGCCCGCTGGCCCGAGCCGCTCCCCCAATAGCCCAGCACCGGCCAAGGAGTGAACTGCTGACTGCGGGAGCTACCGCTTGACCTCGAGCTCCACCTCGCGTGCCGTGGAATCCCCGGGCGCGGGTACGGAGTCCCCGCTCGGCACAAACCCGATGCGCCGGTAGAACGCCTCGGCACGCGCGTTGCGCTCGTCCACATACAGCCGCACCCGCTCCACAGGCGGCCCCGCCAGCGACCAGGACCACTCCACCGCCGCCTCGAACAGCGCCTCCCCAAGACCCGCACCGCGCACCTCGGGCCGCACGAACACCCCGACCACATGCGTCTGGTCGGTCTTTGCCGCCTCCCCGAACCGCACCTCTCCGGCCGGCCGCTCGACGAGGACCGTGAGTGTGCCGACCCACCGCCCGTCCGCGTGCTCCGCGATGAACTGGCGTGCGACGATCCCCTCCGCCGCTGCGGAGGCCCGGTCCTGCCAGAAGCCGTCCGGCCGCTCCACGGCCTGCTCGTACGTCTCCAGGAAGGCGAGGGGTGCGGCGGGGTCCTGCAGAGCGGCGAGCCGGAGCTCCCTGGCCTTCGCCCACTCCTCGGCGCGCACCGCGCGGATGACATAGTCGTTCTGATCCATCTGCCGATACTGACCGGGCCTGTGCCTCTGAGCAACGGGGTTTCACCGTCGTACTCCGGTACTCCGCACCGCGTGGCCCCGCCCCCCGCTCCGTAGCGTCGCGCCATAGGTTCTGAACGCAGAAAAGCCCCGCACCATAACGGTGCGGGGCTTTCCCACAATGATTGTTCGGCGGTGTCCTACTCTCCCACAGGGTCCCCCCTGCAGTACCATCGGCGCTGAAAGGCTTAGCTTCCGGGTTCGGAATGTAACCGGGCGTTTCCCTAACGCTATGACCACCGAAACTCTATGAAGATGTACGACCCGGAATCCCCGCACAGGGGGACTCGACAGTTCGTTGCTTCAGAACTAACACAGTGGACGCGAGCAACTGAGGACAAGCCCTCGGCCTATTAGTACCAGTCAGCTTCACCGGTTGCCCGGCTTCCACATCTGGCCTATCAACCCAGTCGTCTACTGGGAGCCTTAACCCCTCAAGGGGGTGGGAGTCCTCATCTCGAAGCAGGCTTCCCGCTTAGATGCTTTCAGCGGTTATCCTTTCCGAACGTAGCCAACCAGCCATGCCCTTGGCAGGACAACTGGCACACCAGAGGTTCGTCCGTCCCGGTCCTCTCGTACTAGGGACAGCCCTTCTCAAGACTCCTGCGCGCGCAGCGGATAGGGACCGAACTGTCTCACGACGTTCTAAACCCAGCTCGCGTACCGCTTTAATGGGCGAACAGCCCAACCCTTGGGACCGACTCCAGCCCCAGGATGCGACGAGCCGACATCGAGGTGCCAAACCATCCCGTCGATATGGACTCTTGGGGAAGATCAGCCTGTTATCCCCGGGGTACCTTTTATCCGTTGAGCGACGGCGCTTCCACAAGCCACCGCCGGATCACTAGTCCCGACTTTCGTCCCTGCTCGACCCGTCGGTCTCACAGTCAAGCTCCCTTGTGCACTTACACTCAACACCTGATTGCCAACCAGGCTGAGGGAACCTTTGGGCGCCTCCGTTACTCTTTAGGAGGCAACCGCCCCAGTTAAACTACCCATCAGACACTGTCCCTGATCCGGATCACGGACCCAGGTTAGACATCCAGCACGACCAGAGTGGTATTTCAACGGCGACTCCACAACCACTGGCGTGGCCGCTTCAAAGTCTCCCACCTATCCTACACAAGCCGAACCGAACACCAATATCAAACTGTAGTAAAGGTCCCGGGGTCTTTCCGTCCTGCTGCGCGAAACGAGCATCTTTACTCGTAGTGCAATTTCACCGGGCCTATGGTTGAGACAGTCGAGAAGTCGTTACGCCATTCGTGCAGGTCGGAACTTACCCGACAAGGAATTTCGCTACCTTAGGATGGTTATAGTTACCACCGCCGTTTACTGGCGCTTAAGTTCTCAGCTTCGCCACACCGAAATGTGACTAACCGGTCCCCTTAACGTTCCAGCACCGGGCAGGCGTCAGTCCGTATACATCGCCTTACGGCTTCGCACGGACCTGTGTTTTTAGTAAACAGTCGCTTCTCGCTGGTCTCTGCGGCCACCCCCAGCTCTGGCAGTAAATGCCGTCACCGGTGATGGCCCCCCTTCTCCCGAAGTTACGGGGGCATTTTGCCGAGTTCCTTAACCATAGTTCACCCGAACGCCTCGGTATTCTCTACCTGACCACCTGAGTCGGTTTAGGGTACGGGCCGCCATGAAACTCGCTAGAGGCTTTTCTCGACAGCATAGGATCATCCACTTCACCACAATCGGCTCGGCATCAGGTCTCAGCCTTGATGTGTGACGGATTTGCCTATCACACGGCCTACACCCTTACCCCGGGACAACCACCGCCCGGGCTGGACTACCTTCCTGCGTCACCCCATCGCTTACCTACTACCATCTTGGGCCGGCGGCTCCACCACTCCCCTCAACTCCGAAGAGATCAGGGCGGCTTCACGGCCTTAGCATTAATGGGCTCGATACTGGGCGTTTCAAAGCGGGTACCGGAATATCAACCGGTTGTCCATCGACTACGCCTGTCGGCCTCGCCTTAGGTCCCGACTTACCCTGGGCAGATCAGCTTGACCCAGGAACCCTTAGTCAATCGGCGCACACGTTTCTCACGTGTGTATCGCTACTCATGCCTGCATTCTCACTCGTGAACCGTCCACCACTCGCTTCCGCGGCGGCTTCACCCGGCACACGACGCTCCCCTACCCATCCGTACTCCCGTTGGGGATATGTGTACGAATGACACGACTTCGGCGGTACGCTTGAGCCCCGCTACATTGTCGGCGCGGAATCACTTGACCAGTGAGCTATTACGCACTCTTTCAAGGGTGGCTGCTTCTAAGCCAACCTCCTGGTTGTCTCTGCGACTCCACATCCTTTCCCACTTAGCGTACGCTTAGGGGCCTTAGTCGATGCTCTGGGCTGTTTCCCTCTCGACCATGGAGCTTATCCCCCACAGTCTCACTGCCGCGCTCTCACTTACCGGCATTCGGAGTTTGGCTAAGGTCAGTAACCCGGTAGGGCCCATCGCCTATCCAGTGCTCTACCTCCGGCAAGAAACACACGACGCTGCACCTAAATGCATTTCGGGGAGAACCAGCTATCACGGAGTTTGATTGGCCTTTCACCCCTAACCACAGGTCATCCCCCAGGTTTTCAACCCTGGTGGGTTCGGTCCTCCACGAAGTCTTACCTCCGCTTCAACCTGCCCATGGCTAGATCACTCCGCTTCGGGTCTTGAGCGCGCTACTGAATCGCCCTGTTCGGACTCGCTTTCGCTACGGCTTCCCCACACGGGTTAACCTCGCAACACACCGCAAACTCGCAGGCTCATTCTTCAAAAGGCACGCAGTCACGACTGACAGCACAAGTGCTGCCAGCGACGCTCCCACGGCTTGTAGGCACACGGTTTCAGGTACTATTTCACTCCGCTCCCGCGGTACTTTTCACCATTCCCTCACGGTACTATCCGCTATCGGTCACCAGGGAATATTTAGGCTTAGCGGGTGGTCCCGCCAGATTCACACGGGATTTCTCGGGCCCCGTGCTACTTGGGTGTCGCACAAGCAAGCCGTTGATGTTTCAGCTACGGGGGTCTTACCCTCTACGCCGGACCTTTCGCATGTCCTTCGCCTACATCAACGGTTTCTGACTCGCCCAACAGCCGGCAGACTGTTGAAGTGCGATCCCACAACCCCGTATGCGCAACCCCTGCCGGGTATCACACGCATACGGTTTGGCCTCATCCGGTTTCGCTCGCCACTACTCCCGGAATCACGGTTGTTTTCTCTTCCTGAGGGTACTGAGATGTTTCACTTCCCCTCGTTCCCTCCACACTGCCTATGTGTTCAGCAGCGGGTGACAGCCCATGACGACTGCCGGGTTTCCCCATTCGGAAACCCCCGGATCAAAGCCTGGTTGACGGCTCCCCGGGGACTATCGTGGCCTCCCACGTCCTTCATCGGTTCCTGGTGCCAAGGCATCCACCGTGCGCCCTTAAAAACTTGGCCACAGATGCTCGCGTCCACTGTGCAGTTCTCAAACAACGACCAGCCACCCACCACCCCGCTCTCACGAGCGAGTTCACCGGGGCCGGCATCGCGAAGGGCGAGCTCACGCTCGCACCCTCAGATACCCAACAGCGCGCCCGGCACGTCCGGTCCAGATCCTGTGTTCCACGCCGAAGCAGTACTGACAGTCCCAAACCGATCGTGCCGAATAGTCAACGTTCCACCCATGAGCAACCAGCACCGGACATTCGCCGGTGTTCTGGCCTCTGACCGGGCAAGCCCGGTAAGAAGTGCTCCTTAGAAAGGAGGTGATCCAGCCGCACCTTCCGGTACGGCTACCTTGTTACGACTTCGTCCCAATCGCCAGTCCCACCTTCGACAGCTCCCTCCCACAAGGGGTTGGGCCACCGGCTTCGGGTGTTACCGACTTTCGTGACGTGACGGGCGGTGTGTACAAGGCCCGGGAACGTATTCACCGCAGCAATGCTGATCTGCGATTACTAGCAACTCCGACTTCATGGGGTCGAGTTGCAGACCCCAATCCGAACTGAGACCGGCTTTTTGAGATTCGCTCCGCCTCGCGGCATCGCAGCTCATTGTACCGGCCATTGTAGCACGTGTGCAGCCCAAGACATAAGGGGCATGATGACTTGACGTCGTCCCCACCTTCCTCCGAGTTGACCCCGGCAGTCTCCTGTGAGTCCCCATCACCCCGAAGGGCATGCTGGCAACACAGAACAAGGGTTGCGCTCGTTGCGGGACTTAACCCAACATCTCACGACACGAGCTGACGACAGCCATGCACCACCTGTATACCGACCACAAGGGGGGCACCATCTCTGATGCTTTCCGGTATATGTCAAGCCTTGGTAAGGTTCTTCGCGTTGCGTCGAATTAAGCCACATGCTCCGCTGCTTGTGCGGGCCCCCGTCAATTCCTTTGAGTTTTAGCCTTGCGGCCGTACTCCCCAGGCGGGGAACTTAATGCGTTAGCTGCGGCACCGACGACGTGGAATGTCGCCAACACCTAGTTCCCAACGTTTACGGCGTGGACTACCAGGGTATCTAATCCTGTTCGCTCCCCACGCTTTCGCTCCTCAGCGTCAGTAATGGCCCAGAGATCCGCCTTCGCCACCGGTGTTCCTCCTGATATCTGCGCATTTCACCGCTACACCAGGAATTCCGATCTCCCCTACCACACTCTAGCTAGCCCGTATCGAATGCAGACCCGGGGTTAAGCCCCGGGCTTTCACATCCGACGTGACAAGCCGCCTACGAGCTCTTTACGCCCAATAATTCCGGACAACGCTTGCGCCCTACGTATTACCGCGGCTGCTGGCACGTAGTTAGCCGGCGCTTCTTCTGCAGGTACCGTCACTTTCGCTTCTTCCCTGCTGAAAGAGGTTTACAACCCGAAGGCCGTCATCCCTCACGCGGCGTCGCTGCATCAGGCTTTCGCCCATTGTGCAATATTCCCCACTGCTGCCTCCCGTAGGAGTCTGGGCCGTGTCTCAGTCCCAGTGTGGCCGGTCGCCCTCTCAGGCCGGCTACCCGTCGTCGCCTTGGTAGGCCATCACCCCACCAACAAGCTGATAGGCCGCGGGCTCATCCTTCACCGCCGGAGCTTTCAACCCCTCCCCATGCAGGAAGGAGTGTTATCCGGTATTAGACCCCGTTTCCAGGGCTTGTCCCAGAGTGAAGGGCAGATTGCCCACGTGTTACTCACCCGTTCGCCACTAATCCACCCCGAAGGGCTTCATCGTTCGACTTGCATGTGTTAAGCACGCCGCCAGCGTTCGTCCTGAGCCAGGATCAAACTCTCCATGAATGTTCTCCCGTAATCGGGATCAACACCACAAGAGCGGAACAGCCGGTCGGAATAAGACCGACTGTTCACAGCGTCCTCGCTGTGTCATTGCCTGCCCCGCTGCAATGAGCAGGGACAGGACTTTCAAAGGAACCTCGAACCTGCCGAAACAGGCCGGGGTATCAACATATCTGGCGTTGACTTTTGGCACGCTGTTGAGTTCTCAAGGAACGGACGCTTCCTTTGTACTCACCCGCAGAACACTGTCCGAGGCTTTCCTCCGGGCGCTTCCCTTCGGTCTTGCGTTTCCGACTCTATCAGACTCTTTCGTGTCCGATTCCCCGTCGGAGCGAGGTTTCGCTTTCCAGCCTTTCGGCTTTCCGGCGGTTCCGACTCTATCAGATCCTTTCGGACCTGATTCCCAGTCAGCGGGATTTGTCTTTCCGGCTGTTGGGCCGTTCCGACGCCCAAACTCTAGCGGATTCCTCAGGCGACTCATAATCGAGTCTTCGAAATGAATTTCGGCATGCCAAAATCCATTCCCGGCGGGAGATCGTGCTGAGTTTGGTTGCCGCAGTCGCGGCGGGAGTGGCTGCCGCAGAACCGTTCCGGCTCCGTGACAACTCGAAGAACTTTACGCGCCGGTGAAGGGTGCGTCAACTCCGACCCACCCGCCGTTCACCCCCGGTCCTAGTCCAGGTCGGTGAGGCGGCCGCCGGCGTCCGGCTGGGCATGCTCCACGCGGCGCAGGACACGGATCAGGAGCTCGCCGAGCACACCCCGCTCGTCCGCCGAGAGGTCCTGGAGCAGGTCCTCCTCGAAGTGCGTCGCCATGCGCATCGCCTCGAGCCACTTCGTACGGCCCTCGTCCGTCAGTTCCACGATGACCCGCACCCGGTTGTTCTCGTCGCGGTCGCGCGTGACCAGGCCGTCGGCCGCCATGCGGTCGATGCGGTGGGTCATCGCGGCCGGAGTGAGGCCGAGCCGCTTGGCGAGCTCGCCCGGGCCCATCCGGTACGGAGAGCCCGCGAGCACCAGGGTTTTCAGGACCTCCCACTCGGCGTTGCTGATGCCGAGGGTGGCGACCTGGCGGCCGTACGCCACGTTCATCCGGCGGTTGAGCCGGCCGAGTGCCGAGACGACCTTCTCGACCTGGGGATCCAGGTCGCCGAACTCTCGCTGGTAGGCGGCGATCTGCTCGTCGAGGCTGGGCTCCT